>JAQBPR010000260.1 GCA_028287395.1 Bacilli bacterium
TCCGTTGTAAAAGTAAATCGGATATTTACCATAAATGCTGATCTGGTCAAAAGATCTATGGGTGAACTTTCGGTAAAGGATGCAGAAAACATTAAAGCAATCTTGTTTCGGATTCTTGAGCATTCAAATAAAAAAGACTGAGACCGATATCATTCAAAATGTATCGATCTTAGTCTTTTTTTCGGTTATCGGGTTGTGGTGCAAGCTTCAATTCATGTTACCATAATTGAAATGAAGACATGGGATGGAGCTATTATTTTGGAAACGGAATTAGATTTGTTTAAGTTCAAACAATTTGAATCAGAGATTATTTTGCTAACCATAAGATGGTATCTAAAATACAGCCTCAGTTATCGTAATCTAGTAGAAATGATGGAAGAACGAGGAATACATATGGCTCATACAACCATTATGCGATAAGTTATGCACATGATAAGGAAGGGGCAGGTCGAATACAAACATTCGTCTGCCCTCTCTGATGTTAAATTTATCAATAAACTGTTTGGTTTGACAGCATAATCAAACCACAAAATCGCGAATATCTTTATAAAATGAATTTTTTAATGGTTGTCGTTTTATGATCCTTGCCAATTGGGCTGCAAAAAAAGCATGCTATAAATCACATGTTGATCATTCTTACATTATTCTGAATAATTAATACATGTTCTCAGTAATTATGAAAACAACCATGACAATCCCCACTTTAATATCTTTGCATTACGGTGAAGAGCTTTCAGTCTGCTGATCTTCGGCCTGTTTCAAGCGTTTCATCTCTTGATCCACCGCCAATGCAAGCTTGTGTAGCTCGGCAGGGATGTCTTTGTCCTCTGTCGTAAGAAGGTCATTGAATTTATTATATAGATTAAATTGATTTTCATTCCATGCTTGATTAAAGAGTGGATTAATATCAAAGGAAGACTTTACAGCGTAATTCATCTCATCCATATATATGCTTTTGGCTGGATCCTTGCTTTGGCCCGTAGCTTCTGCAATTGAATTGCTAGTTGTCAGAACACGATCTGCAAGTTTGAATGAATCACTATTTTTAGATAAAGTGAGATAGTTAATAAACTTCCATGCAGCTTCAGGGTGCTTACTTTTCTGAGAAATTCCAAATCCTTCAAAAATTATCCGATTACCCCGCTTTCCATTTTCAAAATGGGGCAGCGGTGCAACACTTAATTTATTTTCAATATTTGGTTGATTCCAATCCTCGCCAAATAAACTAATACACATCCCTATGCAGCTGTGATTATAATTAATTGATGGTTTTAAATCGCGAAAATAGCCATTTAGCCATTGAAGCGTACGAATCGCTTCAGGACTGTCCAAATACCCAACAGAGGTGTCCCCGTTAGGGGATAGCAAACCTTTTCCGGTTCCGGCCATTAGCCAATCCAAAGACAAAGGCATATATATAATTGGAGAATAATTCAATCTTAACTTCATTGAAATTTCTCTAAATTTTTCCCATGTCCAGTCGTTTTGAGGATAGGGAATATGAGCTGCGTCAAAAAGATTTTTATCATATAACACAGCATATGGAGTAGCCGAATAGGGCAATATAGGCAATTTACCGTCACTCATTGCGGAATCAAGAATTTCCTGATTAATATCTATTTCCTCCGAACCTGATGTTTGTTGCAGCTGCCGTAAATCCCATAACGATCCTTTTGCCTTTAAGGCTAAAAGAGAGGAAATGGAAACAATATCCGGAGACCTATCACTTTCAAGCAGTTTATTAAATTCATCCATTGAATAAACGTTGTTAATAATACCATCGTCATCGACGATGACCGTGATCAACGGGTTCAATTTGTGAAAATTTGAAATGGTTTCCTGGTCAGGCATTGTAAAAAATGAATTGGGACTACCATCCGAAGTAATAGGAGCATGAAAATGAATCTCGATGTGCTCTGTTAGTTGCTCTGATTCATTGCAAGAGGACGTAGAAACAGCAATTAAAAGGATTATGATAATCAGCAGCATTTTGTTTTTTATCATAATTTTCCACCTTTTTTATATATGTAGTAAAATTATAATATAAAGGTGAAATAGAAAATAGGTGTATTTTGTTGGATTTGGTGTTGATTTGTTCGTTTAATGGCTTTGGTGCAATTGTTGCACCAAAGCCGTTTAAATCAATAAACCAAAAGAGAAGCTGGCACGAAGCTAGCTTCTCCACTCCCTCGTTTTGCATTAGTTGAACAAAACGAAAAGACTGCTAGTTCGCTTTAATATTTTTACATTACGGTGACGTGCTTTCAGTCTGCTGATCTTCGGCCTGTTTCAAGCGTTTCATCTCTTGATCCACCGCCAATGCAAGCTTGTGTAGCTTGGCAGGGATGTCTTTGTCCTCTGTCGTAAGAAGGTCAGTGAAGAGTCCGTTACTTAGAATAAAGTTATTTTCCATCCACGCTAGGTTAAAGAGTGGATTAATTTCAAAGGAAGACTTTACAGCGTAATTCAACTCATCCATATATATGCTTTTAATTGGGTCCGTGTTTTGGCCCGTAGCTTCTGCAATTGATTTACTGGTTGTCAGAAAATGCTTTCCAAATTTTACTGAATCCTCATTTTTAGCTAATGTGAGATACTGAATAAATTTCCATGCGGCTTCAGGGTGCTTACTTTTACTAGAAATTCCAAACCCACTAAAAAGTATAGTACTATTACGCTTTCCATCTTCAAAATGGGGCATCGGAGCAACGCCGAATGTATCTTTATTAATTGCATGAGTACTTGAATCTTCTTCTCCAAAGTAACTAATACACAGCCCTATGCAAGTTCGACCAGGTACAACAGTTAATACATTTAAATCACGATGATAGCCATTTAGCCATTGAATCGTACGAACAGCTTCAGGACTGTCCAAATACCCAACAGTAGTCTCCCCATTAGGTGATAGCATTCCTTTCTCCGTTCCAGCCATTAGATAATCTAAAGACGAAGGCTGGTAAAACAATGGAGAACTATTCAATTTTAATTTATTTGAAATTTCTCTAAATTTTTCCCATGTCCAGTCGTTTTGGGGATAGGGAATATTAGCTGCGTCAAAAAGTGCTTTATCATATAACACAGCATTTGGCATAGCCGAAAAGGGCAATATAAGCAAATTGCCGTCACTCATTACAGAATCAAGAATTTTCTGATTAATATCTATTTCCTCCGCCCCCGATGATTGTTGCAGCGGCAGTAAATCCAGTAACAATCCTTTTACATTAAAGGCTGTAGGAGGGGATATGTAAACAATATCTGGAGACGCGTTACTTTCAAGCAGATTTTTAAAACTACCCTTAGAAAGATAATTGTAATTATAATCAAAGCTGACCTTGATCAGCGGGTTCAATTTGTGAAAATTTGAAAAGATCTCCTGATAAGTTTGAACCAATGTACCAGGTAATAGATTTACGAAGCTTTCAGAATCAGTAAGAGGATACATAATACGAATCTCGACGATGGGTTCTGTTAGTTGCTCTGATTTATTGCAAGAGGACATAGTAACAGCAATAAAGAGTATTATGATAATCAGTAGCATTTTGTTTATTTTCATAATTATAACCATGCCTTTCGCTTCGCTCAAGGCACAAAACGGAATGAAATCGTTTTGTTTTGAACGGATTTTTTATTATTCTCAACTTATAACATCTTGAAGAACAAAGAGTCCTATAACGCTGAATTGTACAGAAAATCGGATGTTCTTCCAGCAGACCGTGAAATCACGGTAGAACAAGCGATTTTATTAGCAAAAGTATTATGACGGTTGCAACTTAACCGCCCATCCACATATTCCATATTTTCCCATGAGGTCATCATTTGATGGCTTGTTTGCTATACCTTTTTACCTCGGTGGTTACAACTACTATCGATTTCAGACTTATTCCTCCTCGTTGGTGTTCTGGATTATCGTTAGTTTGGCTTTTTATGATGGAAGTATTCATGGAAATTAGCCCTCGCCATTAGGCGGGTGCTGATTCTGCTATGCTATGCTATGCAATGTGCTTAACCGCGTGGAGGT
>JAQBPR010000045.1 GCA_028287395.1 Bacilli bacterium
ATCGAAGAACTGGTTACTAAATTTGGGAGATCCGCTGAATTGGCGGTTAAGGCTGGTTTTGATTGTATTGAACTCCATGCAGCCCATGGCTATTTACTTCATCAGTTCATGTCTCCATTAAGCAATAAACGGACGGATGAGTATGGAGATCGAGCTAGGTTTCCGTTGGAGGTCATTGCCGAAGTAAAGTCCAAGCTTCCTGTTGGTATGCCTTTGATTTGCAGGGTATCTGCTGTTGAACATCATGAAGATGGATATACGTTTGAAGAATTGTCTGAGTTGTGTGAACGATTTATGTCCCAAGGGGTCGATGTCTTTGATGTCAGTACCGGCGGGAATGTTCCATTAAGGCCGCAAGCGTATCCTGCTTTCCGATTAAACTATGCGGATGCTTTGAAGAAGAAGCTGGTTGTGGCCGTAATGTCCGTAGGTTCATTGGATGATCCCAAGGTTGCCGAGGCTGCGGTTCGTAATGGGCAAACAGATATGGTCTGTATCGGAAAAGGATTGCTGCGAAGCCCTTATTGGGCTAAGGAAGCAGCTATGACGCTGAAAAAGGATTATCTGATGCCCGGCGTCTATAACATGGGTTATGATTAAATCAATATTAAGCGAATGACGATGATGAGAGAGGGTTGTGGTGCTAGAATTAAAAAAGATAGCAACTGCCCGACAAGTTGGACATTTACTATGCTACTGGACCAAATATTTTATTGAGCCATTCAACAGAGGAGAGGACGGACGAATTATTTTCGGCCTGCCCTTTTCTTATCATATGCATAGCCTCGATTCCCTTCAACGTCTGTTCTGCTGTTAGAAACGTTTTGAATCCAAGCATTGGTTTAGTGATTTTCTTTATGAACCGGTGATCTTGCTCCACGATGTTGTTTAGATACTTTGTCTGTCTAATCAAGGTTTCTTTTGGCAGAACTTTTTCTTTTATTAATTCATGTATTGCTGGTGGATATACTGGGTTTTTATCTAAGGTGATCACTCGTGGTAATTGATTATGAGGAGAGGACAGTGCCTTTATAAAGAAACGCTTAGCTGCAGGCATATCACGATTTTCAGATAGCATAAAATCAATTGTTTTTCCCCTTGAATCAACTGCCCGATATAAATACTTCCAGTGACCTTTGACTTTGATGTAAGTTTCGTCCGTCCGATACGAATCATTTGTCGGTTTCAAATAGGGACGAATTCGCTTGTCTATTTCGGGTCCAAACTCGTGGACCCATCTCATGATCGTCGTATGGGAAATCGCTAATCCCCGTTCACTCATCATTTCCACTATATCTCGATAACTTAAACTATATTTTAAATACCATCTCACAGTTAGTAAAATGATCGCTGATTCATATTGCTTCCATTTATATAGATCCAATTGGGTTTCCAAAGTAAGTTGCTCCATCCCATGACTTCATATCAGTTAGGTTATCATGAATCAGAACTTTGCACCACAACCATAATACCAATAGGAATGGTTTTTCATTTAGCTTTAGATGCTCACCTATTGGCTACGTATCTTTAGCTTATTCTGTAGCATACCGAGGAAAATATCAGCTAGTATAGCGAGCAGACATGCGGGAATCGCCCCCGCATAAATTTTAATATTATTATGCAGGTTTAGGCCCGAATAAATTTCACGTCCTAACCCTTCGCCACCGATGATCGGAGCGAGTGTCGCTACACCGACTGCGATGACTGCTGCTATTCGCAGTCCAGCCATCAAGAACGGTAACGATAGGGGGAGCTGCACTTGCAACAGTAATTGCATTGGACTCATGCCTACACCTTTGCCGGCTTCGCTAATACCCGGATCCACCTGATTTAAGCCGACATAGGTGTTGCGGATGATGGGCAGCAAAGAATATAAAAACAAGCCGACAACAATCGTTTTAAAGCCTAAGCCAAGTACGATCATCAGTAAAGCTAATAAAGCTAGGCTTGGAATGACTTGAACGAAGTTGGCCAATGGCAAAATAATAGCTGCAAATTTTTTGCTGCGAGCACTAAGGACACCGAATGGAATTCCAACAATGAGCGCCAGTCCCAAGCCGCAGAACACCATGACAATATGCTCCCATGTTAAGTATAATAGATGCCCAGCGTTTTCTTGTACATATTGCAAGAAATTTAGATCCGAGCTCGGTGGAATCACGTTAACGTCAAGTAGATTTATTTTTTTCAAAAACTCATAAGCTACATCTTTCGGTGAGCGTGTATGGACTTCAACCTCATAGTTAAGCTCACTCATAGTATTTGTATCAATTTTACCTACCAATAAAGCAATCATATCGTTCAATTCGGGATGCTGCTTTAAGGTATCATTTCTCACGACAGGCGAAGCATCATAGGGAGGGAAAAACTGTTTATCATCTTTTAATGTTTTCAAGTCATATTGCTTTATTCCTGCGTCTGTCGTATAAGCAACCACAACATCGACTTTTTTGTCAGCCGCCGCTTTATGCACTAATGAGATTTCCATGGGAAATGTTTTCTTGAAAGAGAAGCCATAAAATTGGGTAAATGCTTTGTAACCGTCACTACCTCGTTCAAGCCAAGTTGTGTCGACGCCAAGATTCATATCTTTGGCATGACTCTTCAAATCAGATACAGTATTCAGCTTATATTGATTAGCCACGTCCTTGGTTACAGTTAAAGCATACGTATTTTCAAAGCCATACGAATCAAACCATTTGAGATCAAAGTATTTGTTAAAGCCTTCTTGGGCTTGTTTCAAAACCTCATGACGCTCCTTGGTTGCTTTAACTGGAAAATGCTTATTGAAAATTTCTCCAGAATATAAGGTGCCCATTTGAATTTCATTGCTCTTTATCGCTTTGAGAACAACGGTACTTGCTGCAAGATCGGGTACAATTTCGACCTTTATTTTTGTGCGATCTTCAATTAAAGCTTTATACATTTCAGCGAGAGTTTTGGCTTCTGTGAATGTTTGCGTACCTATTTTTATCGTATCCGTGGTTGCCTGACTACATGCAGAGACAACTAATGACAATAAGATAATAAAACTTAAGGCGGTAATCCGTGTTATTTTTTTCATAAGTCCACCTGCAGTTTGGTTTTTTTGTTTATTTTATGAGAAGCCCATCTTTCGATAGCTCCAAATAAAAGATCGGCCAGTAATGCCAGAAGGATCGCAGAAATGGCCCCTGTTATGATAAGCTCTTTCTTGTTCACTCCGATACCTGAAACGATGAGCTCTCCTAAGCCACCTGCACCAATTAAGGCTGCTAGTGTCGTCCAACTAATAATGTAGACCGTAGTGACGCGGATACCAGACATCATGTAAGGAAAGGCAAGTGGAAGCTGGATTTGCAGCAGCCTTTGAGTCGCGCTAAAACCCATGCCTCTAGCTGATTCTAGTATAGCCGGATCGACTGAACTGAAGCCTGCATAAGTGTTTCGTAGAATAGGCAATAAGGAGTAGAGAAACAGGGCGAAGATCGCCGGCTTCATTCCGATACCCATGAGTGGAATGAGAATAGCCAGAAGAGCTAGGCTTGGAATGGTTTGGAATATATTGGTAATGGTAAAGATCAACGTATGCAGCCATTTAATTTTATTCTTCGTCAGAAAAATACCTAGGGGAACTGCTACTAGTATACCCAGAAGAATAGATGCAGCAGTGATGACCAAGTGCTGTTGAATAGCCGTCAAAATGTCTGAATAACGTTCCTGCAGAAATTCCAAATAAATGATAAAAAAATTAGACTTCGGCATCGACATTGCCCCCATTCTGTTGAGGAGAGTAGACCTCTGCCATATGGCTCACTACACTTCCTCTCGTAATAAGTCCAACTAACTGGTTATCTCCCTTTACAACGGCTAAATTTGACAATTGATATTCATCCATGATGTTCAAAGCAATGGACAGAGAAGTTCCGGTTTGTACTATATGGACAACAGGCTTCATGACATCGGCTACGGTTTTGGTTTCCTCCCCATATTGGTCCAAAACGCGATAAATCGATACACTGCCCTGCAAACGGTTATTTTTATCGACAATTAACAAAGAGTCTACACGTTTTTTTTCCATAATTTTCATCGCTGAGGCAAGACCTCTAGATGGATAGGAAGTCGCTGGATTTTCTACCATGACTTCGTCTACAGTGGGTACTGCTAAAGAATTTTCCTGCATTCTTTTCGTACCAACAAAGTTTTTCACAAATTCGTTTGCCGGATGGCGCAATATTTGTTCAGGATGTCCAGTTTGGATGATTTCTCCATCCTTCATCAATATAATAGTGTCGGCAATTTTGATTGCCTCATCCATATCATGAGTGACGAATACAATCGTTTTCTTCAACTCCTGCTGTAAACGAATAAGCTCATCCTGCAGTTGCTCGCGACTAATGGGGTCCAATGCGCTAAATGGTTCATCCATTAGGATAACCACTGGATTCGCAGCCAAAGCGCGAATGACACCGATCCGCTGCTGCTGTCCTCCACTTAATTCTGAGGGATAACGGCTTCCGTATAAGTCGGGATCTAAGTTTACTAGCTTTAAAAGCTCGTCTACCCTTGCTTCCGATTTTTGTTTATCCCATTTTTGCAAGCGAAGCACTACACCCACGTTTTTGGCAATCGTCATATGTGGAAACAGTCCGATACTTTGAATCACATAGCCTATCTTTCTGCGAAGCTTTACGGGATCGATTGTAGAAATATCCTCTCCATGTAGTGTTATTTTACCGTCTGAAGGTTTAATTAATCGATTTATCAGTTTCATTGTAGTTGTTTTGCCACAGCCGCTTGGGCCGATTAATACGGTGATCTCGCCTTCCTTGATCGTTAGATTAATATCCTTAAGTACTTTATTACCATTCTCATATACCTTGTTAATCGCTTGAAATTGAATCATATGGTTAACCACCTTTTCTATTTAGAACAGATCTGTAAAGTATTGATGGGTTGTCAAAATAGACTTGTGACCCGCTAGTTTTTTGATTTTGTCGATTGGTATACGTACGTAAGCCTTGAATTCAACATGACATAGTCCAATGCTTCATTAATTCATTTCTTAATAAATTTCGATTTCATTCAAAAAACAAAAACTGTAAAATCCTTTCTAATTCTTATTCCATAAGCCAGATGGATAGATATATGAATAGCTTATCTCAAAATTTACACTTGGAGCAATGCTAATAATCAGCTCTATAGCAGGTCTCATAGAGATATTGTCGGCTAAGCCTTCGTTAACCATCCGATACTTATATATACTGCCGTATCATCGTAGATCCTACTCATTGAGATGAAACGTAAAAAACCGCCTTAATGGCGGTCAGAATGAGAAACCAATTTCACTACAGCAACTGCCTCAGTGACGGTTTACTTTTGTCCAAAAACCGCCGTGCAGATGCTTAGGCTCTAAAGTTACGATAAAGGCTGTGGATTCTTGTGACAAAATTAAGTTGTAGAGTTTTTTTTCATTTTTTCTTTTCGCAAGCACTTCCAATACGAGACGATCACCATCTCTACCACTGCCCAACCATGAGGTAACACCATATCCGTTATTTCTTAGATTATTTGCTAAAGCACTTTCAGCGTTATTGGTAATCACCTTCAGTGTCACATAACCAAGTGCGATTTTTTCTTCAATCCAGGAACCAACCAATATACCTAGACCATAGCCGATTGCATAAACGACTAAACTTAATGTATGGTCCAAATACTGGAGAACCAAATTAAGCCCGAGCACGTACACAACAATTTCGACGGTACTGATCGCGGAAGCGTAATATTTTTGACCTTTTAAAGTGAGAATAATACGAAGAGTAGAGGCTGAAACATAAACGATTTGGATGATAAATATGCTTAAAAGTATTGACAACATCTAGTTTCCTCCCAAATTCATGATTTCTGGCACAGGCTATCAGCATACCATTGTTCACGTATAGAAAAAAATTATTACATAATTTGGTAAATGGTTAAATTCGCTAATTTAGTGTTTTAACTAGATGATATACTTAAATTGTGAGCGATGGCATTAGCGTATTGAAGAAAGGTATCTAATCCTTGAAGGTCATACCCAAATCTAAAAGTTTCCAACTATTGAAAGTAATATTTATTTGAAAATTTAAAAGTGTTTGTACGGTCTCCAAATCTTTTAAAGTTTTCAATGTAGTGATTTATGGAGAAATGAATGACCAATCAACCTTTCCGGTTGTGGTGCAAGAATTAAAAAAGATAGCAATTTCCCATTAAATTGTAACTAACTATGCCTCAATACCAAATATTTTATTGAGCCATTCAACAGCAGAGAGGACAGACGAATTATTTTCGGTCTGCCCTTTCCTTATCATATGTATGGCCTCGATTCCCATGTAAGTTCGGTATCAAGAATTGGACATCTTGATTTGATTTTCTAAACTTTAAATCGCTCAACTAACGTCTACCGATAAGTGAACGCAACAACGTCCCTTTTAGAAATTGACAATGAATCTCTTCGAATTTTTCGTATTTTTCTGGTTCGTGCTTAAAACTGCAATTTTATCATTCTGTGGGAGACCTATGGTTTTCCATATTGGATCATCACTTATATCTACGCCATACAGATGAGTTTCTGAGTCATTCGCTTGTGTTCCTGTTATTAATTGATCTGCAGAATGTTCAGCGCTTAATTCATTTTTCCAAGAATCAAGATTGGATAGAGCATTCTGTGCTAACATTGTTTTAAAGGTTGACTTGTCCAAAATGTATATATCCGGATGTTCGGTGGCCAGGATCACAAAGCTTTTCTGCACATAAGCAGGGTCGGCAGCACCGGATGATTGTCCGGGCAAATAATTTATGATCGCCTTTATTCGCTTCCAATCTGCATATTTTGTCAGTATGGCTTTCTCCAAATCCGGATCATTTGCGCCATAATAATTTCCATACATCATAATTTCAATGGCTGGCTTTGGGAGATTTGCCAATTTAATATTATTGATCACAATGTTGTATACCATAACTACAACTGCAATAGCGATAACAGATGCAATGACTTTCAAACGATGATGATTCCAAAAGTATTCAATTTTTTCTGATCGCTCTTTTTTTCTAATATTGGTACCAAAGCGGGCTTCATTATA
>JAQBPR010000079.1 GCA_028287395.1 Bacilli bacterium
CGTTCCGCTGCTTGGCGATGATAACTTCGATGATGTTCTTCTTCTCAGATTCCTTGTCGTAGTAGTCGTCCCGGTACAAGAAAGTAATAATGTCCGCGTCTTGCTCCAGCGATCCCGAGTCCCGAAGGTCTGACATCATCGGACGTTTGTCCTGCCGTCCCTCTACACCACGGGAGAGCTGGGACAAAGCGATAACCGGAACATCCAGTTCCCGTGCAATTTGCTTGAGCGTCCGAGATATTTCAGAGACTTCCTCCTGCCGGTTAACGCCTGGTCGACTCCTGCCAGTGATGAGCTGCAGATAATCAATCAGGATTAGTCCGAGGCCCTTCTCCTTTTTGATCTTGCGAGACTTGGCCCGGATTTCGGCAACCGATATAGCCGGGGTATCGTCGATGAGAATTGGCAGCTCCGAAAGGGATCCCATCGCCATCGTGGCTTTCTCCCAGTCCTCCCCTACGAAAGATCCCGTCCGGATACGACCAGCATCAATGTTCCCTTCTGCGCTAATCATACGATTGACCAATTGCCTTTCAGACATTTCAAGAGAGAAGATAGCCACCGTTTCACCAAGCAATATGGTCGATTGATCAATAATCCTGCTTTCCGCGGCATTTCGTGCAAGGTTCAGGGCCAATGCCGTCTTACCTACCGAAGGCCGAGCTCCGACTAGAATAAAGTCGGACTTTTGCCATCCGGCCGTCATGCGGTCCAAGTCAGTAAATCCCGATGTAACTCCCGTTACTGATTCGCCGTTCTGGTGGACATACTTATTTTCCAGATCTTCAAAGCAATCCATGAGGATGTCCCGTAATGGACGATAAGCTTTCTTTGGTGCGTTCTGGTCGGTGAGTAGTTGCATTCTTGCTTGAGCTGAATCGATGATCGTACCTGGGTTCGATGAATTTTGCGCTTCGTTCCTCAGTTCATCGAGGTCAGAAATCAATTGCCTATGAAGGTGCTTTTCTAGCACAATCGCGATGTAATAAGCCACGTTCGCTGCTGTTGGAACATACCTTGCAAGCTGGGCCAAGTAGCTGACGTCGCCGACTTCCACAAGCCAACCTTTATCTTGAAGTCGGCTTGTGACAGTCACAAGGTCAATGGGCTGGCCCTCTTCGTAGAGCTCATTCATAGTCTTGTAAATTTTTCGGTGAGAAGGGGGATAGAATTCATTACCCTTTAGTTTACCAGCCGCCTCGTCCATCGCCTCTTTTGGCTCAAGCAGAATGGCACCTAGGATAGCTTGTTCAGCCTCAAGACTCTGATGTGTTGGAAATTGATTCATTTGTTCCGATGGCTGTTGGTCGGAATAGCCCAAGTGATTTCATCCTTTCATGTACGAATTCCGGTATTGGTGGACGGTTTCCGCTGCTCTGCTGGTCCATCTTATCAAGCATGAGACGGGTTTCTTCAACACCAGGGACATATGGACCAACAGCAATCTGAGTCGATGTCTCCGCCAGTATGCCGGGATGCGGTGGGAATGAATTCGCCGGATTCAGGGTATATTTGCGCAGGTTAGCCATCGCCTGCTCGAACGGAATGTCATTTAGCAGTTTCAGCCATTCGTTTACCTTGAAACCATCGTAAGCGAACCCGTTATAATAATTGCTTATTATCAGGAAAATTTGCATCAGCTCCGACTCTTTCACGTTCTATCGCCTCCTTGATTTTTTCGGCCTCGCGCTTGTTTTTTTCAAAATGTCGATCATTTGCATTAGATACGGTTATTAGGCCACTATTGCGATTCCGGAAATTAGTGAATGGATCGTTCTCGCTTAGGAATCTGTCGACGTTTTTAGGATTCATAAAATCCTTGAGAATGAATTTATAAGTGTAATAATGGTCCTCACTGAGTAAACAAAAATGATAGTTGTCAATTGCCTCCAAGAGGCTATCTAGATCATGTACCTGTAATCGCGCATTGATTGCGCTTTTTGTGGCCTGATTAAGTTCACGGTGAACTATAATTTTTTTGAAGTTCCAATGATCAAAAACTGTATATATATTATCTTTAAGATTATCTTTAAAAGAATATCTTTCTTGGGGTACTAAACAGTCCCCTGGGGGAGGGTATTGATTAGCCCCCACTGTAGGTTCGTTTCGGTACTGTGGTGACTGTTCAGTACCCTCAGTACTCTCCTGTTCTACTTCTAATAAATCTTCCTTGTAGATTAATTCCACTTGTGGTGACTGATTAGTACCCTCGTTACTGATTTGCATCCTGTGCGATGGTGCTTTCCACTCGTCGCAATCTTTGTTCATCCCTATGACTCGTGGTTTTATGAAGGTAGCTTCTTCAAATACACGAACCACTTTCCAATCGATTAGTTTCTTAAGTTCGCGTTTAACCTGATCAGGGTTAACCCCAATACCATCAGCGATAAAGCCAACTGACATGTCATATGACTTGCGTTGAAAACCATAAGAATGACGTATGACGAAATGGATGATTGATGATTGTGTGCTATTTAGTTTGCGTCTAGCCAATTCTTCAAGTATCTCGTTAGCGATGCGAGTAAATCCATCATCAAGGTCCGCCACTTTAAATTCACCTACACTTTATTAGCTAAAACAGTTACGGACATGTTTTTAAAATTTACCTCGTGACTGATTTGTTCAGAGACAAGTGATCTGCTAAAAGCTAAAAAATTAACTTTGTTGGAAAATGTGAAATGCACTTCGCAATTTTTTCTCCTATCGATCCTACCTACATAAACAGTCTTGTCCAAAGCAACTACCTCCCTTCATTTCACCAGCGCCGGCAGCTCGTATGCATTCCAAAAACTCCAGCTGATCGAAGATTCGTTTCCATGGCCAGACTCCCCCCATTACCCGTTGGCGGATTTACATTTATTCATCCACTTGCGACTATTCCGAGCCTGACTTCGCTTTTTGCGGTAACTAAGTTGCTGTATTCTGCGTCTATCCATCACGCGATTGCGCCGAAAAAGATTGTCCACTAAAATACGAATTAAAAAATCCGGATCTAAACAAATGCCAATCACCAACTTATCGTCTGAAGGAGACGCAAACCAGCACTTCCGGATACGCTCCCACAGTGCGGCCAATATGACGAACAGCGGCGCGAGGAAACGGGAAATTCGATTCAGATCATTAACCATTGTTTGATCTCCCCTCACTGTAATCTGGCTGGCCGTTCCCCGAGATCAAAGGATACCCGCCCCACCTGTTCGGCCATAAATTCTTTGAACTGCTCTGTTAGCCCGCGATCAATGATAAATTGTGTTGCGATCTGATTGGTTAATTCGATACCTTCCAACTGCATAAGACGTTCCTCGTGGTCGTAAGACAGCTCAAGCAATTCGCTATGCTGTACCATGACTTCTTTATGCAGCGCTCCAATATCACTAAACTGTCGCTCCCGCAGGTCGTCAAGTTCTACCCAGAGAGGAAAAGCCTTCCTAAGCAATACAGTGTCCGGAGTTTGTGGATCCAGCTGATGTAATTCGTTATGAATTTCAGTGATTCGTTGCGAAATTTGATTCATTGTAAGTTGACATGGCATAGCAGATCTCTCCCTTGCGGTCATATAAGAGTCCTCCCGGCAATTACACCATCTTTAAAACCGAGGCGGAAATAACGTAGGTTGTCACCAGTTCTAATGTCGTGTAACAACTCCTCGTACTCTAAGAACAACGCCATCTGCTTTTCATCTAAGGTGGATGCAAGCTGTAACCCCAGCAATGTTTCACGGTCGTCATCCGTTGTGCGCTGGGGATCAGATTGTTTCAAGTGTTCGTCAAAACGATCAGAAATTATCTGATCAACGGCAGTGATAAAGACTTTAGCGATATCTGTTTTAATCATTCTTTACGACACTCCTTCGCGTTATTATGTTGTCCGCAAAGGCTCCTTATTGTGTTTCTGGCTGTTTTTCTGATATTATGTATACATAAGAGAGCCCTTGCGGCTTGAATAAGAGGATCGTCATCGAACCCGGCCAAAGGTTATGCGATGATGGTCTTTTTCTTTTCTTGCAGATGTCTTCCGACAACGTTTCGAATTTTTTGCATAACTAAATCCTGCTCATCACCGATATCATCCAGAATTTCTTGAAGCTTTTCTACACTCGCAGACGAACATAACTCCTCGAAAGCCGGCGCAATGTCAATTACCCCAATTTCCAATTTAACTACCCCTCTCATCGAAATATCGCAGCTAAGCAATCAATATGAACGCGAACACTGGGCAACAACTAAAGATGAACAGGACTTCACAGATCAGCTCATTACGAGTCATGGCCGTCATCCTTCGATCTCTCGTTGTCGGGATGATACAAATGGGCGCGGTAGTTACGATGATCATGCTGATCGATGGTGATAAATTCATAACCGCTTTCAACAAGATCGGCCATTAGCCTTAGTTTTTCTGCGAAATTGGATTTGTCACGAATATCAAAGCGGATTCCTTCCTGATGTAACACCTTTACGTCTACTTTCCGATTACCTTCTGGAGTTTCACCAATGTAAACATGGCCAGCAGATATTCTGTATATTTTCACTAGATTAATAAAATGCTGAATATTTGCATCGCGGGAATCCTTTTCATACTCTTGGATCGTTTTAACCGGTACTCCGCTTCGTTCTGCCGCTTCTTCCAATGTGATATTGAGGTTCATGCGGGCTTGGCGACGAGTGAGTAGATTTCGGGCTTCTATTGGTTTAGAAGCTGCGTTCATAGTCTCCGACTCCGAACGGACAACAATGACCTCTCCCATATCATGTGCGAAAACAGCGCACTCGAGCTTTTTACCGCCCTTTGCGATGAGTTCTTCCTCCGCCGCTGCATGCTTGTCCAGATCGTCACTAATGACGAAGTTATTGCGATTGTTCATCCATATGCGGCTTATGAGTGTGTTCATTGAATTGAACCTCCGTTAATAAGTTTTAGATTGGGCTTATTAGGTTTCATTCCAACTACGTCTCCGTATTCGTCTTTAGTAGCTGTATAGGTTTGGATTGGTTTTCCAGCTATTTCTTTTAGGATGCTAAATGTATCGAGCAGTGACTCCCCGGTTTCATTTTTATACTGATTCATACCCTTTAGCATATCTCCCATGAAAATATCGAAAAGGTAACAATCCTGGTCATGCTCGATTTTGTCTATGAAAATAAGCTTTTGGAATGCATCGAAGTCAATTTCATCCGGAATATCCGCCAGTCGTTCGGTAAATGGTTTTACCTGAACGCCATCCCAATACCTCTTTCCTTTATCGATCGATATGATCTGGAGGAAATCATGCTTTTTCATTTTCCAGCCATTGATAAAGGGCGTTTCGAGGCAGGGAAAAAGCAGAGAACGATCGAACAAATTCTTCTCATTCTTGATAAGGAGCACAAGATCGCGCAGGATGATTAAAGAGCCATAGACAGCAGCATTACTCTCATTCATGTTGCGTTCCGTCATAGTACGATCGATTTCTTTGATGCGTTCCGAGAAGTCAGTAACCCTCTTTTTGCTCTTATAGTAGGTTCTAGATAGCTTTTTCAATTTCCGAGAGCAACATTTAAGAACGGCGAAAGCAGAGAACCAGGAATAGGACTGAAGGCGTTCCATGGCTTCTATGTCATAGTATTCTTTGATTATTTCCCGCTCATCTTCTGGAAAACCACAAGCCTTGACTCCAGCCGTGGCAAATGCTCGGAGAGCCCACTGGGTATATCCCGTCTTTAATTCTAAGACTTCATTCCTGACATACATGTATTCCTTATAAGTTATCAATAAATCAACCTTCAGCGAATTTACTTGCTGAGTTAGTTCGGCCTTGCTCGGTTTCTTATTACTCAATATGACCGCTCCTTTGGTTTAGTGGGTCTCTCCAAAGTTGGATACACTCCCATTCACAACGAACCTATAGACAATTCCTTGACAACGCTTGTATAAATCTCTTTCAGGCGTGGTTCCTCTTCGATGCAGTCGAGTTTATTTGCATCTTTAATTCGAGTCTTGGTAGCTCCACTGTCTTCAAGTCGTTTCCTCAAATTACGAAGTCGAACATCTAATTTGCAACCAGCTCGATCTGTAAGAAGCTGATAGCTTCTCGAACGTAGTTCATGATGCCGTTCTTGACCTCCGCCTAAACGTTCAGCTGTGCCTTTAAGTGCATCATTAACCCATTTGCGCCAATCTTCGTCCCTTTGTAGGAATGTTTCCTTCATGGCTGCGAGCGTAGATTCTACTTGTTCCGACCTCTCATTGGCTGTTTGTGCAATACGCATCGTTTCTATTTGCTCAATTTGCGTCCGAGCAAGTCCATCCCAAATTTGCTTAAATAATTGCATTTCCAGAGGGAGTTTTGAAACATCGATGGCTTCAGCTTTAAACCGCTCTTCGATATCAATAAAGTACTTTCGTGCTTTACTTCCTTGCTCGTTGTTCTCGACCATACATAGCTCTTTTGCCATACCCAACGTCAAATCGTAGTCATGTTGAAGCACGTTTTGACGTTCCCCCGTTTTGGTGAGCGTTACGGTGAAGTCTGTTCCTTCCTTGAAACCAAATTTTTGAATCTTATCTTTAATCCAAGTAGTAAAATCACGACCAATCAAGAGAAACGCATGGAGTTGTCTGCCGTCTACTTCTTTCCCACCGGCAGAAGTCTCGTACACCGGCAACAATTCGTTAGCAATCAAACGTTTATCCACTTTCAAACCATCCTTTCAACAATGACTTCAGATTTCGCATTTCATTTTCCAACTGTGAGACCCTTGCTTTAAGTCTTTGGATTTCTCCTGTATCTTGCGAAACGATTTCCTCATGAAGCTCTTGTGCATATTCCGGAAGCCGACCTTTTAATGCAGCCGTTCGCAACTCCGCTAAGGATAAATCTGTATGGTCTGATAATACCCGCACAAGGACTTTGTTTACCCGATCGGATGCTGGAGGAGCGGTGCCGTTTGACAAAATGCTGATATATGATTGCGTAACTGGAACCCCATGTTCGTTGCACAACTTGGATATTTTACGAACACTAATTCCACTCTCTTTGATCTTTTGCTTAAGCAATTCCGAATACTTCAAGACCCTATTCCTCCCTTCACATAAGAAAGCTGGAACGATATTATGTATAGTTGCAAAGGGTTAGCTGCAATGCTGTACCTGCTTCTGTGCTTCGATCCATTGAATTAGGGATGCCTTCTCAATCTTCCGTGACTCCCCTATCTTGAAACTTGGCAGTCCACCAACTGATGCTTTAAGTTGGCAATATTCGTAGACACGGCGGCGGCTAATCCCGAGATAGTCAGCAACATGTTGCGGTGTCATTATATCTGGCAAGGATTCGAGAGTGGTTATTTTTTGCCTCATGACGCTTGATGACCCTCCTTGGTTTCTGAAATAGTGACCTCTAATCCAAGAACTCCACAAGTCTTGACGATCGTTGTTTCATTCCACCGTTTCTTCCCCGAAAGTATTTCGTGCATGTATTGCGGCGTATATCCCGTCATTCTCGCGAGATCAGAAGGTGTCATGTTCCTTTCATTCAAAACTTTTTTAATCGATTCCGAGATATTCATTTAGTTCACCTCCTGTAGCAATAATAAGCTATAAGCTTCATCAAAACAACAAGTAAAATAAAGCATAAGGCTTCATTTGGTCGGATAATTATAATTAATTCCTCCATATGCTTCATATAGCTCAATTATGCTTACTTATTAAGCTATTTGCGCATTGTGATTTAAGCTGATTGCTGATAAACTATAAGCAGATAGTTTAACTATGAATTTAAATTTGAAGGAAAAGGTGAATCATTAAAGTGGAAAATCGAGTAAGGGAAGTTCGAAGAGAAAAAAATATACCGGGGACTGAAGTAGCGGAATTGTTGAATATTACACCACAATATTATTATGAAATTGAGCGTGGGAAAAAAAGATTAAGCGCCGAAATGGCCGCACGACTAGCTGAATATTTTGGAGTTACTGTTGATTATTTACTCGGGGTATCCGAATACAGATTTGGCAGACAAATGATCATAGATACTGATAAGCATGTTATTCGTGAATCTACAGCTCAGGAAGAAAAAAATTACTTGGAATCAAATAAAATTTATGCAGTCAGAAATGCCTTAAAAGATAAAATCGAAGAAGTACATGAGGAGAACGATCCGGACGAAGTGATTATCGCTAAGGAATTAGAAAGTATAAAAGAATCCTATCCGCATCTTAGCAGATCAAGAGATATTAAAGATTTAAAGAAGTTTTTGGAGCAGTCAGAAATTATGTTCGATGGTGTACCAATGACAGATGAAGATAAGGCTCGTATCCAAGGTTATATGGAATCTATGTTCTGGGATGCTAAGCAGAAAAATAAACGGAAGAAGACAACTGATGAGTAACAACCTGATCCGGTTGGAGGAAATGAATGGACATAACTCGAAGAGTTAAAAATCTCACAAAGAAACACAAAACAAACTGTCCTTTTCAACTCGCGGATCTTCTAAACATAAATGTATGGTTTCTTGAATTAGGGGATAATTGTCGCGGCTACTACTTGCGTACTTTAAGAAGGCGTTACATAGCTATTAATTCCTCCCTATCTGATGAATGGCAGCGATTTGTCTGTGCGCATGAACTCGGTCATGATCGACTTCATTCGGGAATGACGGGTTATTATTTTATTGAGCAACATACTCTTTTCAATCCAGGCAAGTTCGAACGTCAGGCAAACAGCTACGCAGTTAAGTTGTTATTAGGCAATGATTCGCCAATGGAGGACGAGGGAATCGAAAGTTATTGCATGAGAAATGGTGTTCCAGTCGAAATGACAAAATATATCAAGGAAGGTGACGGGCAATGAAAGGCTCTTTCCGCAAACGAGGCTGTAAATGTCCGAAGGATAGAAAAAAATGCACATGTGGCGCCACCTGGTCATTCCGGATCGATCTAGGAAAGGACCCCATCACAGGCGAGCGCATACAGAAGGAAAAAGGGGGATTTAAGAGTGAGAAGGAGGCGGAATTAGCCGCGACATTGGTTTATGCCGAACTAACGAAGGGGACATATGTCGCAGAAAAAGAAACTGTGTTTGTAGATTTTGCAAAAGAATGGATTTCTTTATATCAAAAAACTGGGAAAGTAAAGCCAAGTACCGTGCAAGTTCGTCAGGTTCGGATTAATAAAATGTTGAAATACTTCTCCAAGATAAAAATGAAAGATATAACTAAAAAAATGTATCAAGACATGCTTAATGATCTTAAGAAAAATGGTTATGCTCATCAAACATTAATTAGTCTCCACACTACTGGTAAGTTGATATTTAAAAAAGCGATAGAGTCAGAAATAATCAAAACTAGCCCTACTGAATACGCAGTAATACCCACTTCACAAAAAACTGTAGACGAGATTGAAGCTGAAGCTGAAATACCAAAATATCTTGAGAAAGAGGAACTGGCTCACTTTTTAAAAATTGCAAAGGAACTGGGCTTAGACAAGGATTATTTTGTTTTTTTGACTTTGGCATATACTGGGATTAGATTAGGCGAACTATGCGTTTTGAAATGGACAGACATTGATTTTGAAGAATGTAAAATGAGCATTTCTAAGACACTATACAACCCCACAAATAACAACCAAAAATATCAGTTGATCCCACCAAAAACCAAGAAGTCTAGAAGAACGATTGATATTGATCCGTTTGTCTTAGCAGAATTAGAAGGTTATCGTTCTTGGCAGGAGATGATCAAGGAGAGGCCAAGTGCCAATTATCACGACAAAGGGTTTGCATTTCCTAAAATAGTAAAAAATATAGGCTACCCAGAAGTACATAAAAACCTTGAATCCCGAATGACGAGGTTGCTCCGATTGGCCGGACTAAATGTTGCACTAACGCCGCATTCACTTAGACATACTCATACATCATTGCTTGCTGAAGCCGGCGTTTCCTTGGAGGTAATAATGGATCGATTAGGGCATGAAAATGATGACATTACAAAAAGAATTTATTTACATGTTACTAAACCTAAGAAAAAGGAAGCCTCTCAAAAGTTCGCAGAACTCATGAGGAGTATAAGCTAAAATCATAGTGTGGGCATTTTGTGGGCAAATCTATAATATAATCCTTAAACCACTTGTCAAATAAGGTTTTTTTACTTATTAGGAAAGATCGCCTCGATCTTGCGTATCGTTGTTCCACAAGACACGACATGTCACGAACCTGCGTAAAATAAGGACTTTTCATAGATTACATTGTTCCAGTTGACATGATGAAACATGATCAAATTCATGCTGGCGTGGGCATTTTGTGGGCAAATAAATACTCCAGCTGCTTACTGAGTTGGAGTTTTTTTGCCATCTTTAAAAGATGTCTAATTCATGGTAATTATTATATCGGTAATACTTTTGTCCACTTGGACAGATAATTTTTATAATGCTGGGGTACTTACAATCTTTAAGAATTAACACGGACGTCAGAAATTCTACCTCGAATTCTTTTGGTATCTCTGAATTAATTACTATTGTATGAGGGTCATCCAATTTGCTATCCCCTTTCTCTTGTTGCTGAATCAGTGTATAATTTTCCCGTGTATAAATTTGACTTGAGGTGATTCATGTCTCCCCCGATCGGGAGGAGCCGTTTGCCTGAGTGGTTCAAGAAAACCAGAAAGAAACGAGTCGATCTAGCCCGATATCTGGACGTCTCCAAGGCCTACATTACATTGGTCTGTAGTAATGAGAGGGAGCTTTCGGTTTATAATTTAAGAAAAACAGCTATCTTTTTCGGGTGCTCTATGGACGATTTAGTTGACTGGGTTGATGAACTGCAAGGACCGGCAGAGAGCGGATAATAGCGCTCCTCCCTCGGTTAAAAGTTATCGCCCGCGTTAACTTCATAACCGAATAAAAGCAACTCATTCCTTTTCTCGGTTGCACTCGAAATAATATAGGAATGCGCTTTCATATCGAGAATAAAAAAATGACCATCAAAGTAAGATGGGCATTCGACATCACCTCATCTTCGGTAACTGGCTGGCATATCATATCGTTGGTTCCAACGTAATGATGAAGCCCCTTTAGTTTTGCGACGCCGACTTTCGTCGGGTTTGCCGTTTCGGATTGTAATATTTAATTGACCGCTGGAATTTTATTATAAATCAAATATCTAAAATCTCATATAGTATTTATGACCTAGAGTACAAATTTATTTTTAAGCCATACAGGCCTTCAAAACATCCTCATGCGGCAACCAGGTAACCTCTCCGTCATGCTCCAGCTTTAGACGCCGCAGCTGCAGGTCGATCATTTTAACAGCACCGGTGAGCTCGTAATCCTTAAGAGGATCATACAGCGTGAACGTTGCCGCGGAACCAATGTACATTGATTCAGTGATGACGCGGTTGATGTCTTCCCGAGAGTCCTCTGTCAGCGTCGGACGATCGTGTAGCGATCGCTTATACTCTTCAGCCTCAATCCGTGCTTTCTGTTCTGGCAACGTCCACCTGGACGATTCCCAAAGGCCATTACCATCCAACTTTTTGCGTATCGCCCTCGCCTCCCTGTATCGGTATTATATGCGAACGAAATACGAACACGAAATAAAAAAAAGAGCGGCGAGGTTATCCCCCTTGCTCTTTTTTGTATTTATTAAGGAGAAGTTCGACCGCCTGATCCAGAAGTTTAGACTTCGGTATTTGCGTCTCCTGATGAAGTTTCTCAAGCCCTTCTGCAAGTTCAGTACGCAATGAATTCGAGAATGCAGATCTATTAATTAATCCTCTGTTTACAGCCACTTTATCACCCTCCAATCGCTGACAAGGCCATTATAAAATAAAATGCGATTGAATGCAATAACTTTCAATTTATTACTTGCAATTGAATGTAGTTGAATGTATATTATATATAAGAGATCAGCCCACAGGGCAGGGGGGGTAGTGAGAATGACCATCAACCTTTGCATTGATGTGAAATACCAAGTAACACATGATGATGGCGATGTTCAACCACTAGTTGAGATCCTGCAGTATCGTGGAGATCATTATGATGATGGAAAATACCTGGTGTTCTGGGATGCATCGAAACAACCCATTCAAATATACGAAGGTGATCTGATCGAAGTGACAGAATTCGGACAATAATGGCCGACGGGCGGTAAACGCGGGGGAGGTTATGGGTATGAGTGAGTTTGGTGATATTGAATTTCAAGAAGTGGGCAAAGAATACAGTGAGGGTATGTATGATGGACGAAAATTCATTTTATATCGTGAAGGTGATGAAATATTAATTGATGGTAATTTTTCGGATGACGAACGTGCATTCATCTTCGCGCAATGGGAAATGAGACAACCAAAAGCCTGATGAGTCCGCAGCGGAGCGGACGAAACCTAGCCCGAAAGGGCGATGGTCGCGGAACCGCAAAATAATCGCAAAGGGATGGTGATTATGAGAACCCACAACCTTAACGCAACCATAGAGGATATCCGGCAAGTCTTGGGGTCGGAGTGGTCGTTTGAGAAACTATCTGATCTGGCCGGTAGATTGAAAGGCAATACGCAACCACTGCCGAGCAATCAAGAGGGATCAGTAACCGGTTGGAAGCGTGGTAGGAATAAATTTTACGTATGCGTATCCACCGCTGAAATCGTTCTTCATTGCAACGTGAATGACAGCCAAGGAAATTTTTCCTTACCTCAAGCAAGGAAGGTGATCTAATGGCAAAAGAAATTAACTTGTCGAACCTGCAAAATGAACCGCGGCATGTGCTTGAAGCATTATTCTTCTACACGGCTTTTAGCGTGATACCCACTAATTACACGGCAGCCGAAAGAGAACGTCACTACGCTACGCTGGAGCAAGCAGGATACATTGAGAAAGTAGGTGAACAGATTGGCAACTAATTACATCAATCTTGACGAAGTTCCGGAAATTTTGCAGAAGCGGACGCAGGAAGTTATTGAAAGATATGAAAGTGCAAAACTGCTCTCGGTTACGATGTTTATTTCCACACCTTATAAAGATAAGACCATCACATGGATGGCTTACACAGTACATTTCCAGATTGCCAACTACTTTCTAGCTTTGAAATTTGGAATCTGCTCTAATCCGGAATGGACCGATAGCAAGGTCACTGAAAACGGAATGATCGCCGCTGAAATCATTGAATTCGTCAAACAATGTGACTGGCTCCAATACGGAGTACAGGAAGCGTTACAAAGTGGAGAAAGCTAAGAAATACTCTCATTTCCTTATGTGCCGGCGCTAGGCTTAAAAAATCGACTGATGGAATGGTGGTGCGCAATATGTACAGCTCTCTTAAACGAAAAACTCCCCTTAGATCGAAAACGGGATTTCGAAGCAATGGCGGTAAGAAGGCAAAGAAAGAGATTTCGGAATGTAAAAAGGATCTGTTCGCCCACCATCATTCCGAGCCGAACCGGGCAGAGCGAGCTATATTTCCCGCTTCTGTGGTAAAGGCAGCAATAGAACGATCAGGCGGCATCTGTGAGTATTGCAGAAGTGCGCGTTGCACAAGCACACATCATGTAAAGGGCCGCGGCGGACGTGATGGCCGCGGGGTACTAACAAATGCCTTCCGGGCGTGTGGGAAATGTCACATTGAGATCGAGGGTAGCGAGGAAAAGAAACAGGAGCTTATCTCTTTATATACAGAACGTTACGGTGAGCGGTTTTGGTTCGATGAAAAGGATTGGGATGATTTCAATATGCGCCAGGCGGCAGAACGCGAGGTAGAAGACGCTCGCAGACTGCGCATGGACGCGCTGGAGACCATTATATCTCTCGTCTCAACTGCGGCATGGCGAAATCTAAATGCAGCTGAATTGAGGCTGTTGGAAGCGCTAGATACGAGGGGAGCGGCTATATTCGCTCGGATGATGCATGATGTTGTCGGTGGCGTAGTGCCGGTACGAGATCCGAACTCCTGCGCCTATGGTAAGCGTTTTGAAGATTAAACGGATTGCATGATCTGTTTTTCATAGTACGATTAACGTCACTGTGCCGCGGTGGCGTTTTGGCATTCCAATATGTTGTATTCAGTTTTGTCGGAGTCGATCGCGCCGCGCCAGTACAGCAATTAGACGCTTTGGCCGGAGTATTTTGGAATGGGTTTTAGATTTGACGGAGTATTGGCCGGAGTACTTCAAAAACCTGAAAACCATTGTCGCAACAGGCCTCGCCTGATGTCTGTTTGTTTGTGACGGAGCAATAACGCCGTCACTCTTATCCTGCCATTGTAAAAAATCACGAAAATAGACGTCACGAAGAAACGCAAACTTCGTCCAAAACTAAAATAAGCAGGACATCCCCCCCTTTATTGCAAGAATGTCCTTTCAAAATAAAATAGCCCCTCCACATTGGAGAGGCTTAACTGTTTATCGTATTATAAGATTAATTCGTTGCCGGTTGCGGAGTTTGGCTTTGTTGCTGTTGTTTAATTTCCTTGTAGCGCTGACAATTGTTTCTGCAAGTCTGAAAGTTGAGTTTGTAAATCTAGAAGTTTCTGTTTGTCTGAATTGATTTGATCTATTGTTGTTTTATGACTAGCATTAAAAGCATCTTCGTTAAAATTTGGAACGTCTTTTCTTTGGAAGTCTCTGTTGTCATCAATTATTCTTTGGGTTTCGTTAATGGATTTCTGAAGTACATCTATTTGCCCTTGAATGGTTCCTATATTGCCTTGTAGTACAGCAATATCGTTTTTCTTGTTAGCATCAGTATCCCATTGGGCGGCTTCATTGATTTGCTCTTGTGGGGATTTCCCTTGATTGTTAGGAACGGGTTGGGCAGTGTTCATCGGATCACCTGTTTTCTTGTTTAAAATAATTTTTCCTTCTGGATCAAAGTAAACATTATAACCAACAGATTCGCCGAACTCTCTAACAGGAAGGAACGATGTACCATCTGTAACGATTGCAGGGTTAGTAAGTTGAGTTCCATCAACTGTTACCGGGAATTGCCCTTGTATTGTTAGGCCAATTAAATTTTTAATTGTTCCATCTGCCAGCGCTGTACTCGATAATGCTGCCAGAACTCCAACAACCAGTCCCATTAAAAATATAGGTGTTTTTTTCATTCTCGTATCCTCCATTTTCATTCACATACTAAGAGTATACATGATAATGGAAAGTAATGGAATAAATTTTTAGGTTTGAGTATGACTGTGTGAGAATCCACCACTTGGAACCCAAGTTACATACCCGCCTCCAACTGTCATTAATTGTGTCCCAGCATCAATTCCATGATCGTGATTTGGTTGGGTAAAGGTTGATGTAGATGCATTTTTCGTTGCTTTTCCTGCCAATGCAGTGTCTAATCCACCTACTTTATCCGTACCAAAACCTGATAAAACCGCTCCTGTAAAATCAATTAAATCGCGAAGATATAAGGTTCCTCCAGATGCAAATATCAACATATCGCCTTGTGACAGAATCCTTAACCCTGACGATGCGAGTGAAAACATAGATCCTCGATAGTTACCGTTCTCATCATTAAAATCAATACCTGATACGCCATAATTTCCTGATGTTGATATAGATATTCTCTGTTTTGAGTTACTGTCAAAAGTCCTTAGACCAAGAATATCCATAATAACCCTTTGTCCGGCTATCGCGGTTTCTATTGTTGCACCAGTAACCGTTCCTGCTGTTATTGTTCCTAAATTAGCGGATATGGCGGATAATGAGTTAGCAATAACTTGATTGGCTTGAACCGTCCCTGTGTAAACGCCTTGTGACGTGATCAGCGTTGTTTTTCCGTTCCAGTTAGCCGCACTGGCAAGTAAATCGTCTGTAATTTGCTCTCCACTATCTCCTACTACAATTTGATTGGCCCGGAGCTGTACAAGATCACCGAGTATTCCTACAATAACCTTGGCAGCAATCCCGTTTGCGGTTATTGCCGCATCAACGGTATTCCATCCGTCTGTAGAGATTCCAAGTCCTGCAGCAGTTAGCCTAACTTGATTCAAGTGATTGTTTTTGTCTTGTGCTAGGATTCCGCCTTCAGGTGGATAAATCAGTTCAGTTTTGGAATTGTTAATATCAATAAGAGCCTGCCGGGCGGATGCTTCGAATCGTGAAGTATTCAGGCTCTTGTTGGTTAACAGGCCGTCCAGGGTGTCTTTTGAGGCGTGTAGGTCCGCTATGATGCTATTAGTGTCCCTTAACAGGAAATTTGCAAGCGTGACCTGTGTATGCTTGTCTGGAGCGAATGGATATTCCGTTATCTCCATGACACGCGCTTGAATATTGTCGATCTCCAGATCCCGATCGATGAGATAAACCGTTTCCCCGAGTTGGGGCCGGATTTCTTCAGTGTCTATTTTCCATAAGTCCGCCGCATTCATGGAGATCTGAATATCCGGGATCTCGCTGGCAGCTAACTTTTTTCTCATTTCTTCCAGCAACAGAACCTTGCCAGCTTCGTCACTTGCGTCGATGTCGGTTGCCTCAAACTCACTATCGAAATAAGCGTTATCCGGTGTGGACCATGCCGCGGCGTACTGAGAGACAAGATAAGGGACTTTTATGATCCCAGACACTATTGCACCAGGTATGGCATTTAAGCGGCTTAATTCGTCAGCTGTGAGGTATGAAGAGGGTAGATTGATAATGGTTAAGGAATCTTTTGCAAGTCCTGTTATCCTGGTGCAAATAGCGCTTGTATTCGTTTCATAGGAATCCTCGACGATGTTCTTTTTAATTCGATACTGCATGCCGTTATTTATGTTGATTTTGTTATATAGTTTGATGTTATAGTTATCCGGAATAAATTCCACTTTATACAACGTCACAAGATCCTGGAAGGCTTTCAGGCAGTTGGATGACCCCCATTTATAAACGTCCTTCAGTGGGAAGACATCCATGATCTGAAACGTAAAGACGCCGCCTGTAGCCGCCGTGATGATATTAGTTAATGAAGATATGTCCGCCCCGAACGATTCGTCTATGGCTGACTCATATGGAATCTTGATATCCAACAACCTGTTCATGATATGCTTGCATGTAATCAGTGCATTTATGCCCAAGCCTTGTCGATTGCGTTTAATATCCTTGATGATGTAATTTTGGCCTTCGCACTCAATAAGCCCCTCTAATTCAAGTTCTTTATAATTATCAAAAATCATCGGTATCATAAAGGTTAATTGGTAATCGCTGTTTAACCTCCGGGTCTTTGTAACTTCGCTTGCTTGGGTGTTTTGCCCTGTTGTCGGTAGCAATGCAACTTTAACTTTTTTTCGATTATAAATCGTTAACATTCCCATTCGCCCCCAATGATCAATGCACCATACGATCGAATAATTGAATTTCACATTCTGGAATCGCCTGTCTCAGAAATAAGCAGGATCCGTGCGTATCAACCATGTAAACCGTGAGCACTCCACCGATACCCCCGGATTTGATGGTTTGATAAATGGTATGGAAGATTTGATCTTTGGGCACTCCCCGGCTTGCCAGCGATCCGGCCAGATTTGCCATCTCCTGCGACTTTTCTCCCACAGACCATATGGCCCGCTTCCCCTTCTCCATTACCGATTTGGTAGGAGTGAATGTTTTGGCTCCTGGGCTTATGCAATATGAGGAAACATGTCCATCTTCCGCCGTACATACGATAACCTCTATAATTCCCTCTTGGATGTTATTGGGGTTATGTTTCGCCCAGTCAAAGAAATATCCCGCCACGATGTTGGACAGCTCCTCAAGAGATCGGTTAAAACTAACTCCGTAATCCAGCATTATGTTGTTGATGAGCTCCTGCTTCCCATAACAGTAAATAATTTTGTTTTCAATCGGGAAAACAGCCAGACTACGTTCCTGAAACTTCTTGGTGTCCGGGTTGATTTCAAACGTTGAATAGCTGTCGGCTGCGATCCACATTGCATCATGTTCTTGAATTAATGTAACATTCATGATTATGGCCATCCCCTTTTTTTATAGTAGGTGATGGGGCGAGACCCGCGCCATCACCTGAAAACTTACCGAATCCTTTTCCCTTGTTCCGATTGCATCCTGCCAATCAAGCTGTCCCTTTCGCTCCAGAATACTTTTGCCGCTGCCGAGTCATGCAGATGAGTATCTCCGGAGGTTATCGAATTATTAAAATTGTACTTATTTACGACTGTATTTGCAGTTGGCATCTGGAAGTTAGGCATTGAAAAGTTGAGCTTCGGAAATGAGAAGTTCAATAGCTTAAACAAATTCGATTGCTGCCCTTCATTCAGATACATTTCGCCGGCATGGGCAATTACTGGAACGGGCTGACTTTTCAATCCTTGTACCACGCCACCATCAGCGAAATGTTGGAGCTTCCCGGTATCAGCTGGTATATTGTACTTCTGCCGCAATGCTTCATTGTCCGCATGAGCTTGAGTTTTAGCGGCAGCATCACCGGTTTTCCATTTATCAATGTTGCTGTTGTAGGTGTTAAGGTCGATTTGTTCCTGTGATAGAGAAAGACCGGATATGGACAACTGTTTCTTTTTGTAATCCGCAATAAAGGTATCCAAGTCCTTGAGTACTTGTTGATTGGCTTCCTTTTGCGTTTGAATGCGGAAGTTTTTTATTGCAGTCTCGACTCCATTTGAATCATTCTTGAAGTTGTCGAAGGCGGTAAGTAGGTCTTTGTAGTTATTTTCGACTTCCGTCTTCTGGTCATCGTAAGCTTTTACTTGGGCTGTTTTGTCATCCTGCAGGCTTTGTTTCTCGGCTTCCTGCGCTCGTTTCGTCAGATCCTGCTGATGTTTTTGCTCCATATCAGCAATATCTTGAATGACTTGCTTGCGCTCTTTTATTCCGTCTGGTCCGACTGCCGATTGTAAGACGGTCAGACGATCCTGTTTCACTTTCAGTTGATCCGCATAGTTCTGATCAGAATTTGCTTGATCTTCAGCCTGCATGAGCTGATCGAGCGCCTTAATTTTGGCATCTTGTGCATCAACGTATTTCTGCTTCGCTGTTTCGATCTTATCCAGTTCAGCTTGCTTGGATTGTTCTAGATAGGACTTTTCCTTGCTCATCAGATCGTCGAGCTGTTTCGATTCATCAGCAAGGTAGGCTTTCTTTGCGGCATAGACTTGTTCGTCTGCCTTTTTCCGCAAGTCCATTAAGGTCTGAGTGATCGCTGTTTCCTTGTCTAGACGATCTTTGACGCGCATCCATGCTTCATATTCCTGTTGTACCGTAAGATCTCCCATAGCTTTTTGATGAGCCATCCACTTTTCGGAAGCATCGACGGAATCCTTTAATGACTGATCCTTCACATCTTTAATGGCTTTTGCTTCATCCCACCAAGCTTTGGAGTTCTGGTTGATTTCATTGGTCAAGGAGGCAATGTGGCTTGTAACATCGTCGCTATGTTGGTTATACTCATCCAGTGTGATTTTACCCGAGTTATACAGTTGATCTAGCATAGCTTGTTTGTCGTTTAATTTCGTGACCGAATCTTCGAGCAAAACATTGGATTCGTGCAGTGCTTTCTGCTTATTTGTGTACATTTCTACTCGTGCTGCAGTATCGTCGATGGTTTGAGCCATCGCCGCTTGTTTCGCGTTATACATATCGATCTGTGCCGTTACTGAGTCAACCAATTCTTTTGCCTTTGCAGTCTGGTTGTCGATGTCCTTCAATGGGAACTGGAAAGCTTTATTTCCATTCCCAAATGGATCAGGTACTCCAGACGGCGAAGCATCACCGCTAGTATCAATTTTAGCAAGATCTAGTTTACCACTGGCTACCTTATACTCGTCTTGCGCCTTTTGAACCTTAAGTTTATCAAGTTCATTTTGTTTGTCCTGCAATAATTTATCTCTGGCCGCTTTTTCAATAGCGTCTCTATTTTGGTTGTCGGTAGCAACTTCTTTTTTATCTCCAACGAGAGAGTCGATCGCGCCAGCATAATTGATAAAACCTACTTTAACTTTGTCCCAAAAACCCAGCTCATTAAATTTTGCCTTTGTTTCGTTTTGTAATCCTTCTATTACTTTATTGATATCATCTATTTTTTGATTTGTAGCATTAATGTCATTTTGCACTTCTTGATCATTGATTTTAACCATATTTTCGTATGCTGTTTTTTTAGCATCAACAAGCTTAGCTACCTCACCTCTTTGACCTTGAAGAGATACATTTTGTACATTAGAAGCATTAACTTGTTGTAATGTAGTATCATCGGTTGCTTTTCCAACGGCATGATATAGATCAACCAAATCATTCATTAACTTATTTCGTTTATCAGCAGAAAGAGTGGTATCATCCATTGCTTTTTTTAGATTTGTTTCTTGTTTAATTGCAGTATCCATGAATTGCTGTTTTTGCTTGGCAAGATTCAAGTCTTGTTGCGCAATTCCTACTTGCTGTTGAACAGCTTGAGCGTGATCTTTAGTTGCTTCTGTAGATTTACCGGTTGCCATCGTACTTAACAAAATACCAGCAGTAACCGCACCGATCACTAAAGCCAACCCACCAGAAACGATATCTAGTGCAGTAAACGCCGCCGTTTCTTCTACAACAGCCGCCGTCTGGACTCCAGTAACGACTGCCTGAGCTTCTGTGGCTACCGTTAAGGCTTCTGTGTTAACAAGTTGACCTTCTGATACCACCATCTGCGCTTCTTGTGCAACCATTTCGGCTTCAAATGCAACCGTTTGTGCCTCTGTAGCCACAACCTGAGCTTCTGTAGCAACGACTTGCGCCTCTTGAACTACAACCTGAGCTTCGGTATTAGCAACCTGTGCTTCAGTCGCTACTATTTGTGATTCAGTGGCAACCACTTGTCCCTCTGTGGCGGCAGTTTGCGCTGTGGTAGCAGCAGTTGTAGCATTTGAGGCTGTATTTAAATTATTGAAGCCGACAATAAGAACCTTTGATAAAGGCTCTAATGTGGTCATTACAGAGTTTAAGGATTTAAGAGCAATAAGAAGTCCGCCAATAGATAACAAAGTGACTTCAAAACCTGTAGGTAATTGTTCAAGTCCAACGATCAGATCAGTCAGTCCAGTAACAATGGTCTTCAAAAATCCACCTAGTCCATTTTGATCGGCACTTGCTGCCAATTCAATGAATGTGTCTTTAAGCCGTTGCACATCTCGACTCAAAGTATTCATTTGTTCCTGTGCATATTTCTGTGCAGCTCCTGCACTATTCAAACTTATAGCATAAGCATCGATGATTGTGTTGTAGTCGGAAAGCATACTCGCCACTTTCGACCATTGAAATTTACCACCGGAGATGGTTTCAATGACCTTTTGCTGATTCTTATCTGTAGTCTGAAGCTTTTGGGAAAGTTCGAGCAGAACATCAAAAACAGGCCTAAACTCTTTTTCCCCGTTGGCTCCGACTCGTTTTATTCCGATATCTAAGGACTTTAATGCAGCCTCCGATTTATCCGATCGGATCGACGCGAACAAACTTTTCAGCATAACGCCAATGTTAGATCCTGTGAGTCCGGTGTTACGGACAGCGCTCGTCGCTATAGCTTGGAGCTGATCGAAGTCAACACCCGCTTGTTTTGCCGCACCTGCAGAGTTTTCAGTCGCGTGAACGAGGTCTGTTGCACTGACGGATGCTTTATGCGCCAACGCACTCCAAGAATCGACGATCCGCATTGAATTGGCGAATGCTTCAGCTTGTGTATGAGCTGCCATCCCCATGCTGTTCATGGTAGCTTCAACTGCGCGATTGCTATCTGCTAGATTCACGTTATCGACAATAGACAATAACGTGCTGGAATTAGTAAGCGTCATTGCCGTTTCAATATCTTTGTACTGCCGGCCCCATTGTTTGGCGCCCTGCATGACATCATTAACTGATGTTCCATACTTTTTAGCAATATCCACAAAATCATTGGTGACTTGATTTAGTTTCCCTTGATCGTCTACTTGACTGCCAAATACCTGGTGCAATCCTGCCGCGCCATCCTCGACATCTTTCATTCCTTGAACCATTGTTTGATATAAACTATTCAAGGATGTAAACAATCCGATGCTTAAGGCCATATTCCCAATAGAAAAACCACCGCCTGTATTAGAGACAGCAGATCGAACAGATCCGCGCTGTGTCATGGCCTCTTGCTGTTTTTGTGCCAGGAGTTGTTGAGCTTTTATTTTTTCGTCATTTAATCTTTGGTCCTCCTGCAAGGCCATGTAATGTGCTTTATCAATAACTTCACGCTTTTTTAACTCTTGCTCCCACCATGTGGTATACGACTTTTCGCTTCTTTGTTGAGACGCGGCTATTTGAGAGCTATGTCGTTCAGATTCCATCTCAAGCTTGACATCGCTAACCTTCATTAGTTGGAATTGACGGTCGATCTGCGCTTGAACAAGATTTTCTTGAGCTCCAGCGGTTAATGTTTTTTGAGCAAGCGCAACCATCTTTTGTTGATGCTGCTGTTCTTGTTGTTCTATGGCATCCTCGTGTTTTTTCACAATGGCTTGCTGCGCCTGGAGCTTGGCATCGACGATTTGATTGGTTGCATCTAATTGATTCTTTTTTGCGGCCAGTAATTCAGTTTGTGCCGTCCGCTGTTTAACCAATGCATCCGATTCCGCTAGAATCTTTTGCCGGCGCTCGTCATCTGACAATGCGATCTTGTCCATTGCCGCAGCCATCGAGGTATAACTCTTTTCAGTTAAGGCGAGTTCGGCATTTAAGGCTTTGAATGATTCAGCGTTTTGCTTTACTCCATCATCAATAATTTTAAACGCCGGTAAAATCTTAGACGTATCCAGATTTATTCTAGCGCCTACGACATCCTTGTTCAGTTCATCTGTCATTATTTATATTCACCCCTTATCGATGGTCAGGAAAATTTTCCTTGCCTCGGGATTGCGTTCAAAGTTAAAAGCCCACTCCTCATCAGGAATGGGCTTCATTTTGGAAAGTATCCAAGATCAGAAAGATACTTGGCCTTCTTAGCTGTCTTGTTTAATTCCATTCCGTGCAATTTGATTTCGAATTTTTCTCTTTCGCGTCTTGCCTTATTTAAGGCTCGTATTTTAAGTACAGTCACGTTTTCCCATTCACTGTCCGAGATACCACAAAGAACAGCTGTAGCCCATAATTTCAAAAAGTTCGGACCGACATCACTTGTTTCCTCGCCTTCTGAATCCTCGTCATCATCTTCATCGTCCGGATCGTCGTCAGGCGGTATAGATTCATTATAGAAATCGACTGAGGAGCGTTTCCAACTCCCCAAGACCGTTATCGTCTACGTTCTCGTATTCTTCATCCGTTAAACCGCCGATAAGAACCATGTTGAAGGCTTTTTTATAGGCTGCTTCTACCTTTGGCCAGTCAACTGACGTCTTGCCGTCATCAGATGTCCATTTATCCCGACCAATGGAATATTTAAAATCATAGGCCAAGTCTTTCATCACTTGCCGTACTTCGCGAATTAGCTTAATGCTGCCGATTTTAACGTTTTTGATGCACCCTTCGAATAACTTGATCTCCGAACCGATGTTCAACGATTGATCCAACGTTTTATCTTCCACGATCATTTCCTCCTCAAAATAGTTGAGTTAAAATAAGAATCCCCCTACCAGTTAAGGCAGGGGATATCTTTGATTAGATGCCGAATTTCAGTTCCGCAGCATACAGGTTCGGATTGTCAGCGGTCAAATCCGGTTCCATGATCTCAAGCGAAATGTTCATAACGTTAGCCTTTTTACGTTCCTGCGTCACGTCCGTTTGGCCGCCTCCGAGTGCTTTGTAGATCGTGAATTGACAATCCACGTCGCTTCCATCCTTGTCATTACGAAGCAAGAAACGGTGGATGAATTTGAACGGCCTTGGTTTACGAGTTCCTGTAAAGCCAGTTGTCGTTCCGTTCGTTTTAGTCCATTTGTAGACAACGACAATCGTCTTTCCATTATTCGCTGTAGCGGATGTTATCTTTCCGGAAACGTCAATGGAATAATCTGTTGCCGTAGGTGCGCTCGCAACCCGAACCAATGGCGTCAGAATGCCGCCCGTCCCTTTCAGGTAAACAGAATCGCTCAAGGCTACAAGATTAGTGCCGTTTTTCAGTGTATAACCGTTCGTGGCATCCAGAATGCCTTCCTCATTTTCGTCGAAGATTGTTGTCCCACTGGTCGTCTGTGCACCTTGCGACAGTTCGGCGAGCGCCGGCGAATAACGCGGAACTTCGATGCTGATTTTGTCTTGCAAGTCTTGCGCTACATAGTGGAAGGCGTAACCGGAATCGCCACCCATGACGTTCTGCCAGTTGAACTGCAGCTGTGCGGTGACTTTGTTTACTTTCTGGTCCACATATTTCAGTGTACCGTCAGGGTTGATCGCAAAAATTGTGCCAACCCCATCAAATACTAATGGATCCATGAATGGAAAACCTCCTTTTTTTAATTACAAGAGACTAGTCTTTGACTAGCTCCCAAAGCCTCACGTCGATTGCCCGGATGCGCTTGTATTCCTTGGTTTCTTGAAAGTTCTCAACTGGCTCATCCTTGTCCCAGATGCCGAGCTTCTTTGCCAACGCGATTTTCTCTTGCTCCAGTTTTTCGCGCTCGCTCTGTTCTGGTTGTTTGGGTTGTTCTCCCTGTTCCGGATCGGACATGCCCTTCACCTCAATTCGTCCGAAGATAGTCGACATCAAAAATCGATTGATATCCTTTAATGCCGGTAATGCCTGTCATAAAGTCGCTGTCATACGCCAATACGCAGAGGAAGGAGCCGAAGTTTGCATCCATGATGCGTTTGTCATGAAAGAGCTTGAAGGCTCTGTCAAACATGCTCTTTAATTGATCCCTGTTTTTTCCGAAGAAATCTAAACAAAACTTCCCCTCGAAAACAAGTGGATTGCTTCCGAATCTGCCGGGTTTTTCATAAATTAAGACCATGGGAACTGTCGTTCCGGTAACGGCCTTTTCCGGTTCCATTCCGGCAATCAATTTCGATGATATGAGGTTCGGGTCCGAAGAAGGAGCCAATCCAAGCAACGCCATAAACTCCACGTCTTGTTTCAATGTGTTGCGTACCGCATCGATCGGATCTAAATCCATTCTTCATCAACCTCACTTGAAATATTTCTGGTATGGAAACTCTTCGATCACTCGAGCTAGGCCTTGTAGGATCCGGTTGCGGTTTGACTGTAATGCCGCCCGAAGGAAGAACGTCGGCGGTGTTGGTCCGAACGTCTTGTCGATGTCGCCGCGCGCAGCCAGTTCTTCCAGATCAACACCGGCATATGAGCCTCCGGAGTATCTCGCTCTGCCCTCGATGCTCTTGTAATTCCCGCGCGGCCGGCCAACGACAACCCTGCTGCTTTGAGATCGCAATCGGTTCCAAGCATCGGAATTAAAGTACGTAACGAGTCCGGGGTTTTGATCCGTCCCAGCCATCAACGAGCCTTTGCCGAACTGCTCCAGCCACGCTTGCCAATAATCCGCCGTCACTTCTCCGCTGATCATTTCATTCGCAAGTACGATGATTTGCCGCTCCAGATGATTCCGCACGTCGGGATAATAGCGGACGTTTGATCGCGCGGATTCCAAGACAAGACCTGTAAGTCCAGCAATCTCTACGGACAACTTTTGCTGGAGATCTTGGCTTGCTCTTGCCGCGTCATAACTGCTCAACATGTCCGTTATCATCGTATGTCTTCCGACAATTGGATGTTGTACAGTCCCGGCGTCTTCACGTCATCAATGACATCTACCTGATACGGACGGCCATTAAGGACAATCCGGTCGGGCATTACCAACGACGTGTCCTGTGGACGCTTCACGTTGACCGTAGACTGGACCAAAAGGGTATAGGCTGTCGTAGGGAGCAGGCCGATGTCCAATTGCCTCAGATGCGCCGTCACGTATTGAACGTAGGCTTTCACGTTCGATTGAACGGGATCAAAGCTTTCGCCGATCGGGTTATCGTTGGTATCGTATGTGACGGTGCAGCGCTGAATTTCGATAACCGAATTGGTTTTGACCAGCGTGCAGGACTTATTCCCTTCCGGACTGCTACGCCTAGATTGGACGAGAAAGCTTTCGTCCGTCACAACCAGGGATCCTGTTTTAACGGCTGAAGTCGGGGCAAATAGACCGTTGTAAATATATTCCCGCGCGATAATCGATGTCGAACGGCTATCCCGTGAGAGGATGACTTTTTCGGCTACTCCATCCAGTATGCAGTCTGTATGGCGGTGAGCGAATTCATCGAAAATACCCATTCTTTCCCACCTACCTAAATGAGCGAAGGATATATAGACTGAGCAAATCCGCTATTTCGGGAGTGACCATGCTATTCCCGAAATATTCGATGGCGGAATCCAAGTCTTTCTTCGCCTTGACGTTCGGATTTGCGTTGTTCGCCAACTGTGAGGCGATCATGCCGCATGCCACCTTCACCGCCTCCGGAATTACCGCCCATCCGCTTGTATACGTCACTTCCAATTCCGAATATGGAACACCGAATATATTGAATCCGCATATGAAGTTTCCGATGTTCTTGTCGATGTCCAGGATGGAAAGATCGTTGATCGGCTCGAATGGCGGAGGACCAAAGATATTCCCGGACAGGATGTTGTAAAGCGGCCTCCCCTTAACCAACGTCACATCAATTACCGGGTAATAAGACAAATGCCCTCTTTGATAGCTATTCATGTTCTGGTAGTCCGTCAAAGGTACACGCTCGGTATATGATGTGACATCTAAAGACCGCTTACAGTATCCATCAATGATGGCGGAAGCTCGAATGATAAGCGAAGTAGTTAAAGTTACACCGGGAGATACATAATCAGTATCCGATGTTGTAAGATACATGGTTATTCACCAGCTTCCGGTTTTCCCTCTTCCGCATAACCATCGGAAATTAACTTCTTCGCTAAATCCTCATTCACGTTCGCCTTTCCATCATTGAACGCTACAGCTCCGCCATAAGCGAAGATGGTATGGGTGCCTTTCTTCTCGCTGTCAGTTCCATTAAGGACGACGCCTTTCAGAGAAATAGCCACCGGATTATTTGCGGGTTTATCCGGATCCTTCATAATCGATCCTTTGAACATCTTGATAGCTGCGCCAATTGCTTCCAATGCCGATTCCAGTTGCGGTTGCTCGGCATTTTCGTTTGTGGCTGAACCATGTGCCAATTCGATGGAGGACGATAAAGAATTAACGTTTTCCTGCGAATATTGGCCTTCCTGATCACCAACAACTGCGCCTTCCCTCAATGTGGCAGCAGTTTCAATGGCTGCTTGAAGCTTTTCAAGTACCGTTTTTGCCAATGTGATTACCTCCCTAGTGGGTTATTGAATAAAACAAGAAGGCGATCATATAGACCGCCCGTGATTAGCTTGCCGTAGTCAACGTGATCGTGCCATATGCATGAGCATAGGAAGGACCTTTTGCAACCGGCGCACCGTACTTGATGCCGACGTATTTCTTTTGCAGATCGGTAACAAGGCCCATCTCGAAGAGGAAGATGCCTTTGTCGCCTACGTAGTGATACTCGATCATCGGCTCAGTAACGATAGCTACACCGTAATCCGTTTTTGTTGCATCCGTGCCATTCACAGCAGAAGGCATGAACGGTTCCGGAATGATTGGCAGAAGTCCGGCAGCTGTCTGGATCGCACGCACTTCCATACCGGCAACCATTGTTTTCGATAGGCCAGGAACAATCGTTTGGTTGTGTGTAGCCGTGCGCTCTTCTTCCTCAATGCCGTTCAATCCAATTGGATGAATGTAAATAGCCGTCGGTCTCAGCTCATACAATTCACTTGCACACATGACCGCCACTTTTGAACGAAGGGCTGCGACAATCGAAGATCCGGATGCCACCGAGAATGTATTGGTGATTTGTTTCGCCAATCCCATATATTGCAGAGTCGTAGGAACGGAAAGGCTTGTATCAGATCCTCTCCATAATGCCTTGCCATGCGACAATGTAATACCATTGATCATGTCGGCCAAGTCCTTCGCTTGCAGTTCTGGCCAGTTGTTTTGCTGTTGGGCCAGTTGCAGGTCATAGTGACCATAATTGACTTGGTTCGTCATTGCTTTTACTTTCAACGAATGAGGTGTCCTAGGATTGCTGGTTGCAGTAGACGTAGGATTCCTAGGATCAACGAATTCCCCGCCGTTAATCGTATTTTGTTCGAAGTAAGTGGAGAAGTCGCCGGTTGCCGGCGTGTATTGAATACGGCCATCCAGTACGGCATTACGACGCAATGCGTCTGTAATCTCTTTCTGGTACTCTTCAACGATAATGGCACCAGGAGCGATGATTTGTGCCGCTGCCGATAAATCCATAAACTGTGTTTGTCCTACACGGTTACTCATCGTTTATTCACCGTCCTTATTAGTTTGGAATTTTGCTTTTGCTTCGAGCTTGAGTGCCATCGACTGTTGCGTCGGTAAATTAAGGCGGTCTACTGTAGCGCAGAATGTTTGGTAATCTTTTGCGTCATCTTCGCCTACATTTCCACCTTTTCCATGCTTCGCCAGCAATTGAGCCGGAGTAGCGGTTTTACGTTGCGGTTCTGCCGGAGGAGTAGCTGCAGCTTTCAGGTCAGCTACTTCCTTTTCAAGTGCAGTGGCCTTGTCCTGAGCCGCTTTCAATTGCTCGGTGGCGATTTGATCAGGAGTTTTAGTACCCGCTCCAGCATTTCCCGCCTTGACGGATGCCAGATCGGTTTTAATCGTCCCGACTTCGGTGGCGACGGTTTGAACACTCGCTGACAGGGTTGTCATTCCATCCTTCAGAGCCTTCATGGCATCTTCCATGGCCTTAATTTGTTCTGGCGTCATATCGACGACCTCCTTTGTTTTTTTGTTTCTTGCGGCGAAACTTGTTGATTTATAAGCAGCGGCTTCAGCGAATAAGATCGCCGCGCCGGTTCCGCAAAATTCGATAACGTCCAGGATATTCGCATCGTCTGGAGCGGTTGTTACCTTTGCTTCCATCTCGATCGATGTGCCGAATTGATATTCGGGCCATTCGTATTCGAGGGCTAGACCGTTATAATAACGGACGGTTGCAACAACATCCGGGAAATCCTTCCCGTAAATATACCCCTCAGCCATTGCCATTCCATCCAATGAGCGGAATGTCTTCGTGATGACACCGACTTTAAACCGGGTATCGTGATCGCTCATTTCGTCCTCATAGTCGATGTTCATGCCCATACCTTCAAAGGTATTGAGGTATTGATCACAGACTGTCGAAGAGATTCGGATAAGTTTTCCGCCCGCGCCCTCCGGCGATCCATCTGACGGTACGTCCACAGCAAACAATGAGCAGGTAAACGGGACTTTGTTCGGATGTTGTGTCATCGTACCTAGCGGCGGAGCGTCAGCCAGTTTGAAGTTTCGCATCTGGACTTTCTTGCTAAGCTTTAATAGCATCTGTTTCACCCCCTTTCAGGGAAAAATAAAAGCGCCTGCTCATTGAGAGGCGCTTAATCCTATTGGCGACTTATTTGAAAAGCTTTTGAAATTCCTCCGGCAATTCCTTATTCATCAGATCGTCGAAATCTTTCTTTATCTTGGGGATTGCCGATTTAAATGCCTCGTCTATTTCGTCTCTTGTTAAATATCCCTTACCATACACCCAAGGTTCTTTTCCCATGCCATCACCTCACCTCTATTAACCAACATTAGCGGCTTTGCGTCCACCACGTTTAGTCTAATCATAAACGACTGCATAATACCGATGCGGACAATTTGGATGAAGAGGTAGATCTGCCGGTATGGTATCCGCCGTGTATGGAGCTCCTGCTATGATGTTGGCGCAATCAGCATGATTCGTTGCTACCGGTTGAACATAATATTCGGTTTCCGGTGCATGCTCTTTATCATGAGCAAAAAGTGCTTGATTCCACGATTCGCCAGCTTCATAGCCGCTGATCTGTGATGACTTATACGCCATGCGGGTTGTCAGCCACGCTTCCATGTCGTCCAGGATTGCCTTTTCTTTCTCAGACCCAACTAATCCAGCGTAACGCTGCTCCGCTTCATTCAGCCGGTTCTTCATCTCCTCCGCATAGGTGTCCATAATGCTTTGAGCTCGTTCATCCGAGAGTGAACTGATATCATCCATCGTGCCGGACGGTACATCGCTCAGCCTTTCAGCATTCATTTCCTGCCTTCTTCGGTTGTATGACTTAAGCCAGGAGTCACCTTTCAGTTTGGAGAGTGATTCGGACAGCGACTGAACATCATATGTTCTTGGCGTCCAGACATACGATAATGAGCTCACTGAGGATACGTTATTATCTCTCCGCAGTATAGACATCATCAGAAGAAGATACGCCGCAATAAAAGCTTTCTCCACTTCATCCGTGTCTGTAGGCTTGTCATCGGAAGCTTTCATCCGCCTAGACTTTACGTTTGGATTGTTCGGATCTGGTGTAAGTGGCGGATTGGTAGTCGCCGGTGTCTGTTCCTCCAACGGTTTATTGGTATCGATCACCTTTGCAGCAGTTGGGAAGAGGATAACCTCGCCCAGCTTATTCTTGTGCGCCTTCTTGCCCAGGCTATCTCTTACTTCATCCAAGACGTAAGTTCCATTCTTGATGTAGATGTCATTGATCTCGGCTTGGGTTTTCTGATCCTTAAGAGAAGTCGCATACTTGAATTTAAATTTGATGACGCTGCCCATATTAAACCGACCATCGATGATCTCGTTATTGATATGTTCGGCTATGGTATCCGCGATGGATTGAATGGTTGCTTGGGTGTCATCATCCTCACTGTCAGCTGTGCTGCGATTAACATCCTTCGTCTGCCCCAGTTTTTTAGGCGAAACACCGAAAGAAATCGCGATGACCTCAATCAAAAACCGCTGCCATTCGAGGAACAACGCTTTGTCATCCGTTGCACCGAGATCAAGCACACTTGGGTTCTCTCCGCCGATGATCGGCATCATACCGCGACCCTGCACTTCATTTTCCCAATATGCCCTGTAAGCTTTAATGGCGTCAGTACCGGCACCTTTGCCGAGGTTTAGAAGCTTGCGGATGAAAGTATTTTTCGCTTGGTTTCCCGCCGATTTATGCGCCCCGATGAAATGATTAACCGATTCCCAGACAGATTCGAGCGGCGATAAACCAAACGGCGTATTTGTTCGTGGATTCATGCGGATATACATGAGTTCTGAATCGGTTAAATGCACATATCCGCCTTGTGGTTTGTGCTGTGCATACCGGTAAGAATCCCTTTTCCCATCCCAATTCGGATAAAGTTCGATCGAAAAGGTGTCGACTGGGTACATTCGCAGCGGCCTTAGTTTGTCTCCGGCTTGTAAAAGCTCCGATGAGCCAGCACTGGCAACAAGCATATCTTCAACAATCTGCTCGATCCAAAGTCGGAATGAATCGGATTGATTCGGTTTGCGCATCACGTTCGAAAGAACATTGCAAATCTCTTGGTATTTCTCCTGCTCAGTTTCGTTTATCGCCGTTACGGACCAGTCCAGCTTGGCTATGCCGTCTTTGATGACGTTAATCGCCCGGCGTGGTATCGGAGATTCACTTAACGACCGGAGATTCGCCGGCGTCCGTTTCATTGTCGGCTGTCCCTTACCCCATCCGCCAAACCATCCGAATGGGAAGGGATAGGCGTCCGTCTGTCGGTCCGGTTCGTTCTTCATTCTCCCAGCTTCAAGCCAATTGATCATCCATTGTCTTACTCCCAATCTATCTCACCGCCTTTCAAGTGGACAATTTGTCCGTTTGAAATACAAACAAACGCCGACTCATTTGTCAGCGCTCATTCTTATCCACTATAAAAAACGTTCGTCAAAGCGACTTTTTATCAAAGTCATGTTCTGCCCAATACTTTTCCATATCATCCCGCGAGTACACTGTTCCATCAACTACAATTTCTATTGGGTAAGACTCATTGTGCTCAACACTATGATGAGCAATCAACATCGCATCATGTAGTAAATCGAATCTATCTTCTTCCTGAACGTGGAACCGGGAATATTTAAAAATAGCCTTCAATTCGCATCGCCTCCATCCACTCGGATTATCGCATAAACGTCGGGAATCAAAAAGCGCCAACCATATAGGCTAGCGCTTCATCTGCTCATTCTTATCCATCTAAACTATAACATCCAGCAAATGCGGAGTTATTGCGGATTTCAAAGAATTGATTCTTATTCGAGCTGGATCTCGTTTTTAATCGTAAGGCTGTTGATCGTAGTAGAGCCTGTGTTGGTCAATGTTATCACTGGATCCGCCCGGACATCCCCATCTGACACGATGCTTAATACATCCGGAGAAGCGGTGATCGTTGTCTCGAGCAATCTCTCGTCACTTTCCGGAAAGGGGTCGTACATTTTCATGGGAATCGTGATGTTGCCGTCGAAAATGATCTTCTGAATCGGTAGCGTGCCAGCGTATCTGGCCTTGTAGTTCCGATTAGGCCTGTCCGAATACGTCAGTGTCACATCCCCTTTCCTGGCATCAAAGATCGTTGCTAGAGCGGCAACTTTCGCTTGGTAATCCAGTGTGGAATCGTCTGCCATCAGTACACATTCATGATTGATGATCCGAGGTCCATAGTCAGCCCCGAAATCGACCTCTCCGTTTCCACCAGCGATTTGCACAGTGTAGTCTCGAGTGTCCGGAAGGACCGGTATATCCCTCCTTATTAGACCAAGGCCAAGAGAGGTGAAGGTTATGCCATTAATAGTCGTCTCGATCATCTTTGCCTTGCCCCCTTGTTAGATTCTGAGATCCATATTGTCTCGTTCGTTCAAGAATGTCTTTGCCAATGCTTACTTTTAAAATAACCAGTTGTTTAAGACGGATGCCTATCCGAATGCAAACCCTGATTCTATTTCGATGTTTGCAAAGGCCAGAACTAAAGCGTCGGCCCGGTCTGGTGACTTAAGCCCACGCTTCTTCATGTTCTTTTTTTCTTCGAGGTAGATCTTTCCATTGCTACCCATTCGCCATTTTCTTGTCGACAGCTGCGCGATCAGTGTCTCATCGTCAGGCAATTCGATAACGCCAGGTATTCCGAGGATGTAGTTTCTCATGTTCTCCTCAAGTGCTTCTTTTATCTGTCCCCATAGTTCGGATCCGTGGTTCCCGTAATGCTCATCTTCCGACTTTCCGCCGTTATGAACGGGTATAATTGTGTATCCGAATCCCCTTTCGTCATTGACTTCGTTCAGACGATCTGTAACGCCGCCGCCCATTCCGTCATCGTCGATTCTAATTTCAACCTCTTCTATTTCTGGATGATCCGCTTTAGCGTCGTCTATCAAACGCAGTACCCAACCTGCAGTAACCATCAAGTCCTGTTTATGATGATGCCTTTGCTTGATGACCTTACCGCCGATCCTGCCGTAAATGCTCGTTTCATCGTCACCGAAGCGGGCAACGTCACAACCGACGTGTAGCTTTGTGCCGATCGGTTGCATCCGTACTTCAGACTTCGCAAATTCTGCTGCTTCCAGCGATATGAAAGCGTCCGATTCGCCTCTCGGAAACTCGCCATCAACACGGACGCGAATGACATCACTATCCTTGCCGTATTTGCTTTCCAGCATTTCAATGTTGCGCTTGTTCGTCCGCTTGCTGTCTCGTGCGGACACACGACGTGATCGATAATTGGCCCGGTCTTTATTGTGCGAATCATAAAAAACCCCCGATATCCTCGTAGGGTTTCCGCACATCACCATTTTGTTTTCTTCACCTGACAGAGTGCCAAGAATCGCTTCCATGATCTTATCTTCTATACCTGATGCCTCGTCCACGATAAACAACATGTAATCCTCGTGGAAGCCTTGCATGTTTTCCGGCTTCACTGCGGTCCTAGCAGTTGCGAACCATCGTTCCTCGTGGCCGATCATGTAGACTTTCGTTTTGGTCCACTTCAGGATGTTCTTCACTTTGGAACGTTCGAGCCATTTGGATATCTCAGCCCATAATACATCATGCAGTTGTTGCCTGGTTGGTGCTGTGCAAACAACCTTTGGGTTGGGACGGCAACATAAGAACCAGATCACCAGCGCCGCTTCGAATGCTGTTTTACCAACGCCTTGACCGGATCTAACACTTGTCAGGGGAGATTCGGCAACGTCCTTCATTGCGCCGCGTTGCCAATCATCCGGTTCAAATTCTAGTATGTCGATAGAAAAGGCGACTGGATCGTCCCAATATAGATCGATGAGGTCGGAAAGGGTAGCGACGACATTATAAGGTTTGCTCATGTTTCTTTCCCCTTGGCCTTCCGTCGTTCAGCAGCATCACTAAGAGCGCTAACCCAATCTTCAGCCTCTGTCTTCTTGCCGTCGTCTTTTGCCAGCTCGATCTGTTGGCGAACTCTTTCGGTTTGGGCTTCAATCATCGCAATTCTAGCACGGCGCTCATCGTCCTCGGGAGCTGCGTTCAAGAACTGCCTAATGCCGGCTCGTAGGCTCGCGTAAATGGTCGCTTGTGTCTTGGCGTATTTCTCGTAACGCTCATAGGAGAAATGAAAGTTCCATTCTTCCTCAACCACGACTGGTATTAGTTCTTTCTTCATACCTCGTCCTTTACTATGAACCTCAAACTTCTGCTTTTTCAGTTCCTTAATCATTTCATCTTTATCGGTGACAAGCATGATCTTCTCCATGCGAATGAAGGCGACAAAGGAATTCTCGATTCCAGCATAAATCATGTCTAGCGCATCCATATGTTGAACCATGTCCAGTATTTTTAAGTATTCCGGATCTTGTGGCAAGAACTTGCGGAATGCACCGTGCTTGACCGCTTTATCATTGCCCAACGGACCGCCTTTACCGCCCTTGTTTCCCTTTGCATTCTTACTGCCCCTCGGCGCGCCCCGGCGAGGTTCCGGCAAATCGTCCCATCTGTCGATGCTCTTCCACTTACGAACCAAAGCAGCGTTTATTCCAAGCTCTGCAGCGATATCAGCAGGCTTTTTTTCGCGCTTGCTCTTGATCCATATTTTTAGAGCTCGCTGGCGATCCGGACTTTGCTCTCTCGACATTACACAACCACCACCGCCTCAGATGCTATGCGTCCACTTCGCAGAAACATTTAAACGCGCGCACTCGACCCCTGATTTGCTCTTATCAAGCATTCTTCGATGCGTCTCATCGCTACAACGGAAATCTCGCTAACATGAACATCGACGACCGGTTTCCCCTTTTTAATCGTCACCATTCGCTCCCCCGGCAATGCATTTTCATCGCGGTATATTTCAGCTTGTACAATGCTGTTCAGGGGTACAAATGTCTTTACTCCATTCTCTTCATCCACAATTAAAACGTGACGAGCCGGGCTCTCCAGTGCTTTGCAAACATCGTTAATCACTTTTTCGTCATAAACTTTAATCTCCGTGCCATTTACTAAATTGACGACCAATTTCATAGTGCTCACTCCTCGAATTAAGTTGGAATTCTCATTTTTTTACCATTTATTTTACAGTTGTTATTGTTTGTCTCGGAGTATCAAACACAATCCGCATTCTTAGAACGCCATTCACCTAAAATATGTCATTCTAATTCCTTTCAGCGTATATTCTAGGGAATTCATTTTTTCCGGTTTTGATTAGTCCGTTCTAAGTGATTCAGCATTAACGGGAAAATGAATTCACAGTAGCCCGATTGTAGGGAATTACTATAGCTCGAATCGATCTAAAGCATCGTCCATAGTGTCCTGATTGACGCCAATATATCGTAGAGTTACCTTCTGTTCCGTATGATTGAACAGGTCCATTAGTAACGCTACATCCTTCTCGCGTTGGTAAAAATGATACCCGAACGTCTTTCTCAAGGAGTGGGTCCCGATTTCGGCAATTCCAAACCGTCTGGCCGCACTGCTTAGAATCTTATAAGCCATACTTGTATCGATCGGTTCGTTGATTAATCCGGATTTGTGTTTCTTATTCCTACTCTTGAATAAATATTCATGATCTGGTTTCCCCTTTATATAAGTATCAAGTGCCTCACGCAAAGCCCGGTTAATTTTGATCAGCTTTTGCTTTCCGGTTTTTTTCTCCCTGATATCGATATGCGTTCCTCTTACTTGCCTGACCTTCAACGGAAGAATGTCGGATATTCGAAGGCCGGTATTAATTCCTACCATGAGCAGGATATAATCGCGTTCATTTGTCGCTTGAAAATGATCTTTAAGCGCCTGCAGCTTGCGCGGATCTCGGATCGGCTGGACGAAGTTCATAGTCCATTCCCCTTTTTTTACAACTAATTCAGTCGAACAATGTCTTTATTTTTCCTTTCCCAACTAATTGCCGCCGCCAAATCGACATTGTTTCCCTTACCATAACAGGTGGTCAGCAATATAATCCTTTTTTTAGGGGAAACTTTGCACCCCCACCAAACCCCAGAGAATTCCATGAGTCCGGTATGCCTTTGATACCAAAACCTTGTAGCGAATTTTTCTTTACACCATTGCAGCAGTTCCGGTCTCGTGATTGGTCCGATACGCTCGACGTACCGTTCGAGAGCATGATCCGTTAACCGTAATTCGTAATGTGGCAGCTTGGACATTTTACTTTTTCCCCTTCAGCAGAGAATTGAATATCATCTATCCCATTCCTCAAAAACGATGCGGTATACTACTTTCTTTTGTATCCGACTCTCACGCTCGTCTTCTTTCACGACTTCAAGCACCCCGGCAAGTTTTAATGATGCTGCCACTTTCTTTAAGGCCCGCCTTCTTTTTTCCCACGCTGTTGTGGCGCCAATTGGATATAAGTGATACCCGCGCTCCATATATTTCACAACTTCGTTACTTCTCTTCCCCTCTATGAATAGTTGGTGAAAAATTTCCCTTTCGTGATTGTCCTTCAACCCATCTATCACTGATCGTAGAATGTTAGAAATAGTTTTGTAGAGGGTATATATCGCATCTGACTTATCTGCCAACACAACACTGTTTGCCGTAACGTCAGCATATTGCTCTCTGCCATGCTCGCGGCGAGCATTGCCTTCGGCGTTCGCTAGTGCATATTGGGACAAACCATTATTTTCCCATTCCTTTTGACTGTGCTCGTAGGCGCGAATAATGCTGTCCATGATTGGATGTTTATGCAGGAGGTATTCGGCTTTTTCGATATCTTCATCCAGCAATTCCAATTCGCCCGTTTTTAAAAGCTTTTTTATTGCAGCATGCATCTCTTTCCGTTGGCTCTCTATTAATGCAATGGCGCTCATGGATAACCTCTCCCCTTAAATAAAAAGAGGCTCCCGTCATTTAGAAAATAGACGAGTGCCTTCTATTGGGCGTTCTTTGATACAGTTCGGTAGACTGCAGTATTGCTTTGTTTCGCGGAATTCGCCCCAGACACAACCCCTGCATTTCTCCGGTTGGATGATCGGCGGATCTCGCGGAGCGATCAATTTGTTTTTGTGCATTACAATCAACTCCCCGAGGTGAGAGGTACGAAATTTTCTTTCCCCAGCAGAAAAGCAGCTGAAAGCGCATGGCCAGAACTTCTTATCAAGAAGTATCCTTTGCCAGGTTGCACTATCAACTGCTTTTATCATGGTCCGACGATTATTTGCGCTCGTCGGCAGCGCCCGAGATCCAATCCTTACTGCAACGGCTTCGGTCGCCGCGCCGAGAGTGTCAACCGCTCTTTTGCTTTGCCCCGCAAAGAGTTATATGGAATGGTTGAACTTGGGGAGGAATGGCGTGTTTATCGAATAGTTAAGGGGTAAGTGAAATAGAAAAGAGCACCCATTGCTGGAACGCTCTCGCTGTGATTCGCCTAGGGTTCGAACACGACCTCATGGTTACTCACATGCCTTGCTCTGAATTTATACAGCGCCTTTCAGTGTTGCGCTTATGAGATGCGCTCCATTGCATTTGCCGGTCTGCGCTTATCACCGCAGGATGCCGCCGAACTCACTAGGGGTTGCCAGCATCCTTGATTGTTTGCGATGCCCTTGCCTACGGCGCAGCACGTCTGCATCCTCCCTGCGTTATAACAGGAGATACGCCGTAGGACTTACTGGAGCATCATGTATGTGATGCACTCCCCTCTTTCCGTCGTAACGCCGAACAACCGGAGGTCATTGCCATTACAACGGGAGCATTCGAGCGCGGTTCACCTTTATTGGTGGTTCCTTCATAATGTGGAGAACCGGCAATTATTTCGGATTGCCGGCGATCCGCTGCGATCTGATCCTTACCCGCTGCAGTCGCGGTTTGACAAGTGTCGGCGCTTCTCTGGGCTTGCCCCGCTCAGAGTCTAATCCATGGCCGATAACTTAGGGGAGGATCAGCGTAAAAGAATAATTAGTTCGTCTGAAATTCCGATGAACAAGAGTAAGTAAAGCGGACATCGGGACTCGAACCCGAATCAGCTGCTTGGAAGGCAGCGGCACACCCTTTATACCATATCCGCGTGAAGGAAGGTTCTTCATTAAGTGAAGGACCACTTTGACCAGCCCGCCATATTGGCGGCTTGATCTTTCCTTCACAATGAAGGAGAGTCTTTTATTCCGCCATTCTGTCGTATTTTCGCTCGTCCAAAATTTGGACAAGGAACTTCTCGCTACAATTGGGACGATGTCGTCCCATTCCCATTTGAAGGGTTGGACATTCTGTCCTACCCTGCCTGTGCCACATTGGCGGAGGTGTCGGACAAGATGAGTGAAACTTAGGCCATTTTGACCCAAGTTCTGCTGAACCTTTCCCGGCCACTCACTTACGAAAATTTGTCGCAGGTTCAGTTGGACCCTTTTCTATCTGTTTTGAAATTAAGACAGTTTGTCCTAATAGCAAAGGGACAATCTGTCCGTTCGCTTCTAACTAAAAAGTCAAATTGGCCTTTTGATGGACATTCTATCCTTCAAATTAACTGGGACAAAGTGTCTTAGTTTTTAGGTCGCCAGTTTGGCGCTCAAATCGGACAGGTCAGGAAAATTTCCCTTACCTTTCGATTCGTCCCGCTGCACTCATTATAAATCACGTGAGCGGCAATCCTCAATTTTCGTCAGATACGTCAGATGTGTCATTTTTGTCAGATGTGTCAGATGTGTAAACCAGATTTTTCAATTCGTACCCGTACATGGCCCACGCCATTTTTCGAATAACGTCCTGTTTAATCTCGTTCATCCTTTGCCTTGATACTCCGACGTGAAATGCAGTTTCCTTCATCTGTACACCATCAAGTATGCAGTCTAGAATTGTCCGTTCCTTATCGTCCGTTATGGATTCGGCTGCAACATTAATGTTAAGAGCCTGCTTCTTTAATTTCTCCAACCGTTTGACCATGCGCTCATACTTATTTTCATCAATCGTCAGCGATGTGAGTTTTTTGCCTTGTCCTTTCGGCATGGCCGCCTCGATACCATATTGAGCAACCAAACGGTTTGACACGTCCGGGGCGCTCTGTATTGCTTGATCAATGCTCCGCTCAAGCCGATCGATCTCGCGTACCATCCAATGGTAGTCTTTCAACTCTTGATCGACGCGCTGCAATATCTCCAGCATCGGGGTTAGATCGAAAAGTGAGAGCTGCTCTACTTTGTTCGGCCGATCCGGAAGCTTCTCTTCCCATTCCGCACATTGATCAATCAGGCCAATCGACTTTTCATGGATTCGACATATACTTTTTTGGCCCCACAGGGTGCCGGGGCAGCTGGCACATACATTTTCACGGAAATACTGGATATCTGTTGGCTCCACTCCCCTCACCTGCTCCCTTATACTTAAAGATACTTAATATTCAAACGGTGTTCGCTACTTCTTCAACTGCCCAAGCCGCAAATAATTCAGATGCGCAGCCCTTTTCGGATCCTGCTTTGCCACTACGATCAATCGGCGTGTAGTAGATGTCGCCGACCGGCTCTGATCCTGCAGCTCCGCATATACGAAATCGATTAACACGTCTGCGAAGGCCGCTCTTACCCATATATGTCTTTCCGCTATGGACCTGACTAGCGCGCATCTTTCATCCCTCCATGTATTTCAGTATTAATTTCCGATTTCAGTTTAATTATCCAATAATCGCAGGATAATAGAGCATGAAGATATATAAGAAAAATCCAGATATTCCCGTTCCTAAAAGAAGAAGTTGCCTAAGAATTGAGCTTTCATTACCATCGTCATCCACCGAAACATACCCGTTCTTGTCAAGGATCACGGCAAATGCAGCGAATGACATTAGAATTATAAAAGTGACATAAAGGTATGCTGGCATTCCCCATATTTTTAATCCTTCAATCACTTCGCCCTGCCTCCCTGGTAAAATATCAATTTCCGCCGCAGCCAGGATAATTCCCTGTTAATTTCTGATCGGCGGAACGGATCTCGTTCCCGTTGCAGATTTCGCGAAGTTTTGTCGATTTCATTTGCGGTCTGTACTACTTTAGACTGATTCAAATAATTTCCCTCTTTCGCGTTATCGTTTTCTGTTTCTCCAATTGTGCATATCAGGGACATGTCGGTTCTTTGATTCTGGAGGTTGTTGGGTTGGCTGCTGGTTATCCGCATGTGTCCGGTCGAGATTGACGAATTTGTTGAAGTTTTTCATGAAAACCAGCTCTACCGTCCCAGTTGGCCCGTTCCGCTGCTTGGCGATGATAACTTCGATGATGTTCTTCTTCTCAGATTCCTTGTCGTAGTAGTCGTCCCGGTACAAGAAAGTAATAATGTCCGCGTCTTGCTCCAGCGATCCCGAGTCCCGAAG
>JAQBPR010000083.1 GCA_028287395.1 Bacilli bacterium
ATTTCCGTTTCCGGAAACTGTTCCTTTACATGAGCCGAAAACTCAAGCCCGTCCATCCCCGGCATCCGAATGTCCGTTATGATGAGATCAGGATGAATTAAACGAACCAATTCAAGCCCATCATCTCCATCTTCCGCTTCCCCTGCAACAAAACATCCCCATTGTTCCCAAGGCATGTTTTTCAAACCTTCCCGGATAATCGGTTCGTCGTCCACAATAATAATCTGAAGCATGATCATACCGCCTCTCGAAAACAAATATGAAAATCAGGTACTTGGAATTTGTTTGTCCTCTGGTATTGTATCCGTAATGAGAATTTGCACTTTAGTTCCTTGGCCGGGTTCTGAGAAAAGGGTTATTCCATAATTTTTTCCGTAAATGTACTGAATTCTTTGATGAACATTATGAATGCCGATTCCGGTTTTTCTTCGTTCCGTCTGCTTATTCCTGTCGCTAAGCAACGCTTTCATTTGTTCGGGAGTCATGCCGACTCCGTTATCCTCTATTTCGAACAGAATATCGCCATCTACCCTTTTTCCTGATATATTCAGAAGCCCTTTTCCTTTTTTTACCTGTACTCCATGTAACAAGGCGTTCTCTACAATCGGTTGGAGAATGAGCTTCGGAATAATGATGGGTAAGAGACTATCATCTATTCGAATGTCAATGTGAATTCTTTCTCCGAACCTAGTCTTCTGAATGAATAAATAATCGCTGATATACTTTATTTCTTCCTCAATTGAAATGTACTCTTTTTCCGTACTGATGCTAATCCTCATCAAATCGCCAAGGGATGTAACCATCCCGCATATTTGTTCGACGCCGTTCATTTGGGCCATCCAGTTAATCGTTTCCAACGTATTATATAAAAAATGAGGGTTGATTTGAGCTTGAAGCGCTTTGAGTTCTGATTCCTGCAGCATAATCTTACCTTTATAGTTGACTTCGATAAGAGAGTGAATTTGCGAGAGCATTTGATTAATTCCCTGACTTAATACCCCGATTTCGTCTTGACCATGAACTGGAAAGGAAACGTTAAAATCGCCCATATCCACCCTTTTCATAGGTTTCAACATCCGCCTGATTGGAATCGTGATGGTTTGTGCAGTTATGCGGGCCAGCAGAAAGGCAAAAACTAAAATAACTAACGTGACTATAATCATCCAATCTCTTATCTTATAACTATCTTTATACAGCTTCTTTTCCGAGATAATACCGATAATTTTCCAACTGGAATAATCCGATGTTTTATAGGATAACAAATATTTTTCTCCACCTATGGTTTGAATAAATGACCCGGAATCAAGCGCCAGTTTCTGTTTTATACTTGATAAGTCGTTAATATTATCCTTAAAACGATCATCTGGTGTAACCAGCTTTTCATTTTCATCAATCAATATCACTGAACCGCTATTGTCAAAATTGATATTCTTCAATAGTTTGGCAATAGTCTCGTATTTTAAACTGATGATCACAATACCTAAAGGCTTCAAAGTCGTTTGCAGATCATTGATTTGCCTTACGGACTGCAAAAGCCCTTTAGGCTCAGCTTCATTAATCCATTTATTTTTCCCGCGAAAGGTATTCGCTGTTTTCACATATTTCTCGTAATCCGCCTCGCTGTCCGGATCGGAATAGCTGCTCGGAACTTTAAATACCATCCCGTTGTTTCCGTGAATTTCGATAGATCTCATAATTTTACTATTGTAATGCGTAATCATAATAGATTCGATCAAGTTGATGTATGCTATTTGCTCCCTTTCGCTCAGATGGCTCATATCTGTGTTTAGCACTTTCTGAATGTTCTGGTCAAAAGAAAGAATACCGGATAGCTCATCAATTCGCTGCAATGTATAATCCACGCTGGTCGAGATTTGTTGCACCGTTTCAAAATTATATTTACTTGTCTTTTCTCCTAGGATAGAAGAAGATTTAGAATAAGAGGAAATACCCACACTTAATACAGAAATGAGGATGATGACTACAAAAGATATGAAAAACTTGTCTTGAATCTTCAAATTTCTGAAATGGTTGAATTTACGCGGAATAAGTATCATAGCTCCAACTCCAATTGAAGGATATTCCTCTTAAGAGTCAAAGCATACAATACAACCTAAATAAAAGGCAGTACTGTATGCTGTGGTTTATCTAAATTTATGAAATTTTTATTCGGCGAACTGCAGCGAAATCATTTGATGACCCCTAATTTCCGGAACAACAAATTCAATGCGGCCGTCGTTCTCCTCAAAAGCAATGGATACATTTCCGGGCACAGCAGTTACAGAGGAAACTTTCTTCTCTGTCTTGACTGACATCTTGATATTGAAGAGCGGAATTACATCTTCAATTATATCGAGTGTTTTACTTCTCCGTTCGGCAATATAATGCAAGAGATGCACCACCCATCGGTTTTCTTCAGCTTGGCGGTTCACCGTGCTCAACATCGTTGATGGTCCGTTATGCTTCAGCAATGACTGTGGAAGCAGAATATTCAATGCATTCTGAACTAGGCGTTTGTACCATAGTGGCGCATTATTATGATATTGGGCGAAAACAGGGTGCATGAAGTAAATAACCCGCCCATTTTTTACAATCGCCGGATATCCCGTTTTACCTGAAGAAGGAGCGTGTGCATGGGAAATATAATGCTCGTATGTCCGGTTAAACATCGGTTCCAATGCTTCGGATAAGATTTCACTATCCTGCCCCGCTTCGACAAGCGCGCCTTTCATATACATAACATGCTCCGTCTGCTTCAAACCGCTTCCGATTTCCCCGGTAGGGACAATGAAATCCGGACTGTATGGTGCATTTCCTTTATAGTGAACTCCCCATGCTGGAAGCGTAAATTCATTCTTTTCCGGATTCAAGCCCGATTCAAAGGAAGCTAAGACAGCGCCACCGTTTGCGATATAACGCTCCAAATTACTAGCGAATGCACCCGCCACTGGAATAACGTCTGGAAGAATGAGCACCTTATACTTAGAAAAATCCGCTTCAGTATCGATAAAATCGAATTGATGCCCGCTTTCCTGGAGCATTCGACAAATCCCTTCAGACTCTTCAGGCAAATTGCCGGTTCCTGCACCGTAAAACTCTTCGGGTGTAAATACGCCAATATCTGTCACTGCTTCCGCATTTCTGCACCAAGGTTCTTTCTTCTCCACCTCCGAGTAAACCGATCCGATCAACTCATAGATCGGGATAGACAGCAAGCCCGAAGGTTCCAACTGATCGCCTATATTACACTTAGCTCCCAGTGCCAGCATGTTGAAGCATTCATATTCCAGTGCAGCTTTGTTGTGGAACGAATGGAAATCTCCCCATGATGTATGAAATCTACCTGTCATGCCGACAGTTTCTTTGCCCAACGTACGAATGTATTTGACGGAGACCGGGAAATCCATATACCCCCAGGGTCCTCCTGGCAGCGATTCAAAAGCCGCATAAGTGTAATCGTCCAATACCGGCTTGTCGACACTTCCTACGTGCCCTTTGTTATGGAATATATTGTAATTTTCGTTGAATTGACGTATAAACGCGCTCATATCCCTTACGAAGTCGTGATAGACCATCTCTGAATGGAGTTTACGGTCCCGCGGACTTTTCGGATCCATTCCTTTCTCCCGCATCCCTTTTAAACAGGCTGCACAGCAACATTCTACCACAAAGGAAGCATCAAACCATACCCCTTCTGCAGGAATGGCCTCCATCACTTCTTGTAGATTGTCTTTTAAGAACTGCCGATAAGGTGTATTCACACACAAATTTCTATAAAACCCTGCTTCTAGGAACCCTTTGCCTTCCAGGTCGCTATACCTTCCTTCGGCGTCGATTGCTGTCCATTCCGGATGTTCATTTAACGTATAAACATCCCAACGGACGGTAATGTACAAATTAACATGTATGTCCTTTTTGCGGCATGCTTCAACCTGCTGTTTGAGAAAGTCTTTATTTTTCAGGTACGGGTGAACACGCTCGGGGAATTTTTTTGAATCATAATACAGCATACCGTGATGACAACGGGTAAACAAATTGATCGAATTGACTCTTGCATCGTCCAATATAGCTGCAAATTGCTCCGGAACGAAACGGTCACCTACACCCTCAATTAATTCGCTGGTATGAAAATCAAGATGAATTTGACGAAAGCGTACTTCATTATTTTGTTTCAAGCTCAATTCCTCCTCGATGGTTTAATGACTTAACATCTGCAAAATTTCACTTAATTCCGGCATGGCAGGAATGCCGCCTTTTCTTGTCACGACTATAGCCCCCATGGCATTGGCGAACTTCATTATGTCCTGCAGCTCTTGCTGTGTAAGATCCCTTATATCCCTCGCCTGCTTCACGATTCCATACAGAACGCCTGCCCAAAATGCATCTCCTGCTCCTGTTGTATCAACAACACTGACTTTGTAGCCAGGGCAGAAACCCGTTATTTCTCCCTTTCTAAAAAAACAGCCCTTGTTCCCCAATGTGACGACTAGTAAAGAATTAGCGTATTGTTCAAATAGATTTCGCGTCCCCATAATGAGGTCTTTTGTACCTGCAAGCAGTTCCAGCTCTTCTTCAGATAATTTTACAATGTCTGCATATTCCATACCCTGCAATATCTCTTGTTTTGCATGCTCTGGGTCTCTCCATAGCAAACTCCTGTAATTAGGGTCGTAAGAAATGGTAATTTGTTTGTTTTTTGCGCAGCGAACGGCAGTTAATGTGGCGCTTTTTGATGGTTCATGTGTCATCGAGATAGACCCAAAATGGAAAATAGTCGAATGTTCCACAACATTTATAGACACCTCTTCCCAGCTAAGCATCATATCCGCTCCAGGATTGCGGCAAAAACTGAAGCTTCTTTCACCATCAGAATCTAAATGGACAAAAGCAAGTGACGTATGAATCGGTGAGTGGGCAACTGAGGACGTATCCACGCCGTTTTTTTGTAAAACCGCGATCAGTTCTTCACCAAATAGGTCCTTGCCCACTTTTCCGATAAATGCGGCTTTTAACCCCAGCCGTGACAGGGAAACTGCTACATTAGCAGGAGCGCCCCCTGGATTCGCTTCATATATCGCGATACCCGTATCACTTGTCCCCACAGGTGTAAAATCGATCAATATTTCTCCAAGAGCAACTACATCCATCATGATGCTTTTCCTCCCCCAGATACATACAGTCACTAGATCAAAAGACTAAGATTTCACGGCACCGGCCGTCATTCCAGAAATAATACTTTTACTTAGGAAAAAATATAAGAGAAACGTAGGCGTTACCGTAAGCATGATAGCCGCAAAAGTCGCTCCCCAATCCGTCATGCCATAGTTCCCGACATAATCGCGCAGCCCCATCGTGATGGTGAGCATATTCTTAGAATTGAGAAAAGTGAACGGGAAAATAAACTCATTCCAGGAAAACACCCCATACAATGTCGCCACTGTGACAATAACATTTTTGGACATGGGTAGTACGATATGGACAAATAACTTGAACATGGAACTCCCGTCCATAACCGCAGACTCCATAACTTCGTTGGGTACAAATTTGTAAAAGGCGACAAACAAGTAAATGGAGACGGGTAGACCAAAACCGATTTGCGGTAAAATGATGCTGGTATAGGTGTCCAATATTCCGATTTTACTGTAAATTTGATAAAGCGGAATGAGCGTTACCTGGATCGGCACCATAATCCCTAACAGGAACAATAGCAAGCCCGCTTTATTGTATTTGAACTTTAGTTTCTCAAGTGCAAAACCTGCCATAGAGCTCAATATCAAAATACCTAATAGTACAAAGACAACCACGATCAAACTATTTTTGAAATAAACCAAAAGATTGCTTTTCATAATGGCATTGATATAATTTCCAAAATATAGGGAGTTAGGCAAGGCAAAAGGGTTATTACTTCTGAATTCCTTAATCGTTTTAAAGCTAGAAACAAACACCCAAAGAATAGGATATATTTGGATGACCATTATGATCAGCAGAATGGCCGGAAAGACCAATCGACTTCCTTTCGTCCGTAACTTCTCGATCATCATTAATCATCCTTTTGCAGTCGAAATATTTTATTGACCAACCCGACAAGCAGAAAACATTCAATTGCGATAAAGACGGCAATCGCGCTTCCATAACCGTAATGCATGCTGCTGAATGCCTGTTTATACATGTAGGTCGCTACCAGTTCACTTGATGTCCCTGGCCCCCCATAAGTAAGCAGATAAGGGATATCGAACGATTTTAACGATCCGTTTAGCACCAAAATGATACTTGTAAAAATAATGCCTTTAATCATCGGAAACTTGATATATCGATACAGCTTCCAACCCGAGGCACCGTCCATCCTCGCAGCCTCTACAATTTCTTCCGAAATGGAAATCAAAGCAGAGTAGAAAATAACCATGTAAACGCCCGCGTATTTATATCCTTCGACCACAGCCGTCATAATAAGGGAACGATGGGGATCGGATAACCACTCAATTTCTTGAAAGCTGGGATTGATCCAACCCAATACATAATTCAATAAGCCAATCGGATTTATCGAAAATACGTTTTGAAAAATTTGCACAACTGCTACTGTCGAAAGCACAACCGGAGCAAAAAAGAGCGTTTGGAATAGTTCACGGCCTTTTGTAATTTTGGTCAATAATATTGCGATGAATAGGCCAAACGAGACTTGGATAAATACGTTCACACAAGTAAACACGATATTGTTACGAAAAGTCTGCCAAAATACATCATCCTGCGTAAAAAGATTTACGTAATTTTTCAACCCGATAAATTTCATGGGAGAAATACCATTCCACGAATAAAAGCTATAAACGGAAGACCATACGATGGGCAAAAGAACCGTAAAGACATAAACCAGTAGAGCCGGCAAAAGGAAAATCAAGATGTATGACTTTCTGCTCAGGAATTTTTCCATATTGTTCCATTCCTATTTATTTATTTTGGTCATTTAAGCATTTGTATATATGAAGGATAGACCGCTATCAAGCGGTCTGCCTTCCCTTGAATAGGAGTCAAAAGATTTATTTATCACTTTTGAAAAAATCCGGTGCATTTTTCTTGATCGCATTATCGATTTTTTGAGCAAAATCCTTTGGCTTGATGAGTCCGAGCGCTAATTCATTAGCTGCGCTTCCCATTATTTCATTAGTAGCGGGATCTAATTTGTCGTCCCATGATACGCCGCCTTGAGTTACTTTCTCCATAACCTTGGAGATATCTTTAGTCAGTATCGACATATTATCTGGAACATCGCCGTCAAAAGGGGAAATATATCCACCGATTTCATATATTCTTTTATTATAATGATCGACAATATATTTAAAGAAATCTTTGGTCGAATCGTCAAACGTTTCGGCATTAAACGCATAGGCCAAGCCTGCTGTTATCGAAGTTTTTGGACCAATATTATTTGCACCGGCAACATCGGGAAGCATAAAGTAGCCTAGTTCACCTTTTGCGTATTTATCATTAAACTGGTTAAGCTCCCAGGTTCCGTTATAATGAATGACTGCATTGCCGCCGAGGAAATAGTTCAGTGTTTGGGTATAGTCCATGCTGCTAAAACCTTTTTGAAAATAGCCATTCTTGCCTAAAGTATACAAAAAGTTCGCAGCTTGCATTCCAGTATCACTAGTAAAGGAAATACTTCCTGTTTTCAACTTTTCAATAAAATCCGTATGCGTCGTACGAAGCGGTATAAAAGACAAATAGCGAACTAGCTGCCACATTTCTTTGCCCGATACCGCTATTGGCGTATAACCTTTACTTTTCAGTTTTTTACACGCTTCAATAAATTCATCAAATGTGGTCGGAACTTTGATATTGTTCTCTTCGAATGGCTTTTTATAGTACCAAAAAGCCTCCCCGTTTCTACCTTCTGGAAATAGGTATAAGCTACCGTCTTTAAATGAAAGAAAATCGATTGCCGCTTTATTAAACTGATCAAATTTCCCAAACTCCGTCAGTGTCTTCTTCATGTCAACCAGCTTGCCTTGTTTTGCAAGATTTTCACTTAATACTCCATTTGGAATTTGAAACATATCGGGCATTTCGTTCCCAGCAATATAAGTCCTCAATTTTTGGAAATATTGAGTGTCATTAGGTACCGATTCGATTTCAACCTCGAAATTCGGGTTGACTTCTTTCTTGTAATCCTCGAATAAGGAAGTCAAGACCTTAAAGGGCGCAGTATTTTCATTACCTTTTGTGAAAAACCGGATTTTCTTCGCCTTTTGACTGGGCTTTCCAGCCGTAGCCAACTCTTTGGTTTTCCCGGATGTAGTACTACTGACGGAGTTCGAACCAGAACATCCCGCAATCAAACTTGCTGTAAGACTGATCACTATCAAAACGGAGCTGATTTTATTTATGTTTTTCATTCTCTTTCCCCTTTACTTTGATTTAGAGGTTATTGTAGCTACGAATGACCTTGTACATTGATTATATAAGGAGAGGAATCAAAAAAAAATCCAAACATTTTGACATCCTCTATAAGATTTTTGCACTTCAACCAAACTTTACATTTCGCAGCTATACATAAGCGGGAATCACTTTCGTAATTGATGTTACCCCCGCTCTTTATTCGTTTTCCGCAGCTCTTTGGCATATATTTTCAATTGTTCGGTAATCGATTGAGGGCTGTGGCTCAGGAAAATATTTGAATTATGCGAAGGGTTAAAGATCATTCTAAAAAAAGAAGCGTACCCAATGAATGGATACGCTTTTATCCTAAACCCTGATTTCTACCTACGAAGACATAAACTTTTAAATTCCCTCAGCGTGCTGCTAATATGAATTCAAAATGGCCGTAAAATCTCCCAATACCTCTTCTCCCCATACGAGTGCGAAATGATCCTTATCTGAAACCGGTCCGACACCTTGAGGGGTCCCCGTATAAATGATATCACCTTCCCCAATACCAAAATGGAGTGCAGTAAAATCAATGATTGTTTGCAAATCAAACAGCATATCGTTTGTATTTCCGAGCTGTACTTTTTGTCCATTTCTTAAGAGGGAAAAATCTGTCTTCCGGCATTGCTCAACTCCTGGGAAATCCACAAACTTTGTTATTACCGCGGAGTTCGGAAATCCTTTCGCTAATAGCCAAGGTTGTCCTTTTTTCTTTAGTTCACTTTGTACATCACGCAAGGTAAAGTCAATACCAAGCGACATGTGTTCGACCACATCTTCCACTTTCATACCCGGCTTATAATCTTTAGCAATTTGAATGACCAATTCGGCCTCATAGTGGACCGAGCCCTGATTTCCAGGCAGCATTATGTCACGGCCATCTGCCAATATAAGAGCGTGCGTAGGTTTGGAAAATAGAAACGGTGTGGACGGAACCTCGTTATTCAATTCTTGGGCATGCAAAACATAGTTACGACCAACACAGTAGATGTTTCGAATGGAATTCATATTTTCCCCCTATAAATGTTACTTTGACTTCTTCATACCACCATATACCTATTGCACCACACCAATCTGTTGAAGTGTATGCCTGATCTCTGCCCGGGCTTCTTCCCCCAATATCCGGAAAGGTGCTCGAACCGGTCCCGAAGGCAGGCCTACAATATCGAGTGCGACCTTGACCATAGCGGGCTGCCCATACTTACGGGCCAGATCCCGAATCGGCTGCCAGCGGTAAAATCGCTTCCGGGCAAGCTCCAACTCTCCATTCTGAACTTCGTTGTAGAGGGCGACAAACTCACCCGCCATGAAATTAGCGTTAGTTGAGGTACATCCCGGAAGACCGATAGCTAATGCGCCCAGGATGATGCCGTCCGAACCACATATAACCGAAATACGATCGCCAACGTACGCCATGGTCCGTACTAGTGTGTGTAGATCGGTAGCTCCCTGTTTCACGCCTACAACGTTTTCCAACTTGGATAGTTCTGTGATCTCCTCTGGAGAGAGATGTACCCCAATGCTAGTGCTGTTATAGACGAAAATCGGCAGATTTGCGGCTTCGTTCAGCTTTTGAAAATGGTACAGGACATCCTGCGGCCTGACCTCAGACACATAGGGCGGGGTCACCATGATGCCGTCAGCACCAGCTGACTTAGCCGCCAAGGTAAGTTCAATTGCTTCATCGGTACCGCTGGCTGCTGTACAGCACAGAAGCGGTATTCGCCCAGATACAGCCTCAGCAGCGGCGGCGAAAAGTTCCTTCCGTTCATCTCTAGTCATGCTCGGGTATTCTGCGTAAGTACCTCCAACGATGATACCGTGAGCACCCTGAACAATAAAGTGGTCGATGTTCCGGCGCAGTGAGGGTAGATCGAGAGCTAACCCATTTGTCATGGGGGTAACTGCGAGCACGTAGATACCTTTGAGTTTACTTCTTAAACTAGCATTAGACATTGGACTTCCTCCTTATTCATTTAAGTCTTATTTGATCGAATATTTGCTCCCCAGGAGCGTCTCCATTGCTGCAATCCCACTTTCAAGTTCTAACCGGGAAACTGCATATGAAAGGCGAAGATGTGTATGGCTGCCAAAACCGGCTCCAGGCATCACCGCTACGTCAGCCTCCGTTAGCAGGATGTCAGCTAAATCATCGGCTGTTGATACAATCCGGCCTGCAAGAGATTGACCGCACCAAGCGGAGGCATCCACCCACAGATAAAAGGCGCCTTCTGGAACCAGGCACTCTAGCCCATTGATGCGACGAACACGCTCAATGAGAAAGTCACGGCGTTCCCGGTACTCCTGACGGATGGATTTCAAGTCCTCCTGCGACCCCTCTATTGCAGACAATGCCGCCAGTTGAGCTATGGACGAAGGGTTGCTAGTGGTATGGGATTGAAGCCGAAGCATTGCTTGAGAAACATACAATGGGGCGGCCGAATAACCAATCCTCCATCCGGTCATACCATACGTTTTGGATACCGCATTGACCACGACGGTCCGTTCCCGCATGCCCGGAAACGAGGCGATGCTCGTATACCCTTCCTGCGTAAAGACAAACGATGAGTACACTTCATCGCTAATCACCCATATGTCCCGCTGCATACAGAAAGCAGCCAGTTCAGAGAGTTCCAACGCGCTGTAAACTGCTCCAGAGGGATTGTTGGGATTATTGAGAATCAACAAACGAGTGGATGCGCTCACCCATGACGAGAGAGTTTCAGGTGTCACCTTATACCCGTTCTCAGCAAGAGTGGGGACAAAGATTGGTTTGCCACCGGCGAACTTGACCTGCTCTGGGAATGAAACCCAGTATGGGACCGGGATCAAGACCTCATCCCCTGCTCGACACAGTGTACAAATCGCATTAAACAGAGCGTGCTTCCCTCCCACGGAAACCACAATTTCTTCGGGATCGTAGTTAAGCCCCATATCTCGCTGGAGGGCACTACAGATGACCTGACGCAGAGGCAGAATACCTCCTGTATCAGTGTACCCGGTGAAGTTTTCCTGGATTGCTTGAATAGCAGCACTCTTGGCTCTTTCAGGCGTTGGGAAATCCGGTTGACCCAGACCCATGCGGTATACAATTCTTCCTTCTCTTTGAAGCCGCGCTACTGTGGATTCCATTGCTGCGGTAGGAGACGGTAAAACCCGGCTGACCCACTCAGCTAATTGAACATTTTGATTCAACAATACCGATCAGCTCCTTTTATCACACAACGTATTTGCTACCTCCAACGCGATAGAAGCGTAGACCCAGGTCGCATTCTCAAGTTCGGTTAGGGACACCCACTCGTCCACTTTGTGTGCCAAACTAAAATCGCCTGGTCCATAAATCATAGCGGGGATCCCACGGTTTACAAAGTGTGACATATCACAATTGGCCGTCAAACCCACAAGCTCGGGTTTCCGTCCGTAGACTTGTTCAATAGCTCTGGCAGCAAGCCCAACCATGGGGTGATCGGGGCTGATCACTGATGCCCCTCCAGTCGTTGGGATCATGCGGTCAATGCGAACACGACCCTCTAGCCCGGACACACTAGCGATCACCTGCTCGATTTCACTCAGGGCATCCGCCTCTTCCTCGCCAGGGATCAGTCTGCGATCAATGATAGCCTCGCACCAAGCGGGAATCATGGACTCCTTGATGCCCCCTTGGATTACGGTGACAGATAGGGTTGATGGCCCCGTCAATGGATGCAACCGCTGTGCTAGTGACTGTTTGGCGTACGCCTCTAAGGCGACAAGGGTACGAGCCATGAGAGAAACGGCATTGATACCGAGGTCAGGTGTCGATGAGTGCGCCGAAACCCCTTCCGCTACCAGAACAGGGCGCAAGCTCCCTCGGTGTGCGATTGCCAAATTCCCATTTGTTGCCTCGCCGATCACCGCAAGATCTCCCTGGATGCCTTCTGGAAGTTGGCGCGCACCTAGGCTTGCTAACTCTTCATCCACCACTGCCACCAGAACTACATCACCTGCAAGCTCGAGACTCGATGCAGAAATCGCCTCAATCGCAGCCATCATGGCTGCCAGAGAACCTTTAGCATCCATCACACCCCGACCGTAAACCCGTTCACCTTCATGTCGTATCTGAAAAGGATCCGAACTCCAGCCGTCACCGGCAGGTACCACATCCATATGTGTATTCAAAATTAAAGTTCGACCTCCACCTGTGCCTCTCAAACGAGCGATCACATTGGGCCGTCCTGGCGCTACCTCTTGAAGCTCCACTTCACATCCGGCCGCGGACATCACTTGAGCAACATAGTCGGCAATCTGCTCCTCGGCTCCGGGCGGATTGATGCTTGGAAAGTGAATCAGGTCACCCAACAGCTCGATTGCCCGCTTAGGGCGAATGGCAGCTTGTAGAGTTTGGAGAGCGTCGTTCATAACGATTTCACCATCCCGCCGTCCACCAGTAGTGTTTGCCCAGTGACATAACTTGCGCCATCCGAGCAGAGGAATGCTACCACACGGGCAAGCTCCTCTGGTTGTCCATAGCGACCTAATGGAATCTGCGCTTCGGTTCGGGCCTTGTACTCTTCGGGAGTGACACCCGCCTTGTCAGCGCGGGTCCTATCAAGGGAACGGACCCGATCCGTATCAATTCGTCCCGGAGCGATCGTATTCACTCGGATGCCGTAAGGTGCAAGTTCCTCAGCCAGAGTTTTGCTCAGTCCTGCCACCCCTGTCCGTATTACGTTGGAGAGCGTTAATCCTGGGATGGGCTGCTTTACCGAAGAGGACGACAGGTTGACCACCGCCCCACCGTTCTCCTTGAGATGAGGTAGCGCATTCCCGATCAAACGAACCACGCTAAGCAAGTTAAGCTCGAAAGCATATTTCCAATCTTCCTCTTTAAGCGTTTCGAAGGTTCCGGCAGGCGGTCCACCCGCGTTAGTAACCACAATCTGAAGACCGCCAAAGGTACGAACCGTTTCCTCCACACAGCGCGACAAGTCAGCGCTGGAGCAAACATCGCCCTGCAGACCTAGTGCGGGGATACCTGTTTCAGCCATGATCTCTGCTGCCACATCCTTTGCCGCCTGGCCGTCCCGGCTAAAAAGTGCGACCTGCGCCCCAGCTCGTGCCAGTTCGAACGAAACGGCGCGTCCCAGCCCCTTGCTGGCCGCCGCTACAAGGGCTACCTTACCTGTCATATTTCCTATCATAATCTTCCCTCCCGTATCGTAAGTTCTCGAGGCAGCTTTGTCAGCACTTCACAACCGGTCTCTGTCACCAATAACGTCTCACTAAACCCGATACCGTAGCTGTTAGGCACGCGGAGCGCTGGTGGGATATGGAAGACCATACCTGGCTGCAGCACGCGTTGATCGTTCCGTTGCAAGCTCATAATGTGACCCTCGCCCCAGTCCGGTGCGAAGGCAATACCGATCGAGTAGCCGGTACGCTTGCGGAACTGTTCATACATTCCTGCTCGTTCGATGGTCCCACGGCAAGCCTCATCTACCTCTCCGGCAGTGACACCGGGTCGGATGACCTCAATCGCGGCGTTTAAGGCTTCAATACAAACCTCACTCACTCGTTTTATTTCATCGGGTGGATCTCCTGTGAAGGCAGAGCGCATCACTGCACCGTGGTATCGGTTGCGAGCGCCAGCTACCTCTAGCAGCAATGTCTCTCTGTCACCGATAACTTTATGACCCCAAGCGGCGTGCATGTTTCCTGAGCGATACCCAGAGGAGACAAACGGCTCCATGCCCATGTACTCACCACCAGCTCGAATCATGGCAGAGAACATAGCTGCGGCCACTTCATCTTCGTTCACCCCAGCCCGAATAGCATCCAAGCCACCTTGCATCGACCGATCTGCTACCAAGCATGCTTCGCGGATATACATGATCTCTGCCGGAGACTTGATGGTCCGTAAGCTTTCAATAATAGTTTGAGCATCTATGAAGCAGAACTCCTTCAGTAATTCTACGAGCCTCTGGTAATGACGGACAAGCAGGAACCAAGAACCTGTTTCTACCCCCAATGCTCCAGAGCTAATCCCCATCTCGTTCACAGTCTCAGCAGTTAGAGCAATCGGGTCATTGGTATCGTCGTATGCCCTGACGCTTTGCTCGGGCAGCCAGCTGTAGGTCTGGGCATTAGAAATTTCGCCCCTGCGGAGTAACAGCACCGGATCACCAACGGGAGGGACTACGAGGCACTGGTACATATAGAAACCAGGACTCTGATAACCGGTCAAGTAAAAAATATTTTCAGGGGTATGAACAAGCATACCCTTTAGATCCCGCCGCGCCATTTCGGCTTGCACATGAGAAAGGCGGGTTTGAAATTCATTTTGAGAAAAAACCAATGACAAATCTAGCATCTTATCTACCTCTTTCTTTGACTGAAATGTTATTTCACTTAATCTAAAGCCTTATAGCCATAAGTATCCATCCTTAAATCTTTTAAATACGGGATGACCTTTCGACATTCAGCCACTTCTTCGAGGTCAATCTCGAACAATTGCATCTCTTCCTCGTTCAGCTTTGCTTCCATGAGGACATCTCCCCGTGGATTCACGATTTTGTTGTTGCCGAACAATTGCAGATCGCCGTCGCAGCCTACCCCGTTAATTCCAGCCACAAAACAACCATTCTCAAGCGCTCGCGATTTAAAATAAATATCCCATCTATTTTTATCCGGTAAAGAAAAAGCGGCCGGAGACATGATCAATTCTGCACCGTTTAGCGCGAGTATTCGTGCCGCTTCCGGAAAACCTGCGTCGTAACAAATCAGAATACCTATTTTGCCGAAATCCAAATCAAATACGGGATAATCGTCGCCCGGTCTAAAATAATATTTTTCATCTTCCCAAAGATGCGTTTTGCTGTAATCTCCCGCAATAACACCGTTTCGGTGAATGACAATAGCACTATTGTAAACGACGCCATCCATTTGTTTCTTTAATGCAATCGGAATCACTATATTGATGTTATGCTTTTTAGCGGCTTCCCTGAATGTTTGAACGGTAAAACCGTCAATCTTTTCACCCAAATCATGGTACCTGTTTTGAATAATGTCCATATTATACCCGGTAGTGAACAATTCCGGGAATACAATCAAATCGGCCTTTTGCCTGGAAGCATCTCGGACAAATTGCAAACCTTTTTGCACATTCGCAGCTACCGCCATCATCGTGCTCTCAAATTGTACAAGCGCCAATTTGACTATTCTCAAGATTTACCCTCTCCTTCGCTTGCTTTTAAACCCATACCAAAATCTGCTCATTGAGTATCCGTCAAACCGTAAGGTACAGTCGTTTAATACTGGGTAATCTGTTTAAGAAACTGAGACAACCTGGGATGCTTAGTTGCATTCTCCAGCTGCGATGATGGCAGATCCTCAAGAATGCTTCCTTGATCCATAAAAATAATCCGGTCGCTTACTCGACGGGCAAATTCCATCTCATGAGTGACAATAATTACCGTCATACCGTCCTGGGCTAGATCTACAATCACGTCCAGAACCTCAGCTGTCATTTCGGGATCAAGTGCTGAAGTAGGCTCATCGAATAATAACAATTTTGGCTTCATGGCAAGAGCCCGCGCTATAGCAATACGCTGCTGCTGACCTCCAGAAAGCTGCTCCGGGTAATGATCTGCTCGCTCCTTCAAGTGCACCCGATCGAGCAGTTGCATGGCATTGGACATGGCCACATTATCACTCGTTTTTCGGACCACTTTCGGAGACAGCATTATGTTATCAATTGCACTTAAGTGTTGGAACAGGTCAAACGACTGAAATACCATACCGATTTCAGCACGCGCATGCCTTGATCCATTGACGTCCAGGTCATTGTACAGGATATGGCCGCTATCTATGTTCTCCAGTCCAGCCATACACCGAAGAAGCGTTGACTTGCCGGAACCTGAAGGACCGATGATAACCACTCGTTCACCCTCACGTATATTGAGAGAGATTTCTTTTAGGATGGGCTCACCATGGTATTGCTTGGTCACTTGTTTAATTTGTAGCAAATTAATCTTCCTCCCTTCAGTGTTAATGACCTCAGTTTACATAATCTTGGAAACCCAGCGTTTCAGAATTATGGAACTCTTGGACTTGCGTGCTCCTGGCCCCCGTCGACTGATGTCCATTCTTCGCTCCAAGTAAGACTGAACCAGGGTTAATATCCCTGTAAACATTAGATAATAGATCACTACTGCGATCAGCGTATCCACATAGTTGAAGTTTGCGCTGGCTACCTGTTGAGCCGTTAACAGCAGGTCGGTGTATCCTACAGCAGAAGCCATAGCGGTTGTCTTGAGCATCCCGATAACCTGATTAGCCGTTGGCGGCACGATGACGCGCAATGCTTGGGGGAGAATCACATGTCTCATAATCTGCCAGTTACTCATACCCAAGGCATGAGCAGCACGATGTTGGCCCTTACCAACCGATGTGAGGCCGGTACGTATGATTTCAGCCATGTAAGCCGCCTCATTAAGAGCGAGAGCGACAAAAGCTGACTGGAAACTACTTAACCTAATACCAAACTCGGGCAAGGCATTGTACACAAAGATCAGTTGAACTAAGACGGGTATCCCACGAAAAATCCAAATATAAGTACCCGCTAGGCTCTGAATAATTTTCCACCGCGATGTCTTGGCGATTGCAATCACGAACCCCAGGACGACAGCAGTCAACTGAGCAACCATGGTCAGCTTGAGCGTGTTCACCGCTCCCAATAGAAAGGAATGGGAAAAGAGGTATCCACCCACGCTATCAATCATGTTCACAAAATTGGTCATCAATACACCTCCTTCATAGCCCCTGTCGAGCTCTTTTAAAGCATCTATGCTCTTCAAGAGCCCAACAATTACAGTTGTCTCTGGGAACCAAATACTATTTAAAGTAGTTCATTTCTGCTGGCAAGTTATACTTCTCCATCAACTTTTTATAAGTGCCGTCCGCAACCACTTTTTTCAACGCTGCTTCTACGGCTATTTTCATTTCGGTATCACCCTTGCGGACCGCAATTCCAATCTGAGCAGCCGATTCCAGGGTCCCGGCGATCTCGAAGACACCTGGTTTCTGCTCCATCAGGTAGGCGGCTCCAGGGGATGAATCAATGAAGGCTTCAGCTCGACCTTGTTCAGTCGCTAGAATGGCGTCGTTGGCGGTCGGAAGCGCCAAAATATTGATTTCTGGCTTACCGGCTTTCTTCAACTTATCATTTTGTTCGCGCGTGTAAATTTCCTCAACGGCTCCTCTTGTGACAGCAACGGTCAAATTAGAAAGGTCATCCATACCTTTGACTCCTTTAGGATTGCCTTTTTTCACGACGATCGAGTTACCAAGTTTCATGTAGGGGATGAAGTCCACCTGTGCTGCCCGTTCAGGCTTGATATACATTGCAGAATTAATAATGTCGACCCGACTACCGTTTAACGCAGGAATCAACCCATCAAAGTTCATAGACTTAATCTGTACTTCCAGACCCATTTGCTTCGCGATGGCCTGTCCCAGTTCAATATCGAATCCTACGAACTTCTCATCCTTCATATACTCAAATGGAGCAAAGGTAGCAGCCGTGCCGTACGTGAATTTACCCTTCTCAACCATTGTGGGTGAAGGTGCAACTGCCACAGTCTGCTTCTCGGTCTGTGTATTCTGAGGCTGGATCGATGCTGAACTCTTAGCCCCAGTTCCAGAACATGCGCTCAGCACTACCAAAATAGTCGCCAGAATCCCACAACAAATCATATTTTTGCTTTTAAACATACTCATAATAAACAACTCCTTCTAGTTTGTGTTTTTAATCTGCAAAACGCTCAGTACTACTCGTTGCGTCTTCCGATTGTGCTCAATTAAGTACTGGCTCGCTTCGTCTGCTCGGTGCTGACTCATGAGTTCAACCAACCTACGATGTTCATTAATGGAGCCACCAACCATCCCAGGCTCGTTTAAAAGGATGCGTCGGTATCGTTCACTTTGCTCCCACAACCTCTCAATGATCTCCAGAAGAACAGAACGCTGGGCAAGTCTGTAAATATACATGTGAAATTCGCGGTTAGCGACCAAGATTCGTTCGAAATCGGATTTGGGATGAAGCGCTAAAGCTTCTTGCTCCTGTATCATCAGATTAAGGGCCGTTACGTCGTCAGGCAGTAGACGTTCGGTCGCCATCTGCACGGCCAAACCTTCCAAGTTGCAACGAACCAGGTAAATATTGTCCAGGTGTTCCTCTGTCAACCTACTAACCGTTGCGCCTCGGTGTGAGTGCATCACGACCAGATCCTGAGCCGTTAGTTTTTCAAGAGCACTGCGCACTGGCATTTTACTAAGGCCTAGTCGAGCAGCAATAGCGTCTTGGTCTATACGCTCGCCAGGAGCTAACTCCCCGGACATAATCCATTGCTTGAGAATTTTGTATACATGCTCAGATGCGGTAACAGGGACTGCAAATTTCTCCAACTACTCAACACCTCCTCCATATTTGAAACCAAACATTTGATCAAATATCACTGATCAATGATTCTGGTTTTAATACTAGTACAAACTCATATTGATGTCAACAATAATGTCATATGATGTTGTATTAAATATCATATTAAACGATTTATATATTTTTTTGTCTAAACGGGGTTGATTATGTCACATTTAAACCGTTATACTAAACAGTATGACCCTGATCAAATATCTTTGATCAAATCAATGTAATATTATATTACACTTTATGTAACTATTTTTTTGACGAAAATAGACACAGTCTCTTTTTATTCACACTGATCAATTATCAAATGATCAAACTATTATTTATTATTAAGGGGTGTATCATGATTATTTCACAAATCGATGTGTTCAGAAAAGATCTTCCCCTTTATCCTCCTTTCACCCATTCTTCCTCAGGAACTATCACCCATCTGAAAGAAGTCTACCTACGGATTACCACTGAATCCGGAGCCAGCGGGTGGAGCGAAGTACGCGGCAACTGCGAATACGTAACCGGGGACACACCCGAACGGATCGTCGCTGTACTCAAACATTCGTTTGGACCGGCGTTACTTGGGATGCCGGCCATGAATCGAAATGTGGTAAACACCCACCTAGATAGGCTGATCACGGGTAATAGCGCAGCTCGGGCGGCTGTCGACATCGCCTTACTCGATTTGGCGGGAAAGGTGCTGAAAATCCCTACGTCGGAGCTCTTAGGGGGGCGGGTACGAACCGCAATCCCCAGTGATGCCACAATTGCCTTTGGAACTCCATCAGATGCAGAAGAAGAGGCTACTCGTTACTTGAATGACGGCTTCCGAACCATCAAGTTGAGGGTAGGTTTAGACAGGGCCAACGACTTAGAACGGGTGCGACGGGTCAGATTAGCCATAGATTCTGCGGGGTTGACTAGTAAAGTCCTGTTGTGCATTGATGCAAACCAGGGCTGGACTCCTAAGCAAGCGGTCATACGCATGAGAGAACTAGAGTCTCTAGGCGTTGAGTGGGTGGAACAGCCCGTACACGCGGACGACTTTGCTGGCCTGAAGCAGGTCAGGCAGCAGACCAAGGCCTCCGTAGTGGCCGACGAGAGCTGTCATACTCCTGCAGATGTAGCCCGGATTTCAGCCGAGGGTGTGGCAGATATCGTCCATTTTAAGCTGGTGAAGGCCGGATCGATCGATAACCTTCTGCGGATGATGGCTGTAGCCGAATCCTTTCGCCTTCCCTATATGCTAGGACAGATGGATGAGGGCCGACTTGCAACCGCTGCTCTGGTCCAGATTGCAGCAGCATCGCGCGCCTGTCATTTCGAGGTCTGGGGTTTTCAGCGTGTCCGTCCCGAAGACGACCCTACCACTGGGCTCACAGTTTCGAACGGAGCTGTACTCGTACCCGACGGGTTCGGTCTGGGTGTTTCGATTAATGAATCCGCTCTAGATCTAGTTGCTAGCGTGGCGCTCTCTGGGCTGCGTTAAAATTTAGTCAAAAGCTGGGGCAACTGTTTGTATTGACTTAGTCAGTCATTGTTAGAATAGGGTAATTCATAATCTGTAAACTGCAAAAAAAATAACCCCCGACACCTTATCTTTCGAATTGTCGGGGGTTTTCAAATTATCCTAAACCTTGATTTACCATCTTTAATAAATAATCTTTATTTTCAGGATGGCATGCTATTAGATATGGCTCCGAACTCATTCCAATAAAAGGATTTCCTTGAAAATCAACAACAATACCACCTGCTTCTTTTACCATTAACATCCCTGAGTACAAATCATCGCCCTCCGAGTTAAAAAGTACTATCCCATCTATATCGCCTTTAGCAAGCATACACCACTGTAGGGTAGGTGCCCACAATCTCATCATTCTCTTGAAATTCAAATCTAAATATTGGCGTAACTTAACAGCACTCTCATTATTCTGAACTTTATGCCCTTGAATCCACCCAATATTTCCTTTTTTCATATCAAACTTTTTCTTAACTTGTAATACTTTATCGTTACAGTATGATCCTTCACCTCTACTAGACACGAATAGACGATTTGTCATTGGTTCGAATACTACCCCTAAAACTGGCTCACGTTTGTACATTAATGTAATTGAAATAGAAAATACTGGTAAACCTATCGCGAAGTTATTTGTTCCATCAAGGGGATCAACAAGCCAAAGCCAATCACTATCTATTCCGTTATCTCCTGCTTCCTCGCTATGTACTTGATGTAAAGGAAATATACTTTGAATTTTTTCTAGTATTATTTTTTCAGATAAATAATCTACTTCTGTAACAATATCTCCAAAAATATCTTTTTCTTGCTTATGGCGTAAAGCGAACTACTGGCCGACCATCGCCGCCCTGGATAATGGCAACCCGATAAATTCGCTATAACGATGTGCCGCCTCAATAACACTCTCTTCCTGATCACCAAGCGGTGCAAAAGGGCTAAATGTTATGTCCACACCGTTTTTCTTGATCGTTCGTTTCCAGGTGCCCACAACTTGACCATCGATGACGATGATCGGCAGGAAAATACCGTTATTGCCCGGAACAACCAGCGGTGCATGTTCTGATGCCAGCACGGCACTCCGATCTTTATAGCCGAGTAAATATTCATCAAATCCGGGAAGTAGATATACCGCAGGCTTTTCATACGTTGGCTCACTTGGGGTATCTTTGGACATCCAGTGTTCATGATCGTTTATCTTTTCTCTTCGGAGACCTGGTTGTGCAGCCTGAATTCCCCGTCTGGCATCCGTAATCGTTATTCCTGCCCACCAAGCGAAGTCATGGATCGTTGCTGGCCCATGCCCTGTAAAATAACGAGCGGCGAGCTCAGCAAGTGATTCTTCCGTGGATAATTCCCTGGAATTAAGCACCCACTCGTCTAACAATACAACCGTTTGCTTCTTGTCTTCCATCGGACCCAAACAAATCAGACCCGTCTGTGCAATGTGCCAAAGAATATGATAACCGCGCTGATTCTTGGTACTAATGCTTGCATCCTCCAGCAATTTCATCACGTCTGGACGGGATAACCGCTTGTTCCCATGCAGCGTGTCATAAATAATCTGCTTGCAGCGCTCTATGATTTCGAGGTCAAGCTCCAACTGCTCCATTCTTCGCTTGCTCTGAGCCAAAGTGCGCGGAGCCGAAAGCTTCAGCATCCACTTCGTATCCTCCGCCGGTACAAAATGAAGCGTACCCCTCATGGGCCAGGTTAGAACGATCTTTTTATCGGCAATAGCTTGCTTTATATCCACTGCGGTCGCAGATTGCGTGCGCAAACCAATCGCCCATAAGGACTGCATATAGTCCTGTGCCTGTAGAGCGCCTAGCCTTTTCACGACCTGTTCGGGCTTTTCAAATTTCGTTCCGGCAATGTGTTGATTAAACAGACGTTGAAAGATAAGACTGCGATGGTTTAGTTTCATAGGTTACACTCCTCTGCTGAATCGCCAGTTTCTATCTCAGCGGTTGGCTTTCTCTACATGTTCAGCCCTTAATACGGGGTCAGTAATGTTGGCCTCCTGAATGATTCGATATAGATTTGCCAAATCGGTATCTTGTAATATTGGTCGCTCCGATGCAGCTTTCATTCGCAATATTTTTCTACCAATGAATTCTGACAATTCTACGTCATAAATAACGAGTTGGTTTGATTCTATTTTTCTCAAATTTGGGTCTATGCTGAATCTGCATCGCATTGTAAAAGAGATCATCGAAACGAATCTCAATTCAGGATACCCCTTGATCGTGAATTCCAGTGCTTTGATATGTCCGTAATTTTGCTTTAGTGGATTGTACATTTTGAATCGATTGCTTACTGTCCAGTATGAGTCGTCCTTGAGACCTTTAATTTCTCCGCTATAATTCTTTGTTTCAATAACGAACAAGCCGTAGGGAGAAAGGACGATGTGATCAATTTGAGAGAAACCTGACCGAGATTTCGGATTTCGAATCATAATATCACTTAAATATTTACAATCTTTTGGAAGTTGATCAAGTTGGATGTTTATTTTATACTCGCCCAATTCACCGATCCGTGGTGATTCCACTTTTTTACGTTGCTTGGATGATCTTGAGGGTTTGGACGTGGGGGCAACCAAGGTTCTTTTAAACATCGCAAGTATATTTTTGAACATCGTTAGCCTCCAATAAATTACCTTTCTTTGCTGGATAAGTGAAAGTTAAACTGCAAGTTGATTAAAAAAACAACTTACGAACTCCTTCGTGCAGAGTTACCATACACGCACTCGAACAATTGAAAGGAATGCTCTGTGATCAATTTTTGACGGATTGGTTAAAAGAAAGTTTGTGATCGCAATGAGTTATGAAGCAAGTTAAAGCTTCAACATTTGCCCTATTTTATTAAACCTGCCTCTTGCACTACATCAAATAAACGTTGATTCATATAAATTTTTTCTTTGCCTATTTTATGTGAGGTTAGAAAACCAGCTTCTTCAAGTGACATCAAATATCCAGATGCGGTCTTTCTCGAAACATGTAGGCCCTCTTCAATGTAGGAAATTTTAGTATAGAATTCGAAGAACAACAGATCCACCAAATCTTTAGAATAAATTTTCGGTGTGGCCAATCTTATATCGTCTGCTGTCTGTTCAATAATCTTATTTATCCTTTTCACAAGAATCAATGTTTCTTCTGCTGTTTGCTCCACCCCGTCCAGTATAAAGAGTATCCATTCTTCCCAGTTCCCTTCTGTGCGTACCTCCTGTAGAAGTCTATAATAGGCTGTCTTGTTTCGGATGAAGTACTTACTGAGATACAAGATAGGACTGTCCAGAAGTTCCTTTAGGACGAGATACAATACGTTAATAATTCTTCCCGACCTACCGTTACCATCGTAGAAAGGATGTATAGATTCAAACTGAAAATGAACAACAGCTAATTTAACAAGCAAATCTACTTGGTCATAATCATCATTGATATACTTTTCAAGATTAGCCATAAGGGAACGAATCTCTTGCTCCCCGCTCGGTGGAGTATAGATTACTTCTCCAGTAGTTTCATTTCTTAATACCGTACCTGTTAGCTTTCTTATTCCTGCACGGTTCTCTTCAATGAACTGTTGGATTTCAATAATCATATTGGTAGTCAGAAGTTGATTCTCCTTAACCATTGTATAACCATTCCAAAGCGCAGTCCTATAATTCATAACTTCTTTGGCCGCAGGATTATTGTAATTCGGATGTGACATCACTTTAAATAGTTCATCATGAGTGGTAATAATATTCTCTATTTCCGAACTGTCTTTCGCCTCATTAACTGTTATAGCGTTAATTAAAACGTTCTTATTCGGCATAGTATCTGCATATCCTTTAAGTTCAGCTAAAGCTCTATGGGATCTGGTCAGTTGCCTTAATACTTTTTTCTTCTCAAGATCAAATTCAGGCGGCAATAGTTTTACTGTTTCTTGCTTCATTGGGATTACGCTCCTTCCTTTGCCTATATTATATGCGTAAATCTTTCCTATATCAAGAGTACGTGAGTAAAAAATAGAACAAATTACCCACGTATTAAGAACGCGAGTAATTTGTTCTATTGGTGAAATGGATATATTCAATAGCTATCATTTAAAGGAACTTTACTTTTGATCGATAATATTGTCGTTATATTTTTCACTTATAGTCTACGCCAAATACACATTTTCATTGTGCCATCTTAAGTATTGTAACGAAGGCTTTTCCTGAATATTATCAGGTATCTCGGCTAACTTTTTGCCTTGGAATGCATAATACTCTTTACCGTTGCCATAATCTTCTTTAATTCTTTTGCTAACCTCAATATGTAGGTCTTCTCCTATAGTGATATAGCCTATATCGAACAACGTATAAAGATCTTTTCTCAATAACAAGCCATTACTTGTGCTATGAGGTCCATTCTGAGAATAAGGCTTGATATGAGCCGCTTCGAGAACCGGTAGTGTCTTCTCTCCTGAAATAGCACAGCGCCGATGATAGGCTTCTGTTACCAGTACTTTAAAAGTTCCTTGTCCAATTCTCGGCAGGATTATTTGACCAGCCCCATATCTGTTACTTGGGCTTTCTTCGTTTATCATCTCGGCTTGTCTGACAGAAAATTGATTTAATCTTTCTTGGACCTGTTCATATAGCACTTTGCCCGATGAAGTGGCTGAGTCATACGATTTACCTTGAACAATACTTGACTTCCAGTCTTCAGGAATAGTAATCCAATCACTCTTCTCAAAAAAAAACGGCGAGGAGAGAATAATACAGCCGATCGTCGGGTCCGGTTCTGTTTTGTGATTGATTTTTCGATACTTGTATATGAAGTTTTTGAAGCTCAAATAGTCTACAGTACCATTCTTATTGCCAAATGCCTCCCAAGCTAATGAGACTGGTAGAAATGAATGCCGGACAAAAAAGCCTCCGCCAACAATAAAGTTGAAAGGGCTATGTAACTTAAACAGAAACAACTCATTAGTGTCAATTGCCCTAAAAACTTGTTTCCCACCCGGTTGCCAAAAATTCACTTCATCCGCCTTTATACTAGCCAAATGATTGAACCAGCTACTGTCTGTAATACCCACGTACATCTTCATTATTTATCACCTCAGCATTGCCTTTTATTCAAAAGTTCAATTCTGTTTTAATTACTCATTTATAAACATTTTTTTAAACTTGTAGATATTTTGCCATGTACAGTTGCAAGTCATGAAATGCCTTTTTTATTACTAGCCGTCACATACCATAAACCATACATAAAGGATTTACTTCACCCTGTACTAGTCCTCATAAGTAACACAACCGCCTCCACATGCACTGTATGCGGGAACATATCCACTGGCTGCACTTCAACGGTACGGTAACCACCGGCTTCGAGGCGGCTGAGATCGCGCGCGAGCGTCGCGGGGTTGCATGAGACGTAGACGATGCGCATCGGGCGCATCGCAATCATCGTCTCGAGCAACTCCGGCTCGCAGCCTTTGCGCGGCGGGTCCACGACGATGACGTCGGGGACGATGCCCTCCGCCCGCCACGCAGGAATGACCTCCTCCGCTTTGCCCACGGCAAAGCTCACGTTGTGGAGGTCATTCAGCTTCGCGTTGCTGCGGGCGTCGGCAATCGCTTCGCCGACGATCTCGACGCCGTACACATGCCGCGCATGCTTGGCAAGAAAGAGTGAAATCGTACCGATGCCGCAGTAGGCGTCAATAACGATTTCGCTGCCGGTTAATCCGGCGTAGTCCAGCGCTTTTTGATAAAGCACTTCCGTCTGCACCGGATTCACTTGGTAGAACGATCTCGCTGAGATCGCAAAACGAATGTCACCGATGTAATCGTGGATGACATCCGCTCCCCACAACACCGTCATTCGCTCTCCGTAAATTACATTGGTCCGCTGCTTATTTACGTTGTGGCAAATGCTTTTGACTTGCGGAAGTCTTCCCCGTATTTGTGCGACCCATGCTTCCACCTGCGGAATCTCTTCACTGCTGGTCACGAGTACGATCATCATCTCGCCCGTACGCACACCAATCTTAACCACAACATGCCGTAACAACCCCTGATGCGCTTGTTCATTATAAGCTGTTATGCCTAACCTTTGAGCAATTTCCTTCACCTTGCGTACGACAATATCATTCTGCTCATGTTGAATCAAGCAAGTATCCATATCGACGATGCGATGGCTTCCCTGTGCGTAAAAACCACCAACCAATCCGCCGTCTACTTGTGAAATAGGCACCTGTGCTTTGTTGCGATAACGCCACGGATCATCCATACCAATCGTAGGATGAACCACAATACCCTTGCTTAGGTCAGCCGCAGCATTTTGATGACTCAATATTGTTTCGTTCTCCTGTTGCCCTATTGTCTTCCTAAGCCCTTCACTCCCGTTAACTTGAAGCTTCCCAATCCGCTCCAAGCTATCAATAACGGTCTGCCTTTTATGCTTCAACTGGCCTTCATAGCTCAGATGCTGAAGCTGACAGCCGCCGCATTGCTTATATATTGTACAAGGAGCTTCGACCCGCTCACCGCTTGCTTCTATAATCTTCAACAGCTTTGCATAGCCGAATTGTTTTTTCACTTTCAGCACACGAGCTAAGACCTTTTCACCAGGCAAAGCGCCCGGAATAAAAAGGGTAAAGCCATTGACACGGCCTACCCCTTCGCCTTCATGACCTATACCGATAATATCCGCAATATACTCGCCATTTTTATCCACAGGAGTGGAGAGAGCAGCAGTACCATCCGTTGACCTTTTTTGCTCAGATTTAGGATGATTTGATGTATTTTTCTCTGATTTATTATGGTAACCCCTGCTCATTTAATCACTCCATTTTTGCCTTTGTATGTCGAATTTCCAGATTCGTCGATAATGATGTCCAAATGTGAGGGAAGCATGGAGAAAATACAAGGCAGCGTGCCGCCAAATTCGCCGTCAAGATTAATTTGGACATAGTCGGGCGAGGTGATTTGGATACTGCTCGTTCTGAAGTAGATCATGCTCGGATCGTTGATATGCTCCCCACGTAACGCGGCGGTAACGACTCGGATAAATTCACCCAGATTACAGCGTTTAAGAATGAAGACATCAAACAGTCCATCGTCCATACTGGCGTCCGGCGCTAATTTTTCAAAGCCGCCTACGGAGTTGCTATTGGCAATCAGGAACAGCATCACGTTCTCATGCAAATTCATTTCCGCCGACTTGATATATAATTCGATCGGCTTTAACCGTGGCAGCTTTTCCAAGCCCTTCATATAATAAGCCAATTGTCCGATCATGGTTTTCAGCTTGCTGGGCACTTCGTATGTAAGCTCCGTCATGGAACCGCCGCCCGCAATATTAATAAAATAGCGCTGATTTACCTTGCCGACATCGATTTTTTTGGAATATTGACGGATGATGATGTCGCATGCCGCTTCCCATTTGCGTGGAATGGAGAGCGCTCGGGCAAAATCATTGGTCGTCCCCAGCGGCAGAATGCCAATCGGAGGACGGTGTGATTTCTCCGCTACGCCATTGACCACTTCATTGAGCGTGCCGTCTCCGCCTGCGGCTATGATTAGATCAAAGCCGCGTTCCACCGCTTCCGCAGCGGCTACTGTGGCATCTCCTTCGCCAATCGTCGCATGAGTCGATGTTTCCAACCCGCCTCGCTCCAGCCTCCGTAGAATCTCAGGCAGCCTTTTTCGCATCTCCTCCCTGCCGGAAGAGGGATTATAGATCAGTCTTGCACGTTTTGCCATTTTTTAATCACCCGTTCTTCCCAGCATTCGTCGTATCTGCTTTTCCATCCACCGCGATATAAGCGGGTGCGGCAGAATGGCCTTGCCATTATATTTATAAGTAAAATCCCGCATTCTCTCAGGGATCACTTGATTGGTAAAATAACCTTCGCTAAGAAAAAGCGGAGCGATAATTACATCGTGGTTAGGCTTGCTCTTGCGCCACTTTTTCATTTTACGCTGTATTTGATCGGGAAGCAGCATCGCTGTATCGACCTCGTCAAAGCTGCCGATCTGCTTTATTCGTTCTGCGAGCAATTCCAATCCTTTGCGCCATCGTAGGTGAAAGCCTTTTTCCACACTGCCATGCCCGACTAAGAGAACGATCTCACGGCTCGGCTGTATGGATAAACTTGCGATTTTGCCATAAATAATCTGGGCAATATCTTCATCATCGTCAATCGGTGAGGCAAAATGGATGCGTGCCTCAATGTTCAACGGCACCATATCTGTAGGTAAGTTTGGTGCAGAGATGACTCCTAGCGCATAACTAATCTCATCTATGTGCGTACTGCCAGAGGAAACGAACAACGGAACGACAATAATGTCCGTGACGCCTTGCTGCTGCAAGCTGTAAATTCCATCCTGAATCAGTCTGCCTTCGATAATTTCCAGAAAGGAAGAATAAATCGGCATAGCTTCGCCAATATCCACAGCAGCAACCGCTTGATCCACTAAAGCTACCCACTCCGTACTACGAGAGCCGTGGCTGATCACCAGTACCCCAGGCTTCTGGATTCCTCCATGTTGATTCTCAGCGTTTTGCATCGGCAAAACTTGTTTTTTCCGCATACGCTTAGCGCCCTAAGCGTTCCAATGTCAATTTGTAGCCATCATTGCCATAGTTTAAACAACGCTTCACACGAGAAATCGTCGCAGTGCTTGCGCCCGTTTCGGCTTCAATTTGATTGTATGTGCTTCCTTTACGCAGCATGCGTGCAACTTCCAAACGCTGCGATAAAGATTGAATCTCATTTACCGTACATAAATCATCGAAAAATACATAGCACTCCTCAACATCCTTTAACGTTAGTACCGCTTCGAATAATTGATCGATTGCTTTATCGTTTAATTTTTTCAATTGCATTATCGTCAATCCCCCATTCTTAGATCTTACTCTGCTAGTGGTTCGACATTTTCCTGAAAAATCCCTGCTTTACAAGAGCATAACGGTAAAATTTTTCAGCGTCACAGCGCTAAAATCATAAATTCCAGCCAAACCGTGACAAACGTCCAATCCAAACTTTTGCCTACAACATAAATTATAATAAAAAAAGGATTGTGAATCCAGTGAAATCAAATCAACAGGCCTATATTCGCCAAGATCCCTTTTATTCCGACGGTATGGTACAGCAACCATTGTATGATGCGGCTCAGTATAATCCTTATCCTGGCGTAGGCGGCCCCTATTCCGGCTATGCACCTGCTGCTGTGTCAACTGCTTTAGTTGCTCCAAACGCTTCACCCGCAACATCCTCTTTTAATTTGAATCAAATCAAAGGCATCATTGATCGAATGGGTGGAATCGACGGTGTGATGGGACATATTACTCGCGCCCAAAAAATTTTTCAAAGCATCCAGCAATTGTCACCGATGCTCAAAGTTTTGCTTGGCGCATTTGGAACTAAAAAAGCTACTACTAAAAAATTGGATAGACTAACTCCTGTCGGCAAACGAAGACGACGCAGCTCCACCAAAAGAAATGTCACAAAAACCTATAAACGCAAATCTAGATGAAAAATTAAAAAACAGGCTCCTGTCTTGTGTTGATGTTAAACACAAAGCAGGAGCCTTATTCGCTTTTAATACAACCGGAATATATAGATCTACTTCCGATTTTTCAGTTGCCCTTAGGGAAGAGTCAAGCAAAAACATAACGTTTTTTTTGTCACAAATGAAGCGTTAATTTTGGCGTTTTAGCTAAGCTTTAATTGTCAGAAGCATTCGGCTTTGATAAAATAAAGTTGCTTAGAAGTGAACAGGAGGACTTTTCGATGAACGTGAAAGCAGCCTTAATATTAGCCGCTGTTTTGGCCTTAATTACCGCCATGATTTTTTTAATATTATACGGCATAGGCGGCCGTCAAAATCTGCAAACAACGATTCCCTTGCCTTCGGATAAAGCGGCGCAAGCTTATGTATTGGATAAAAAACTACTCGTTTCGGTGAGTAAAATCACCACGATCAATGCGGGTGGACCTAATTTCACCATGCTGCAAGGAAACGATGAAGCAGGCAATGCTGCAATCGTTTGGCTAACAGGAAAAGACAACGAAATCGTCGTGCGTGGATCTACTTTAGTCAAAGACGGCGTTCCCCAGGAAACGGTCATTGCCAAGCTAAAGGAAAAGAACATCGACAGTACCCAGATCGAGGACATGTTCATCTCCCCTTATGATTATACTTCAGGTCGGATCATTTGGTTCGTTCGCGAAAAAAACATTCGCAAGCACTGGCTATCCTATGATTTCAAAACAGGCGAATTTCTCTGGGATGTCTTCCAAGACCCTACAGCCTGGAAATTATAAAATAAAAAAAAGAGGAGCCAAAATTAATTTGGGTCCTCTTTTTCAATATCATCTTAACCCGGATAAGGGCCATCTTATATTTACAACGTTAGTCGCGTGAAATCCCAAGAAATCTTAACAGATAAAGGAATAAATTAATAAAATCCAAGTACAAATTGAGCACGGCCAAAGGAATGTTTTCATCCGTCAAACCTTGACGGTAACGTGAGATGTCGTACAGGATGAAGCCCGAAAAGATCAAAACGCCGCCTGCAGCAATCGTCGTTCCCAAAGGACCACTAAAGCCACCGATGAATAAGCTAACTATGCCAAAGCCGACCAATGTCATCAAGCCAACCATTAAAAAACCGCCAAGGAAGCTGAAGTCTCTCTTCGAATAATAGGCATAAGCCGAAAGGCTGCCAAAAATAACGACGGTTAAAATAAATGCGGTATTGATTAAAGAAGTTCCACCAATAGACGCATAATGTGCAATTGTTGGATAAATGGTAATCCCGCTGATAAAGGTGAAGCTGTAAACAAACAAATAGCCGATTGGTCTTTTATTACGACGAAAAAAGAATGCCGAGAACATCATAATCAGTTCGACTACAACCAGAGGTAAAAATAATCCGGTAGGAACCTGGGTTCCAATAAGGGTGCCAATAAAAGAAATTAAAATGGATAAGGTGAACATTCGCAAAAGCTTGTGAAATGATTCATTATATACTTTTTCCATCCCCATTGAAGATTCTCTTTGCTCATAATCCATACTAAATCCCACCTCGATTAGTAATTTAACCGTTTGTCCGGTTACTTCTATTGTATCATATTTTGTTATAAACATACTTATTTTCATCATTTGCATACTTTTAAATTGCAAGGTACATCCTAATTTTATTGAAAACAGCTGAAAAGGAATGGTTTTATGAAAGATTTTTACGCCTTTATTACCTACCATTGGCTCTCGATTACGTTGATTATCTGTTCTCTGCTTGCGATAGGCTTTGTATATAAGAACCGCGAAAAGCTGCTTTATCGGAGCTCAAAATAAAGCGGGCGCACTTTTAAGCCTTTGCAACCAAAGCCTTTTTCGCAATGTCTGTACGATATTGCTTGCCTTCAAATTGAATTCGTTCAGCATCGCTATAGGCTTGCTCCCGTGCTTCCACAATATTACGTCCACGACCTGTTACACATAATACGCGACCGCCGTTCGTAACCAGTTGCCCATCCTTTAAAGCCGTCCCCGCATGGAAGATAAGCGAATCCTCCACATGATCTAACCCACTGATTGGCAAGCCCTTCGGATACCCGCCTGGGTACCCCGGCGAAGCAAGAATCACACAAACTGCAGCTTCGTCACTCCAACGAATATCCATTTCCTCCAAACGTCCGTTAACCGACGCGAGGAATATATCCAACAAGTCCGTTTCCAATCTTGGTAAAATAACCTGCGTTTCCGGATCACCGAAACGTGCATTGAATTCAATCGTTTTCGTACCCTGTGCAGTTAAAATCAATCCGGCATAAAGCACGCCGCGGAAGGGTCTGCCTTCCTTAACCATCGCTTCGGCTGTAGGCTTCAGAATTGTAGCAATTGCTTCATCGACAACCGATTGGGCAATATGCGGCAAAGGGGAATAGGTGCCCATTCCACCTGTATTCGGCCCCAGATCGTTATCGAATATAGGCTTATGATCCTGTGAAGGCACCATCGGACGAACGACATTGCCGTCCACAAAGGCAAGCAAAGACATCTCCTGTCCTTGCAGAAATTCCTCAATGACTACGCGATTGCCAGAAGTACCTAACACTTTGTCCACCATGATGTCCTGCAAAGCTTTTTCCGCTTCAGCTATCGTTTGGGCAACTACGACGCCTTTACCTGCCGCTAATCCGTCTGCTTTAATCACAATAGGCGCACCCTGCTGATGCAAATAAACAAGCGCCTTATCATAGCTTTCAAAGGTTTCATAAGCGGCTGTGGGGATATTGTATTTTTTCATTAAATTTTTCGTAAATGTTTTACTGCCTTCGATGATCGCCGCATTTTTGCGCGGACCATAAACAGATACACCCTTGGCCTCTAAATAATCCACAATCCCTTCGGTCAACGGATCTTCTGGACCAATTACAACCAAATCGATGCAAAGGTCGATAGCAAACTGAGCTATTTCTGCAAACTGATTTTCCTGCAAAGGCACGCATTCCGTTAATTCAGCAATGCCGCCGTTACCCGGAGCACAGTAAATCTTCGTCACTTTGGAGCTCTTTTTTAACGACCATATGATAGCATGCTCTCTGCCGCCGCGGCCAATCACTAAAATTTTCACAGGGTAGCCTCCGATTAGTTAAGATTAATGTTTAAAGTGACGTACACCTGTCGTAATCATCGCAATTCCATATGCGTTGGCAACTTTGATGGACTCTTCGTCTTTAATTGAGCCGCCTGGTTGAATAACCGCTGTGATTCCTGCTTTTGCCGCCATTTCAAGCGTATCGCCCATCGGGAAAAACGCATCGGATGCTAATACAGAGCCCTTAGCCTTATCGGCCGCTTGTTCAATCGCAATTTTCGCTGCGCCGACACGATTCATTTGTCCTGCACCCACACCGATGGTCATGTCATCCGCCACAAGCACAATCGCGTTTGATTTCACATGCTTAACCACTTTCCATGCAAATAAAAGCTGTTTCAGTTCTGCTTCCGTAGGCTGACGTTCCGTAACTACCTTCAAATCCGCTTCGCTTAACTGATAGGAGTCGCTATCTTGAACGAGCATGCCGCCTTCTACAGTGGTGATCACCGCATCCTGTTTTTTAGTAAAAGAAGCTTCGCCTAATTTAAGCAGGCGAATGTTTTTCTTCTTTTGTAAAATAGCTAAAGCTTCCGGTGTATAATCTGGCGCTAATACGATTTCGAGAAAAATCTCATTCAGCAATATCGCTGTATCTTCACCAATCGTACGATTAGCAACGACAATGCCGCCAAAAATGGAGGTTGGATCAGCTGCATATGCCTTTTGATAAGCTTCGTGAATCGTCGCTCCAATCCCTACACCGCAAGGATTCATATGCTTAACCGCGACAACGGCGGGTTCGCTGAATTCTTTGACGATTTGCAGGGCCGTATTCGCATCATTGATATTATTATAGGACAATTCTTTGCCATGAAGCTGCTCTGCTGTTGTGATATTGCCTGCTTCAGCCAAAGGCTTACGATAAAAAGCGGCCTTTTGGTGTGGATTTTCGCCGTAACGAAGATCCTGCACCTTCTCATACGTCACTGTATATTTCTCAGGCAGCGGATCGCCCAATAGTTTGGATAAGTAATCGGAAATCAAAGCGTCATATGCCGCAGTGTGACGGAAAACTTTGGCAGCAAGCTGCTTGCGTGTTTCCAGCGTAGTATCTTGTCCTGCGCGAATTTCGGCTAACACTTGCGCATAATCCCCGGCATCGACCACGACTGTAACAAAAGCATGGTTTTTAGCAGCAGAACGCAGCATGGTCGGACCGCCGATATCTATATTTTCAATCGCGTCTTCGTATCTCACATCCGGTTTAGCAATCGTTTGGGCAAAAGGATACAAGTTTACAACCACGAGATCAATATATCCCAACCCCAGCTTTTCCATTTGCTCTTGGTGCTCAGGCTCGTCACGAACCGCCAATAACCCGCTATGTACAGCAGGATGTAATGTTTTTACGCGCCCGTCCAAAATCTCCGGAAACCCGGTTACCTCCGAAATGCCGATAACCGGCACGCCTTTCTCCTTCAATAAGCTTTGTGTGCCGCCAGTCGAAATGACCTCCACACCCAATGCTGCCAATGCTGCAGCAAACTCGACAATACCTGCTTTATCTGAAACACTGATTAATGCTCTTTTAATGGCCACAATCGATCCTCCTTCGTTCATTCATTTTTTCATGCGTTAACAGTAACCTTACGGTCATTTAATTGGACGCGGCCTTCGCTAATCCAAGCGATGGCTTGCGGTAAAATTTGATGCTCCAGCGCATGAATCCGTTCTGCAAGTGTTGCCTCGGTGTCGTTATCGAATACTTCCACAGCTCGTTGGACAATAATCGGACCGGTATCCAAACCGCCATCGACAAAATGCACGGTGACACCGGTTATTTTCACGCCATATTCCAGCGCTTGCGCAATGCCGTTCACACCCGGAAAGGATGGAAGCAACGAAGGATGCACGTTGATAATCCTGCCATAATAAGGCTTTACTAGCGTATCCGTAATCAAACGCATATAGCCTGCCATCACGATCAAATCAATTTGATGCTCTTCGAGCTTTGCCTTGATTTCCGCTTCGTACAGCTCGCGCGACGCGTAATCACGTCCACGAAAAGCAAATGTATTTACACCAGCCTGCTTCGCACGTTCGACAACAAGCGCTTGCGGACGGTCACAAACAAGAAGCTCGACGCTCACATCCAGCTTTCCAGATGCAACCGCATCTACGATCGCTTGAAAATTCGTCCCGCTGCCCGAGGCAAATACGGCGATGCGAAACGGCTTTATCATACCACGGCTCCGTTAAAAGTAACGATACGTTCCCCAGCGGTAATTTGGCCAATGCGGTACACTTGCTCACCTAACTCGCCAGCAATTCGTACTGCTTCGTCCGCTTGCTCAGAAGCAACAATCACAACCATTCCGATTCCCATATTGAACGTACGGAACATATCGTTATTCGTAATATTACCGGCAGATTGCATCAGTTGAAAAATCGGTAAAATCGGCCATGAGCCATATTCAATGTGCGCATTTACGCCATCAGGTAACACGCGTGGGATATTTTCCAGGAAACCGCCGCCAGTGATATGGGCCATTCCTTTGATCTTCACTTTTTCAAGTATAGCTAAAACGGATTTCACATAAATTTTCGTCGGCTCCAGAATAACATCGCCCAACACGCCGCCTAGCTCATCTATATACTGCTGCAGCGTATATCCTTTGTCTTCAAGCAATAACTTGCGAACAAGCGAAAATCCGTTGCTATGCACACCGCTTGAACCTAAACCAAGCACAACATCACCAGGAGCAATGGTTGAGCCATCGATTATTTTCTTTTTATCGACGATTCCTACGGTAAATCCAGCAATATCGTATTCTCCGGAATGATACATTCCAGGCATTTCAGCGGTCTCTCCGCCAATTAATGCGCAGCCGGATTGAACACATCCATCGGAAATCCCTTTGACAATCGCCTCAATTTTCTCAGGAATGACTTGACCGCATGCCAAATAATCGAGGAAAAATAACGGTTCTGCACCTTGTACAATAATGTCGTTGACACACATCGCCACCGCATCAATGCCAATTGTGTCATGCTTATCCATGGCAAAAGCGATTTTCAGCTTGGTTCCTACTCCATCCGTACCGGAAACTAACACAGGCTCATCGTATTTATCCTTGTTCAGACCGAACAAAGCGCCGAAACCGCCTAAATCCGTTAGCACCTCAGGACGAAACGTTCTTTTCACATGCTTTTTCATCCGCTCTACCGCTTCATTGCCTGCCGCAATATCGACGCCGGCTTCTTTGTATGCTTCTGACACCATGCAACACTCCTTCATATTCTATTTCTGAATCATATAAGTTAAAGAGTATTAATCATTTAATACATTAATTATGATTAGCAGCTGCCACAGCCTGCGGTAGCTTCGTCGTTGACAAAGGTTGGATATTCGTTATCAAAGCAGGCGGTGCACATCCCACGATTCACTTCACCTACTGGACGGCCAATTGCCTCCAAAAGGCCTTCTTTACTGAGAAAATGCAGCGAATCCGCATTGATTGCTATCCGAATTTCTTCGACCGTTCGATTTGCGGCTATGAGACCATCACGAGAAGGTGTATCGATTCCGTAGAAGCACGGGTTTTTGTATGGAGGTGAACTGATCCTTACATGCACTTCCGCAGCCCCTGCCTCGCGAAGCATATTGACGATCCGCAAGCTGGTTGTCCCTCGGACGATAGAATCGTCAATCATTACTACACGCTTGCCTTCAACCACTTTACGCACTGCGCTCAGCTTCATTTTCACGCCGCGTTCCCTAAGCTCTTGGCTTGGTTGAATGAACGTCCGGCCCGTGTAACGATTTTTGATCATGCCGAGCTCATAGGGGATACCTGTCTGTTCAGCAAAACCAATGGCAGCGGATATGCTTGAATCCGGCACGCCAGTCACGACATCTGCATCGACAAAAGCTTCCATCGCCAGCTGACGACCCATTCTTTTGCGGGCCAAATGCAGGTTTAGTGAATCAATATCACTATCCGGACGGGAAAAATAAATAAATTCCATCGCGCAAATCGAACGCTGCACCATAGGCGCGAAGCGATCTTCCGTCATCCCGCTTTGATCAATAATAAGCAATTCGCCAGGACGCAAGTCACGTTCAAAGGTTCCCCCAACCGTTTCAAATGCACAGGTTTCCGAGGCAAACAAGTAAGCTTCACCCAGCCGACCAATGGACAAAGGACGCAAACCATTCGGATCCTGAGCCACAAATAGCTTGTCATTGACCAAAATCAAAAAGGCAAAGCCGCCGACGATCCGCTGCAATGCTTCTTTCACTGCTAAGGTAATATCTCTCTGTTTGGAACGTGCAATGAGATGAATGACAACTTCCGTATCGCTTGTCGTCTGAAAAATCGAGCCGCCATCCTCAAGCTCCTTGCGAATCTCTTCCGCATTGACGATATTACCGTTTGTCGCAATAGCGATATCGCCGCCGCGAAATTTGAACACCAACGGCTGCGCATTTTGCAGTTTACTTTCACCTGATGTGGAATAACGCACATGACCAATGGCAGCAGAGCCTTGCAAATATTGTAGTCGTTCGTTATCAAAAACTTCCTTTACCAGCCCCATATTACGATGATAATAAAAGTTTTTGCCGTCGGATGTACAAATGCCTGCGCTTTCTTCCCCGCGATGCTGTAATGCGTGCAGACCGAAAAAAGAGAGCGCCGACGCTTCAGGATGACCAAACACCCCGAACACGCCGCATTCTTCTTTTAATTTGTCAAAATAATCATTATCGACACCCTCATTATAATACTGCCCGGTCCATAAAGGGTTACCCGAGGCATCCTGAAAAGGGGTTTCTTGTTGTATCATCTGCTTTGGCAATATCATGCGTTCATTAGACATGGGATCGCGTCCTTCCAAACCTTTTCTAGTTTTGCAATAGTTGACTGAAGGGCAGAGTGAGCGTTAATTTGAATATTTAACTTTTGGCCTTGCACCGTACCAAGCACTTGATATGGAACCCCTTGCTGCTTAATCCAAGCAATTAATTCCGCAGAATTGCTTTCCGTTGCGCTTAAAACAACACGTGATTGGCTTTCACTGAATAAAGCTAAGTCATGGCGTAATTCAGTTTGGAAATTCACTGTTGCGCCTATACCGCCGCTAATACAGCTTTCTGCCAAAGCGACCGCTACGCCGCCTTCTGACAAATCATGTGCTGATGCGACTAAACCGCGTTGAATGGCGGTAAGCAAAGTCTGCTGCATTTTCAACTCCACCTGAAGATCGATTTGCGGCGGACGACCTTCCGTTACGCCATGGATCACATACTGAAATTCGCTGCCGCCAAGCTCCGCTTTTGTATCGCCAAGCAGGATGATGACATCGCCTTCGTTTTTAAAGCCTTGGGTCGTAATATGGTCTATATCGTGCACCAAACCGACCATGCCGACAACCGGTGTTGGATAAATCGCGCCTTTGGCATTTTCGTTATATAAGCTTACGTTTCCGCCAATAACAGGTGAATTTAAAACGCGGCAGGCTTCTGCCATTCCGTCTACTGATTTTTCCAATTGCCAGAAGATTTCCGGCTTTTCCGGACTGCCAAAATTCAAGTTATCCGTAATCGCAATCGGTTCAGCACCGGAACAAACGACATTGCGCGCCGCTTCACTAACGGCTATTTTACCGCCCATCTCCGGATCCAAGTAAACATAGCGTCCGTTACAATCCGTAGTCATCGCGATTGCCTTACGGCTGCCTGGAATGGAAATCACTGCCGCATCCGAACCCGGACGAACCACTGTACTTGTCCGCACCATATAATCGTATTGGCTGTAAACCCATTCTTTGCTTGCCACTGTAGGAGAAGCCAGTATTTTTTCCAAAGCACCTTGTAAATCCGTGACTTCCGCATAGCGATTCGTATCGACCGTTGCATTGGCAAGGTAATACGCAGGCACTTGTGAAGGTTTATTATATTGTGGACATTCATCTACCAGCGCAGTAACCGGCATATCCGCCACCACTTCGCCATGATGAATAATCTTTAATTTTCCGTCATCCGTCACTTTACCTACTCTTGGGCAATCCAAGCCCCAATGAGCGAAAATCGCAACAGCTTGCGCTTCATTCTCCGGTGTAACTACAAACAGCATCCGCTCCTGTGATTCGGAGAGCATCATTTCATAAGCGGTCATGCCTTCTTCACGCTGGGGAACTTGATCGAGATAAAGCTCCATCCCATTGCCTGCTTTACTAGCCATCTCCGCGCTTGAACAAGTCAAGCCCGCAGCACCCATATCTTGAATCCCAATAACAATACCTGAATTGATTAAATCCAGGCAAGCTTCGAGTACCAGCTTCTCCATAAATGGATCACCGACTTGAACGGCTGTCCGTTTCGATTCCGATTCTTCCGTAATTTCCTCAGAGGCAAAAGTAGCCCCGTGAATCCCATCACGCCCCGTACCCGGTCCGACATAAAACACAGGATTGCCAACGCCTTGCGCGACACCTTTTTGAATTTTATCATGATCTATGAGTCCGACACACATGGCATTTACGAGTGGATTACCTTCATAGCTTTCGTCGAACATAATTTCGCCGCCGACGGTTGGGATCCCGATACAGTTACCATAACCGGCAATTCCTGATACTACGTGCTCGAACAAATATTTAACGCGGTCATTATCCAGCTTCCCGAAGCGCAAAGAATTTAGCACGGCTACAGGACGGGCGCCCATGGAAAAAATATCGCGGATAATCCCGCCCACACCAGTCGCAGCACCTTGAAACGGCTCTACAGCTGAGGGGTGATTATGACTTTCAATTTTGAAAACCACGGCTTGATTATCGCCGATATCGACGATCCCCGCACCTTCGCCTGGTCCCATGAGAACTCGTGGACCGGTGACTGGGAATTTGCGAAGCACCGGCTTGGAATTTTTGTAGGAGCAGTGCTCCGACCACATGACACTGAATACGCCAATTTCACAATAATTCGGCTGACGACCGAGAAAGCCGCAAATTTTACCATACTCTTCTTCTGTAACACCCATCTGTTTGTAAATTTTCTGTTCTGCAATTTGCTCTGCTGTAGGCTCTTTAACCGATAGCTGCTGCGCCATGTTTTTCCCTCCATGTGCTCAAGATTGATGTAAACATTCGCTTGCCGTCCTCGGAACCGAGCAATGTGTGGATCGCGCGCTCCGGATGCGGCATCATGCCTAGTACATTGCCTGCCTCATTGCAAATTCCGGCGATGTCATCGATGGATCCATTCGGATTATCTCCCGCATAACGGAAAACAATTTGATTATGATCCTGTAACCCTTTTAATGTCGCCTCGTCACAGTAGTAATTGCCCTCACCGTGTGCAATCGGAATGTTAATTTCTTCACCGACTGCATAATGTTTCATAAAAGGATTGCTATTATTTTCAACTCGTAATGTTGCTGCATGACAGCGGAACTTCAATGTTTTATTGCGGCGTAAAGCGCCTGGCAAAAGCCCCGCTTCCGTTAGAATTTGGAACCCGTTGCAAATGCCAATAATGTATTTGCCAGCCTCAGCCGCTTGCACCAATGCGTTCATAATCGGCGCAAAACGCGCAATCGCCCCACAGCGTAGATAATCACCATAAGAAAAACCACCCGGAACAATAATACAATCGTACTTGGAAAGATCGGTTTCGGTGTGCCAAACATAATCAACAGGTTGACCCGTAGTTTCTTCTACTGCCTTGTAGCAATCTAAATCACAGTTGGACCCCGGAAAAACGAGTACGGCGAAATTCATTATGCCCCCTCCAGTTCAAAACGGTAGTCCTCGATCACCGTATTCGCCAACAGTTTTTCGCACATCGCCCTTACTTGAGTTTCAGCTTCGGTTCGATCTGTCGTTTTCAACATCAATTCCAGATATTTGCCGATTCTAACTTTCTCCACCGCATTAAACCCCATAGAATGAAGCGCCCCTTGCACAGCATTACCTTGTGGATCTAAAACGCTTTGTTTAATGGTTACGTAGACTGTTGCTTTTATCATGAAAATTCCTCCTTAGATTCGGGCTTAAATCCTCTACCTATTAATAAAGAATAACCGTTCCAAGCCCTCATATCATCTTCCACCCGCTTCTTGAAATTGCATTCTCATTGAACTTATTTATCGGTTACAATGCAATTTCAAAGGCGGGACGTAAACTTTCCAGACGATACGACGCTTTCCACTCTTTCCTTTATTGAAAATGATGGCTTGCTTTGCAAGCCTTCACTTAACTCGTCACCCACAAAAAACCAACTACCTATAGAACCAACTACCTATAGAACCAACTACCTATAGAACCAACTACCTTTAAAACCAAAACAGACTACTTGTGGAACCAGCTTACTTCATCAAACGGTTCATGATGTCGCGGTAGCGCTGCGATGTAGCGGCGACTACGTCGGCGGGGAGCGGATCAGGTTCGCTGTTCTTATCCCAGCCGGAACCGGAAAGATAGGTGCGTACAGGCTCTTTGTCCATGCTGTCGATTTCAGTGTCCAAGGCATAATATTCTTTGGCCCAGAAACGCGATGAATCCGGTGTGAATACTTCATCAATCAGAATGACTTTACCGTCGATTAAACCGAACTCAAACTTCGTATCCGCAAGAATAATGCCGCGCTTCTCGCAATAATCATGAGCAAATTGATACAGCTTTATGCTTTTTGCCTCCAACTCATCGGTTAATTCCGCGCCGACTAAAGCTTTCATCTGCGCAACGGAAATGTCTTCGTCATGTCCGACATTGTTTTTAGCTGCTGGTGTGAACACGGGTTGGGGAAAACGTTCGTTTTTGCGCATCCCCTTAGGAAGCTTAATGCCGTTGACCTCACCCGTATTTTGGTATTGTCTCCAACCGCCGCCTGTAATATAGCCGCGTACTACGCATTCAATATCAATGCGCTCCGCTTTCTTGGTGACCATGATTCTATCCTTCATCAGCTCTGGATTTGTAATGATATCCCCAAGTAGTTTTACATCCGTATGAACAACATGGTTGGGCTGCAATAATGCCGTTTGTTCGAACCAATAGCGGCTAAGCTGATTCAGCACATTGCCTTTATCCGGCACGGATGGCTTTAGTACATAATCAAAGGCAGAAATCCGATCCGTGACAGCGATCAAATAATACTCACCCAAATCATACAATTCGCGTACTTTTCCTTTATAGAGCAGCGGTGCTTTCACATAAGGCTGCGCCGAGTCAATCGCGGTAGATGCGTCCAAAATCAGGACCTCCTAAATATTATAAGTTCAAGCGTTTAAATATGGTGTCGACATGCTTCAAATGCCAGCTTGGATCAAAGCAATCGGCAATTTCCGCTGCGTTTAACTGACCGCTGATTTCGCTATCCGCTTCAATAATTTCACGGAAGGAGCGCTGCTGCTCCCATGCCATCATCGCCTTGGGTTGCACCGTATCGTAAGCTTGCTCACGACTGTAGCCTTTATCGATCAGCTTCGTCAGCACGCGACCTGAGAAAGGAACGCCATACGTGCTTTGCATATTACGCTTCATGTTTTCCGGGAACACGGTCAAGTTTTTTACTATGCTGCCAAAACGGTTTAACATATAATTCAACAATATCGTTGCATCGGGTAAAATAATTCGTTCCACGGAGGAGTGCGAAATATCGCGTTCATGCCATAAGGTTACATTCTCATAGGCAGAAACCATATGTCCGCGTATCACGCGCGACAACCCGCAAATGCTTTCGCATCCGATGGGGTTGCGTTTATGCGGCATAGCCGATGAGCCTTTTTGCCCTTTGCCAAACGGCTCCTCTACCTCACGAAATTCGCTCTTTTGCAAGGCGCGAATTTCTGTAGCAAACTTGTCCAGCGAAGTCCCGATTAGCGCCAAGGTGGCCATATAATCGGCATGACGGTCACGCTGCAAGGTTTGCGTCGAAATCGGCGCTGCCTTTGTTCCGAGCTTATCGCATACGTACGTTTCAATAAACGGATCAATGTTCGCGTAGGTACCAACAGCTCCGGAAATTTTACCGTATTGTACACCGTCTGCCGCAAAACGGAAACGCTCCAAATTACGTTTCATTTCTTCATGCCACAAAGCCATTTTCAAACCGAAGGTAGTAGGCTCTGCATGAACTCCATGGGTTCTACCCATCATTGGTGTATGTTTATAAGCGATTGCTTTATCTTTAAGAATTTCGATAAAATTCAAGATATCTTTTTCAATAATTTCATTCGCTTGACGCAATAAATAACCCAACGCCGTATCGACAACATCGGTTGACGTTAGTCCGTAATGCACCCATTTACGTTCTGCACCCAATGTTTCGGAGACGGAACGTGTAAAAGCAATCACGTCATGACGCGTTTCTTGTTCAATTTCATAAATGCGATCAATGTCGAAGGATGCTTTTTCGCGCAATAACGCAACATCTTCTTTGGGAATAACACCTAGCTCCGACCAAGCCTCGCAGGAGAGAATCTCAACCTCAAGCCATGCTTTAAATTTGTTCTCTTCTGTCCAAATTGCCGCCATTTCCGGCCTACTGTAACGCTCAATCATGTGAACCCTCCAAGTAAATATTTATATTTTCGACATTTCCCGCGCCCAGATCTGAGTTTGTTCCACCCATTGCAGCGCTTGGTCAATATCGTTTGTCAACAAATTCAAATGTCCCATTTTCCTTTGAACCTTCGCTTCTTGCTTCCCATATAAATGAATTTTTACAGATAAGCCTGCTGCTTCAGCCGTTTGCACGGATAACCACTCTAATAGAGGTCCTACATGCTGACCTAACAAATTCACCATCACAACAGGTGTTAATAATTCTGTAGATCCAAGCGGTAAATTACAGATAGCTCGAATATGCTGCTCAAATTGCGATGTACGGCACGCTTCCATCGTGTAATGACCCGAATTGTGCGGGCGCGGCGCAAGCTCGTTTACATACAGCTCGCCTTCCGCTGTCAAAAACATCTCAACCGCAATTAATCCCACCACATCCAGAGAAGCTGCGATTTGCGCTGCCAACTGCTCCGCTTTCTGACGAATTGCCTCCGTTGTTCGCGCAGGTACAATGGACAAATGGAGGATATTATCGACATGGATGTTCTCCGAAACAGGAAATGCCTTTACTTCTCCGCGCGGGCTCCTAGCTGCAATAACCGACAATTCCCGCTCAAAACGTACGAACTGCTCCAGCACCAGCTCTGTTTTCGCACGACTTAACTCCGTATAAGCCGCTTCAGCCTCATCCAACGACCGTATGACCCACTGCCCTTTACCATCATAGCCGCCTGTTGCAGTTTTCAAAATACAAGGTGTACCTAAGCGACCAATCGCCGCTCGCAGCTGTGCTAAATCGGCAATTTCCTCGTATGGCGCCACTCGCACACCCGCTGCCTCAATCGCCCTTTTCTCGCGAAGCCGATGCTGTGTCGTATAAAGCAGCTTACTGCCTTGCGGCACGTAGGATTCGGTCATTAACATATCTGCCACGCTTGCGTCCACATTCTCAAACTCGTAGGTAATCACATCCGAAAGCTGCGCTAATTGTTTAGCAGCCTGCTCATCACAATAATCTGCAACAATTTGTTGATCGGCCACTTGCCCGCATGGCGAGTTTTCTATCGGGTCCAATGTAACAAACCGGTAACCCATATGGCGACCGGCTAATGCTAGCATTCTACCCAATTGACCCCCGCCCAGCACGCCAATCGTGCTTCCTGGCATAATAACCAAGGCTTCCTCAACGGACTTTTTTATCATAAAAGCTCACTGCTCTCGATGACCGTTTGGCGCGTAGCTTCACGGCGATCTTGTAATTTCAGTTGTAAATCCCGATCGGATATAGCTAAAATCTGTGCTGCCAAAAGACCTGCATTCGTCGCTCCCGCATTGCCAATCGCTACCGTTGCTACAGGCACGCCGCCTGGCATCTGAACAATGGATAATAACGAATCCAGACCATTCAAACTCGCTGACTTTACAGGTACTCCGATGACAGGTAAAACTGTTTTAGCTGCTACCATACCCGGTAAATGCGCTGCGCCGCCAGCTCCTGCAATAATCACTTGAATTCCGCGATCAATCGCGGATGCTGCATATTCAAACATTAAATCCGGCGTTCGATGCGCGGATACGACTTTTTTTTCATAAGCAATGCTTAGTTCATCTAATATTGCGCAAGCCAGCTTCATTGTTTCCCAATCTGACTGACTTCCCATGATAACGCCAACACGTGCCGACATGCTCAACCTTCTTTCTAAGATTAAAACAAAAGAAGAACAATCGCGGTGGTCCGCCCACTGTTCTGAACAAGAAAACTGAGTTATTTCGACAGCAAATCCTTGATGATTACGTCTCTATTTTAACAGCTTTTAACTATTGATGTCAACTCCAAAGACGAACGATTTTCTCGGTTTAAGAATGAAAAGTTCGCTTTTACTTAATGAAACAAGCTCTTTTATAGTAAAAAATGCTTTTTACACTGTTTTCCAGTCAAATCCAGTTTATTTGCCACTTAAACGCTTTTTGTTTGCCGCTCCTCATAACGATTCTCTTGGCTTTGCAGTACAGCATAGTCGGGTTTCCATTTCGGCGGACCGTATTTGGGCATAAATCCAAGTTTGTTCAAGTACTCATCGATTCTCGCTTCTTGGTTCAGCTTTTCATATAGATGCCAGCAGCCATATACATCCGACAATGCACGATGCGCCCCCACTAGCGATATATCATAGCGTTGACATAAATCTACTAATTTATAAGGAAAAAACGTACGATCCCGACTCACCGTCAATGTATCGATAAAAGAATTGCTAAAGGATCTGCCTGCCAATCGTTTCAAAGAATAATGGAGAAAGCCAAGATCAAACGCGGCGTTATGAGCGACAATTAAACTATCCCCGATAAATCGATTAAAAACCTTGAACGCTGTCACCTCATCGAATCCATGCTGTAACGCCGCATCCGTAATCCCAGTCAACTCTATTATTTTCGGAGATAGAGTGCCATTAAATTGCACTAACGTACTAAACTCTCCCACCACCTGTCCATTCGCAATCCGAATCGCCGCCATTTCAATGACGCGATCCTTCTGTGGATCCAGTCCCGTCGTCTCAAAATCGAATACAGTTATATTATTAAACATACAAATCTCCCCCGTCCGAACCTTTATTACACACTCTATTATAAAGGAAACAGGCGAAAAGTGGAAATTGCATTACATATAAATTCATAAAATTCAATTCTATAGGGAATCAATATAGCCTACCTTTTAGTTCTGATTATCAGCATCATTTGCAAGCCTAAGCATGATGCCCACAACGTTGCTCTCTTATTTCCGTATATTAGCGATTCCGAATGGAACGTGAACCGATGGCGCAAATTTGGCTGTCCCCTCAATATGACCTATCTGATCATCGAAGAAAATATGTGGTTTAAAAACCTTCAGCACACGTCCTTTTTCGATACCCCCCAAGAAAAAAGCATCATCCACTTGAATGCCCCAATCTCTTAGCGTAGAAATCACTCGTTTATGGGCAGGAGCACTCCTTGCCGTAGCAATCGCTATTCTAATTCTCGGCTTGCAGCTCGGATCTACTGCTTTCTTGATTAGCTCTCTGTTCTGAAGCTTTGCGATTTCTGCAAAAAACTTCTTTAATGGCCCTGCCGGCAAAGGCTCGCCTTCCTTCAATTTTTCATAATGATGAAACGAAGCAAGTGCACCTTCTTGGTAAATGGTTTCTGCTGAATCATCTGCAAGAATTCCATCAAAATCAAAAGCGATTCGCAGCTCTTGATCCTCATAATCATCCACAAACTCTGTAGGATAGACGCAACCAGCTGGTAAACCCGCTTCAACCGCCTGTTTAACATCCTCTCTATTTCCCGACAAAAATAAAGAAGCGTTAAATGCTTCCATAAATGAAAACGGACTGCTTCCTTTAGTGAAAACAGCTCGAGTGATGGGCAGTTTATAGTCTTCAATTGAGTTAAAAACTCGTAATCCTGTATCTGGATCATTTCGTGATAGCAAAACAACTTCAACAGGCTGATCTTCCGGCGAATCATTATTAATCCCCAACAATCTTCTAACCAAAGGAAAGGCAACTCCCATGTCCAAAGTGACATGTTCATGCTCTCGCTGATATTTCCTATATTCCAATTCGCCCTTTTCGCGAAAAATGTGATCTGATTCTTTCAAATCAAATAGAGCGCTGGATGCGATGGCTATAACAAATTTATCCTCAATCCGAAATGGCATGATTTAATCGTCCTTTCCTTTTTTCTTGCTACTTAATTTCGGAATATATCTTCAACGCTTGTTCCATTTTATTTATGTATTCCTTATTCCTATCTGAACAAATAAATTCAACACTTTGATTTCCCGAATCATTCAAAAGCTCCTGACTACTCAGTATTTTAT
>JAQBPR010000134.1 GCA_028287395.1 Bacilli bacterium
AGCCGCCAACACGCTGTTCGATCAAGTCGTCGCCTGGAGCGGCGCATTAAAAGCGTTGCGTTAACACTCCAACCAACCGAATAAGAGCCGAAAAGCTGGATTGGGTTCGCCTGATCCAGCTTGTTTGCTATTCCCTCTTTAATTATGTGTGAATTTGCCAAGGACGTTTCCTCACTCTAATTATTAAACATTTACCCGAAGAATAATTTTACCTGTGTTTTTGTTTTGCTCCATGTATTCATGTGCGTCGTTTACCCTGTTCAATTCCCATATAGAATCAATAATCGGTTTAAGCCGTCCATCTGCTAAACGAGGCATTGCGAAGGCAGCAAATTGTTCGGTAAGACTTATTTTATCAATAGTTGATTTAGAACGAAGAGCCGTTCCTATAACCTGCAATCGACGGCTGAGTAATACTCCTAGATCCAGATCCTTAACCTTGCTGCCGCCCATCATCCCAATCACAATAAGACGACCATCGGTAGCTAAAGATTCAATGTTTTGCTCCCAATACGATGCGCCGATAAAATCCATAATGATATCTACACCGCGTCCCCCCGTTGCTTCTTTGACTATCGGTGCAAAAGCTCCTGCTTTATAATCTATCGCTACACTAGCGCCAAGCTGAAGACAGGCGTTACGCTTCTCTTCACTGCTCGCAGTTATAATAGAGGTTGCACCTGCTTCTCTTATTAACTGAATGGCTGCTGTACCTACACCGCTCGCTCCAGCATGAATTAGTACCGTTTGATTAGCCCTCATTCCGCCTAATATAAACAAATTGAGATATGCCGTCAAAAAGACTTCAGGAATCGCCGCCGCTTCCTCAAATGAAAAGTGGTCGGGAACTCGTAACGCCATTCCAGCTGGAATACTAACACGTTCTGCATAACCGCCTCCTGATAGAAGAGCAAATACGCGATCACCCTGTTTCCATCCTGTTATGTTACTTCCTACTTTTTCAACCACCCCAGCCATTTCAAGACCGATAATAGGAGATGCGCCTTTAGGCGGGGGGTAGAGACCTCGTTTTTGTAGAAGGTCTGCACGATTAAGTGCAGTAGCTTTTACCTGAATAAGCAAATCATCATCCGACATAATCGGTTCATCAGCTTCACCTATGTAAAGCTTTTTTGTTGTGTTCTCTACGAGTACTGCTTTCATGTGAATTTCTCCTTCATATAGAAAATTTTCGATGTGAAATCCTTAATGATAAGCCTTATTTTTAGAGATGTGGTTTTAATCAGTTTAGCGGAACAAAATTACTGGGATTAAATCTGCGATTACCTGTTGTGGTAATTTATAAGCTATCGTGTCTACTCTAACTGATTACATGTTCAATAAAGGAATTTATTAAACAATGGGGGGTTTCCTGCGTCGAACTTAGTTGGGGAACAAATAGTGTCCCAATAAAGAATTTATGTTCCGGTATTTCAATTATTCTTGGTTTTCCTTGAGTGTCTGCTCCAACTATTCTCAATCCTGACTCGTCAATTTGTAATTGATATTCTGGATTTAGTCCATAATTACACCTGAATTGTTCGATTACAATTTGTTTTTGATAAATTCCAAATACTTTCGACGGATTCTTTATTATTTCACCTTTTTGACCGACTAATGAACAAGCAAGTTTACTAATAACTAATTTAGAAGCATTTGGGTCTTGTTCTTCATGCTCGGCTTCCTCGATCATTAGTTTGTTCCTCGCATACTCAATGAGAATATTTTGAAAACCACCGCATGTTCCTAATAGTGAAATATTATGTTCACGCGCATATTGAATTATGTGTAATACTCCTTTTACAGATTCGGGGCTACCAGGAGCTATCCAAAAACCCTTGTAAGTTTTTTTGATTTTATCCATTTGTTCGGGTATAGATGCTGTAGGAATCCAATCATGCTCGATACGAATTCCTAATTTCTCAATAGAATGAATGAGTGCATCATTTGTAGCTTGTTGTGATGGATATGCTGGATTGTATTCACCAATAATCCCAATTTTCATATGATAACACCTCATAATTTCGCTTTCTTAAACATTCTCCAGCTGTATTATTAAACCCTTTATTCCCCATAAAACAAAAAGTTACGTATCAAACCAGATAATTTATGAATATGGCTCCGCTTTGGTGAGTGGAATAAAGAAAGACTCTAAGCAACTCAAATACCAAGTCGCTTAAAGTCTTCAAATAGTCTGGACGTTCGGGATATTAGAATATCCATCAAACCTTCGCCAAATATTCTTCGAGCTGATCGAAGGTGCCTCCGAAGCCTTGCTTCATAGACTCGAACATGCCTGTAAAAAAGCTTCGCTCTTCCTCTGTTGCATTGATCGGACCCCCTTTAGCAGAGGGATTTGTTGTTGAACTATCGTGTCCGTTGAATGGGATACTGTCTTTATAGTTACTTTTGGTATCTCTTTTGCCTTAAATTTATGCCTCTAAAAATTTCTCGTTCTGTTCCATCAAATTCAAAGTTTTGACGTTCATAAAACCTGATTGCGTCTTTATTCTCTTGGAGCACCCACAAAATCACCTTTTTATAACCAAGTTCTTTTAACCTTGCTAACCCCCAATCTAGAAGACATTTGCCATATCCTTGTCCTTGATATTGTTTTAACAGGTAAATTGCTGAAATTTCAGTTTGGCTTTTTGAAAAATCATTTGGGGGAGTAATCATCATGAAACCTACAGTTATTCCGCTAACCAACATTATTGCAATCTGCTCAATACCTTGACTAAGGCTAAGTTCAAAGCACTTCACTCTTTTGTCTAAAGAAAACTTTTGTAAAAAATCGTTTGGCATTATCCCTTTGTATGTATCACGATATGATTGGGTATGTACAAAGCCCAAAATATTAGCGTCATGTAACTGAGCCCATCTTATTTCAAACATTTGGAAGTCCTCCGAAACAAATATTATAATTACACCATTATTTCGTGACCAACAATACATTTTCCTTTTTCCACTATTCTGCCCGTTGAGAAAAGCTGCTTCGCAGCAGCCCATTAGGTGTTTATCGTATCCGTTAATGAAATTAGAACTGTCATCAAATGTGCTGAACCGCGAGTGGGCTCGCTATGAATTCCACTTGAAGATCAGGGTACGCCTCGCGCACCATCTCCACGACGGTTAACATACCTGCTTCCTCGCTCTTCTGATGGCCGGTAACGATCAGCGCCTTCGCAAACCCCATATCAATAGCATCCCTAACATATTCGTTCGTTTCCCATTCATTCGTTTCACCAACGATCAACAGGTCAATATCTCGGCTCCACAAGTAGTTGATATGCCAACGACCACCTGACGCCCCAGGCAGCAGTCCGAAACGCCTCACTCGCAGATCCAGATCTCCGGCAACAAACATGCTGTCGATGCTGAGTTTACTCTTCAAATGGGAGACGATGCTGCGAACAGTATGCTGCTCGTCGGGGGGTGGTGTCAGTAGACTTATCTCCTCAGAATTGGCGTAAGCTTCCCACTCCAGTTTCTTTAGCATCCCAGTGAAAATACCATCCGGCTTGTACCTATGGACATAATCGTGCAGCCGAAAGATCGAAATGCCTGCCCCTTCGATAAGCGCACGTTTCTTCTCATATACCGGGTTCCCACTAAGCCACTCGCCTTCATCCATATGGTTGTAGTAAGTTGGCTCATGGGTGATGATCAGATCAACACCCAATTCGACCGCTTGCTTAATTGCAACATAAGTCGCCATAAACACAACGGCTACTTTCCGGACCTCGGCATCCAAGCGTCCGCTCTTCAGCGTATCAACAGTCGGTTCCAGATGACCAACGGGTTCGATGAGACGATCCAGCACCATCTGTACAGTAATGATCATGAGTAAGACCTCCTTGGAATGGGTAATGCTGATATTGTACAGCTCCATGCACTAGTGAAGCAAGTCTTACTAAGAGCTCTCTCGCGGTGAGCTGTCACCACGCTAATCTGCCCGTTACTTCATTAGAAAAGAGGAGCTGAAGCAATGAACTGCACCCCAATTGTTAGACACAACCTAACAATTGGGGTGCAGTTCACTTTGGTAAGCCCCTTCATTATCCTGCCCTTCAGTAAACAAAAGAGGAGTTGCCATGTAGCAAGCTCCTCCACTCGTGTTCCGTTCGTAAAATAAGGTTAGCCAGATATTTCTGGTTGACCTTATTTCATATGGTCTTATCATATTGGTAGTCGGGGTAGAACGTTGTGTCCGCGGGACCTGATTCCGTCAGCTAAACTGTTCACCCCCTACTTGTATAAACATGTTTCAGGCTGGTTGGGACCAAGATCCCGTTTAACAAGCGAACCTATGACGTTACAAGAAGCCTTAGGGGATACCGACAATTACGTATTTATTAAGGAGGAGCATTGTATGAATCCAGTCATTGGTCTGGATGTTGCTAAAGGAGTAAGTCAAGTTCAGG
>JAQBPR010000139.1 GCA_028287395.1 Bacilli bacterium
CAACAAGGTCATTGACTGGGAAGTCGTAACGGATGGTCTAACTGGAGAAATCTCAAGTGTAATGGCAATATACGAAGTAGTAGATAATTTAATTTCAAAAGTTTGGTTCATTCGAGAATAAACCGAAGCTGAACAGGCTGCCGATTATGCCGGCAGCCTACTGTATTATACTATCGTTTTTCGTTAGTTGAATAAGGCGTAATAATTTTTTTCGACTACCTTGTGATAAGCAAGTGTCCCGGTTGGCTTCTACTTGTGCCCTGTCGCTTAAATCAGGTTCAAAAGAAAATGCCGCGTGCCTTGATAGGCGTCTCTCCATCCCATCTTCGCGTAGAATCGAAGTCCATCGAGTCCCTTGAAATAATAGGCGCCGAGTAACCGCTCCTTGAAATTCGGAATCACTTTGCCGGCTTTCGCTTGATAGTCTTGATACGTCTGAATGACGCCGCTCCTCGGCATATGCCGATCGAGAATGACAAGGTCCACGAGGAAATCTCCGTACATGCAATTGCCGTCAATGATGCCGGTAATCCGCGTGCCGTCCGACAAAATATTCCACTGGTGAAAATCCCCGTGGATAAAGCCCCTGTACGATTCGTTATACGGTACATAGGCCATCAACCGGTTATAGATTTCTTCGAATACGTCTCTCTCTAAGCAAGACGTGCGATAGAGGTCGTGCCAGTTCTCCCAGAACGTCCCCGTCTGATCTTCCGCATTGAATGCAACGACAAAATCCTTCCAGGATGCGTAGGCTCCGTTACCGTCCGGCCCGATCCACCCGTACCCAAATGTTGCCCCGACTCCCACATCAGCCAGACTCGTCAAGATGCCGATAAGTTCCGGCAATTGATAGGTTTGTTCCTCTTCCGTGCAATCACCTAGATTGCGCCCGTCCATCCGCTCCATGATCACGTAGGCCAACCGGCCGGTTTTCCCTAGCGCCAAACATTTCGGAAAAGGGATTCCTTGGCCCGACAGCAAGTCAGAGACATAGCGTTCCGTCTCGTACGCGCCGGCCAGATTGCTGAATTTCACACAATAACCTTTTCCTTCGTGGACGAAGGAAAACACGCTGCTCAAGTTGCCACCGCCCAGAGGCGTAATCTCGGTTGTACCGGGTCCGAAATGATTCCGCAACACTTCCTCGATTTCGCTTATGGCCAAGCTCGGTTTCTCATAGGAAGTCATTGTTCCTTCCCCCCGTTCATCAACGTATTCTCGGTCCTGTGGCTCGTGAATCTTGGTAAAATGATACGACGACTTATGTGCTCAAAATTGATTTCTTCGAGTAAATGCTCTTCAATATACTGCATCGCTTCATTCAGCTGCTTCATCGTGTTCAATCCCGTAACCTCCCTTCAAACACAATATAACGGATATTTACACATGAAACCTGCTAATTGATGTATGAGTTTTGATTGTTTCTCTTTATTAGCTTCGTCTCGGTTCTAAAAAGACCACTTGTCTTTTGCCAATCTTAAGTCGTTCCAGCCGATTGTAATTAGAATTGTTGATGATCTGTTTCTTATCAGAAACAATAATGACAACTGCATTAGGGGATAAGACATTCAGTAGGTTTTCCAATAATCGATTCATAGGATTGTCCTCGGCTGATCTCCACTCAACCAATTCCCCATAAGGTACATCAGTAATGGCGATATCAAAAGTATCCTTCGTCCATGGAACGAATTGACTATTTGTAACATCTAATTGGAAACAAACCGTTTCTATTGTTGACCGTCTCTCCAGAATCATTTGCTTCAGGCGTTCAGCACTTCCAATAGCCTCCCAATGAGACTCCTTTCTATATTCAGAGTACATTTTTTTTATTTGCTCTAACCGATTCTGTATACCATCTTCGTTAACCATGGATAAGTTGCTTTTAGCGACTTCAATAACTCTTCCGTCTATATCGGACCCTGCGATAAGGTTAAGGTACTGCCCGTTTAATACCCCAATTGTAGTTAACAGATGCGCACCACCACAACATGGATCCAATAACGAATATTTCTTTTTAGCGCTTCTTGATTGAAGTAACGATTTTCCTCGAAGAAATATCTCACTAGCTAATTTAACCGGAAAAGCGGTTGTTCCGCTGGCATGAAGCAATACCCTTCCGCTAGCAAAGTCTTCATAAGAATCACGGTGCTTCTCGTAAATGTACTCCATGTTATCTTAACCTTTCTTTTTGAGAACTACCTTACTTACTACATTTTTTGATAATATAATCTCGTGTTTTATTCCTTGTAAAAGCGTCGATATTTCAATACAACAAAAACAAATAAAATAGGTAATGGACATAGAAAAGCCGCGGATGAACATTGTTCACCGACGGCTTTTCGGACGTAGGAATGCTGAAACAAAAATAAACAACTTGTTTCGCACATTCTTTACGAAGCAGTGATGATAAAGGTGTTCATGTGAGGTGTGCACAAACGTCGACAAAGCAAATCTAACCCTACTATGAACAGTAGAGTGCTTTAATCACGTTCGTACGTTTTTAGTTAAATTAATTAACCTTTAACCTCTGTCAAGAACACAGTCATCATCATCACTGCATATATCCCACCATTCACTATTTGTTACCATGATAAGGTGTTTAAGGAAAGTAGTCAATGTAATAATATATATTGCAACGAAGCTTGCTATTATTATGCAGCCTAGCTCCAATTATTCAGCCTTTCGTTCCTCATTAGAGCTTAATTACTACGTTAAGTACCTCTCATCATTGAGCAATCCTGCCCGTTAATTCAATAAAGAAAGGAACCTCATCAAAGCAAGCCCCTCAACTATCGTTTCCGTTAGCGTAACAAAAGACAATCACATAAAACCTCACTCTGAGAGATCGGTATTATGAGTCGAGTCAAAACTATGTATTAAATAATTTCCCTTCAAGAGCAGCTATATATCTTTCAGCAGATTTTTTCACAGATTCATTAGCATTCTCACTTACAATGCGATGAAAAGCATTATATATGCGTTCAAATTTGAGTACTGAAACTTTACCTGCAATCTCCGCTACTTTTTTAGCGGGTAGAGGTATGAGATTAGGGTAACTGTACATAAAGCTAACCCATTTACAATCTGCTACTACCTGGATAATATCTCCTGTAAGAAGTATCCCCTTACCTTCGTGACCATTTTCCCAGTGAAGGACAGTTCCACCTTTAAAGTGTCCCCCAAGACGATTAAGAGTAAGACCTTCTGACAGTTGTAGTACTTCTCCTGACCAAAACTTAATATGGTCACTTGATCGTATTACCCATCGCTTATCATCTTCATGGATGAATATTGGAACATCTAGTGCCTCAGCCCATTCAACTTGGGCTGAATAGAAATGAGGATGGGACAATGCAATGGCTTGTAATCCTCCCAAACTCTTTACTTCAGCCAATGTCGGGTCATCCAAGTATGTGATACAGTCCCATAGAAGATTAAAACCTTTATTTTGAACGAGATATGCTGTTTGACCTATGGCAAAATTGGGCTTTGTGGTAATGCAATAAAGACCGTCCTCCTCATGAAAGATTTCGTTTCTATACACATTATCCATACGCATTTTTCCTAACGTCGTCCAAGATTGACCGTTTGGATTAACATACTGACGTTCCTCATTACAAATAACACATTTTTTAGAAGGTTCTGATGACAGAGGATATTGAATGCCACATGTAGTACAAATGTAATTCTGCATGGTTTGTCGACTCCCTTTCCAATGTCTTATATCCAGTTAGCCTCCCATGCCCCTCTCGGGACACCACAGAGTGATGAAAATTATTGCAGCCTGATTTATACTATTCGTAAGGCTGGCGAGGAAGGTCGTTGAACAATGGTGCCGAGCCCTTCCGTTAGTTTGACTCCAACGACCACGGTA
>JAQBPR010000158.1 GCA_028287395.1 Bacilli bacterium
TTTAAACGCAAATTCCTTTTTTTAAACAATATTATTCTACAATTAATTACATAAAGCATCAATTAAACCAAACAAATCCGTAAATTTAGCAGCATTTTATACTATTTATCGGTTTTTTTGTCGCTAAATATTAGTTTTTTATTATTAGACGAAAAAAGCCCCCGCCAGTGGTTGCGCGGGGGCTTTGATTTTAAACTGTGGCGTTACCAGTTGTAACTTGAGTAACTGCGCTTGCCTTCTGCGCTTCAGTGAAGATATTAGCTGCTTTCACGATTTCGAGACTTCCAAAATAATCAACCGCCTTTTCTGTTTCCGCCAAAACTTCAATAACCGTTTTATCATTTATATTCCACTCCTTCGGAACCGAATCAACTACGAATCTTGTTAATGCAACCTTTTGTGTATCACTTAAATTAGTGTATGCTTGTCCAAAGTTATGCAGACCGACTAAAGCAAGCCGGCCAATCTCCGACTTTTTGAAATCTTCCGTAACCCGATCTACTTCGGCATGCAATGAGTGAGCTGCAATGGCTCCGGCAGGCGTGGATAGAATCTCCTTGCCGATCGTTTCAACTTCCTGAACGATTTGAGATGCATGCTGCTCTAAATATGTCGCGAAAACAAACAAAGCAGGCCATTTCTTTTTCAATCCAAAAAAGACCCCGAAAAAAGTAATTAATACGCCAAAATCATTTATTACCGTTGTCCAATCTAATTGCATGTTTACCATCTCCCGATCAAATTTTTATTATTGTTGCGCCTGTCCGGACACTCTTCGTAATTCGTTAGCCACCCGTTTAAATTCTGCATGCGAATCCGTATCATTCACAAAATCATATCCTGCTTTTAAAAACTCAATGATTTTGTTTGCATCTACTGCGCTCATTGGCTGTATACCCAAAGTGTTCCACCACCCTTCATTTCCGTAAGATTCATTTAGATCCACGCCGATCCCATGTACTGTTATGTCATTGTTGTATTGATAAATTTGAATCGAAGAGGACTGTAAGTTACCGCTCCAGGCGTATGTCTGCCAAAAATGACTACAAGCTCCGCGCTTTTTCATTTCCTCAATGACTGCATACGATCCATAAATACCAGTCGAATATTGAGGAGTAGCTATTGCAGCTGCTCGGATATAAGCCTCAATGCTGTCCATATCAGAAGGTTGAGCATCATAGTCTACAGCAAAATAAATAGTTGATCCTTCTGGTTGTCCTAGATCCTGTGCCGCTTGAAGAGCAACTAGACCATCTGATGCACCACGAAAGCCATTTATGTTTGCTCTACTTCCCATTCGCTCAAAAACAGAAATAATCTGCAAGCCAGCTGCGCTGATTATCGCAGATTCTGCATTCGAAAGCCTCTTCCAACTTGATTGATTAGGATCTATATAGCGGACAACAAAGTCATATCCATCCGCTTTAAATGCAGTTGCTATAGAATTAGTAAGCGGTGTAGCACAATTAAAACCTTTAGTCATTTAAAATCACCTTCCAGTCCACCGCGTCCGATTCAAAGCTATCTCTTGGATCTTTCTTTAATAAATACTTTCTTTTAATCATTGCTTGCCATCCCCTTATTTTTGGTCATGTGATAAACTCCATCAGAGCCAAGTCCAATAGTAGAAATTAGATCCAATTTACTATAAATATATTCTGGTGAAAGAATAAATGCAGCGGCTATTACCAAAGAAACTAGTGGAAGGAATCTAGTATCTACTAACTTGAACGCCTTAAAAACCGTCACATAAGCTGCAACGATTGCATTATAAATAATCTGTTTCCATAAGATGGCTAAGGATAAATAGACATGCAAGCGAATAAACTTAAAAATTTTAAACCATAATATTTAGAGCTTAAACATCGTGGCTTTTATCAGATAGGGGGAATGAAATGAAAAAGTATTTTTTTACATTTATCCTCAGCATAATTTTATGCATCAATATGGCAACTGTCTTTGCAGAAGATGTTAATGAGTACTCCACACAAACTCAGGATCAAAATAAAGCTCAAGCAGAATTTAATGAACTCGGCAGAGGAAGTTATCGATCACCGGGCGGGTCATTTACCGGAGGCAACAGAGGGGGAATTAGCCCGGGCACAGGAAATGGTTATAGAACAGGACCTAGATCTCCCTCGTCCGATGTCACCCGTAATCCAAGAACGCAGCCTGTACAACCGGCTCCAACCAGCCGCTGGGGTGGATTCTTCGGCGGGCTTGCCACGGGTGCTTTAATTGGGCATTTTTTAAATCCTTTTGGCGGATTCGGTGGGTATGGTAGCGGGGGATTTTCGATAGTTGGTTTATTAATCTGGGCAGTTATTATTTACATTGGGTTCAAATTGTTTCAAAAATTATTCAGGAGGAAGTATTGATGAAGATCTTATTCAATGAACAAGACCTGATTGATTCTGCTTGTGTGTTTATTGCAAATAGATATAACGAAGATATACAGGATATTGAAGCTGAACTTTATCACGGAGAAGGCAAGGGGATCTCAGCTGTAACAACTGTTAAGAATGATCGAAAAACATATACATTGTCAGAACAAGATATTATCGATGCTGCAGCTATTTACCTAGACGAATATCATAATTTTGATCCAATACAACTCTCGATTGAATTAATATACGAGGTAGATAAAGGGATCTCAGCTGTCATTGACAAAAGGGAAGAATAATACTGATATTGTTACATTAGATACTTTAACGGGTTACAATCACCTTCACAATATCATCCATCTTGATAAAGGCATAATCTTCGCCGCTCTGTATCTTTATTACCCTGTTAAATTGATCCATTCTAATCACAATACCCGTATAATGGATATCCTCGTAATCATCGAACAAAACTAACTCAATTTCCTCATTTAGCCTATATGATCTATAGATTTCACTTGAAATGATTTCTAACTCTTCTTCATGCATATGTGGCCTAATCCTTTTATGAACCTTTTTATTTTCCTTAAGTATTTCCTCTCTATGCTCCGGCAGCATCATTCTGCTGCTTTCCCACATACCGTTCTTCTCCAGCTTCTTGCTCATTTGTAGTGTCCCCCTATTTTCTTACTTCTGTCCTTCGCTTGGCCTGCTTCAGATACAGAGACAGCTCTCATAATTGCTGCGTCACCATAACGTAATTTAATTTTATCCATTGTATGGGCAAGAGCCATTTTCTTTTCCCGATCACCAAATAAAACATATTGATATTCCTGATCGCTTACAAATTCATTCAAGGTTACACCTACCTTTCGCACCGACTGTTTATCCCAATGTTTGTTTATCAGGATCTTAGCGATTTCATAAACGTCTTCTGCAAGATTAGTCGGATCTTGCATTCGCATCTGCCTGAAAAAACCACTTGGTCGATCATAATCCGCACCCATAAGACCGACTGAAACAACCCAACCCATATATCGCTTTGCCCGGCAATGCTGACAAACCAACTCAGCAAGCTCAAGGATCACAACAAGTATTTCCTCTAACGTCCTGTAGTCTCTTGGAAGCGTCATTTGATGTCCAATAGACTTCTGGGTGTCGTGTGTTCCGACAGTTACCGGAGAATCGTCTATCCCATTTGCAATGCGCCAATACAGCTCCGCTTGGATATCGCTTTGCTTTCCAAATTTAACTCGCATTTTCTGTTTTAATTGTGGCAATGGCACTTGAGCGAGTTCACCTATAGTGTGAATCCCCATCCTTGTAAAGTGAGCTGTCATTCGGGACCCAACCATATACATCTTATTAATGGGCAGCGGCCAAAGGATACTGGCAATTTTTGCTTTAGGCAATGTAAATATACCGCTTGGGTCCTTCTTAGCGAAATTGTCACAGGCTGTCTTTGCCAATATCTTATTTTCCGAAATTCCAGCTCGGATGTACACTTTGGTCTGCTCCATTACCTGATCTTGCATCTGTTTTATGATGGATTCTGGTTCCCCAAAGAGTCTAAGGCTTGCAGTAAGATCTACGAACTGCTCATCAATTCTGTTTTTATATAGTTGTTAACTATTAGTAAACGATAAAAAATTAAGAAAAACAAAAATGACAAATTATTTTTTTGATATGGTAATATGTGTATATGCTTTTAAGAAAGAAGGGATAATTTTGTCCTTTGCAAGTATTTCATCATCATTATTAAAAATAGCAAAAATAGTAATGGAACGTTATAGAAATCCCAGGAAGAGCCTAATAAAAATTGTAATCACGTCCATTATAAAATCAACCGAAAATAACCGCGATTATTTATCATCTAAATCTTCAGATAATAATCCCACTACCTATAATTTTTGGGATATTGAGCTACTAAGAAAGTATTTAGCTAAAAAGTACTCCGAAGATAAAATTTTTATTTTTCATATTTGTGATCCTATTAAATTAGCTCAAGAAATTCATACTTGTTTCAGATTGCCTGGTAATTATTTAACCGAGCAGGAACTCGTAAATCTAATTAAAAGGATTTTGGATTCAGCAAAAATTTTATGTATGCAGCTTCAAGTTAATGATGATAAAGTCGTTAAATATATCCAAATGAGTGAAAGTAATATACTTCAAAAGATCAATTCTAGTAGCGAGATTACAGTAGAAGCTGTTAAAGAGATGAATCAAAAGCTAAATATCCTCATTAATAAAGCAAATTTTGAACAAAACAGTAATATTGGAGAAAATAAGCAATCTTTTGATGATACTTCTACGAGTTCACTCGAGAATAGTTCGCTGTCCAATGATCAATTATATGTTATAGCAATTGAAAAAATTGATGGATTAATAGATACAGGTAAATTTGAATCCGCATTACAAACAATTCAATCTCTTCTTAACACGGAGTTATACCTACAATTCCCAGAAAAATTCACCATTGAACTTAAACAAAGGATGGGTATTGTTTATATTAATAAAGGCCAGATTGAAAAAGCACAAATTATTTTAACTGATTTAATCGAAACAGATATAAAAGAAATAGCCAAATATAATTTTATGATTACTATGGCAATTCAATTGGGAAATGAAAAAACACTTGAAGATGGCATCGCTGGATTAAAAGAATTAGGAGAAAATGAAATAAAAATAAATTTGAAAAGGTTACAGTTCGAATTGCAACAACATAACTATTGCGTATTCCGGGAGTCTGTAAAATATATTGTGTAAACTCCCAAACCTATTAAAATAGAAGTATAGGAAAGGTTGGGGATTACACATGGGATTATGGACAAAAGAACAACGCAGACAATTTATTAAAGAGAATAAGTT
>JAQBPR010000178.1 GCA_028287395.1 Bacilli bacterium
CACCTGGCTGCCGATCGACGGAGCCAAAATGGCTGCTATTGATCCTTCCACTGCTGATTTGACCGGGCGAACTTTGGAATTTTTGGGCAACACTGCAGGCCTTGAATTGCGCCATTCTTTTATTCGACGCGGAACGGATTGGCTGATCGATCATCAGGAAGAGGATGGATCGTGGTACGGGCGTTGGGGGATTTGCTACATCTACGGGACATGGGCTGCACTGACAGGAATGATGTCGGTAGGGGTAGAACCCGATCATCGAACAATGCAAAAAGGCGTCCGCTGGCTTTTAAGCATTCAAAATTCCGACGGTGGCTGGGGAGAATCATGCAAGAGCGATAAACTTATGCGGTATGTACCACTCGGAGCAAGCACCCCGTCTCAAACCGCATGGGCGCTAGATGCTCTCATCGCCGTTCATCCGAAGCCGATTCCTGAAGTGGAAATAGGCATCCGCAGGCTAATCACCGTCCTGCACGAAGACGATTGGATTACCACTTATCCTACCGGAGGGGGTCTTGCAGGTAACTTTTACATTCATTACCACAGTTACCGTTACATTTGGCCGCTTCTTGCGTTAAGCCATTACAGAAGGAAATACGGCCATTTGACCTTTTAGTTTTTCATTTTCAATGGATAGTTGATTCACTTTAACCTGATTTGTTTGTACGAGCTTTGTTTGATTATGTTTTAGTGAATAGGTATATATGCTTCTCACATTTAACAATTTTTAGTTGCTGTAGATGAATAAAGTATTCGCATTACTCAGAAAAGACAGTCAAAGACTTCAGTTCAAGAAGTCTTTGACTGTCTTTTTATTCCGCTAACGCTCCCGTTAGCGGAATGACCCACACATCACTCACAGGTAAAAGCAGATTGGATGGGAGGTTAGTCTAAGTCCCACTCATTGACTTGTTTATTTGAACATCTAATGAAAAATTAACCCGCGCTCGACAAAATTCCATCGATGATTCCATAGGTTTTGGCATCCTCAGCGCTCATAAAATGATCCCGATCTGTATCCTTTTCTATTTGGGATATGGGCTGATCTGTATTATGAGCTAGTATGGTGTTGAGCCTTTCCCGCGTTTTCAAAATCCAATCCGTATGGATCTTGATATCAGAAGCTTGACCTCGTGCGCCTCCTGACGGTTGGTGGATCATGATTTCACTGTTCGGCAAAGCATACCGTTTACCTTTGGTCCCTCCTGCCAACAGAAAGGATCCAAAGCTAGCTGCGAATCCAGTACAAATCGTGCTAATATTTGGTTTAATAAATTGCATAGTATCGTAAATCGAGAATCCAGCCGTTACAGACCCACCAGGACAATTGATATATATGGAAATATCCTTATCCGAATCTTCTGACGCCAGAAACAATAATTGAGCTACAACCGTACTGGCCATATTGTCCTCTATCTCTCCTGTGATCATAATGATTCGATCTCGCAGCAATCTAGAATAAATATCATACGAACGTTCTCCTCGAGAGGTTTGTTCCACAACATAAGGTATACTATTCATAAAAATGACCTCCGTTTTTTCTGTTTTTTCGACTCACTAGGCTGCTAACTGCAGAATCGGCATAGTTTCTTTTCTATCCATAGCTAAACTCCTTCTTCCGAATAAATGCCTTTGAGCCATTCCGATTGCCATGGCTGGATCAAGTGCATCGTTTTGGGATAGTTGGACTAATAAGGGTACATCTCTAAGCTGAAACGCCGTTAAGAGTGCGCGCAAAATACTTTTCTCTGATTCATCCTTCACATTCGAAATCTCTTCTTCTGCAAAAGTATCTTTAGCTGCCTCCAATGAATAACGTGCTCGATGCAAGGCTGTTTTCACTGCCCCCTCTGTTGTTTTCAGAAATTCAGCTGCTTCCATATTCGTAAATCCGAATACGTCCCTCAATAAAAAAACAGAACGCTGCATGGGCGATAAACATTTTATCAATAACTGAAGCGCAGCTTCCACATCATAATCGAATAGGTCGAAATAATGTTGCTGTTCCTCTGCCAGGATCAGATTCATTTTTATTTGGAACGTTTTTTGTTTGCGTAATTGATCAATCCTTGTATTCTTTGCAATACGGAACAAGTAAGCTGCAGGATTTGCATGAACACAAGTGCCATTTAATAATCCGATTGCTTTAAGGCAGGTTTCTTGGACCAAATCCTCCGCTTCCCATACCGATTCCGTAATCGTTAGGCAATAGCGCAGAAGTCTAGATTGAAGCTCTTGAATATCCGCAAGCTGTGTCATACCCTATCCTCCTTAAAAAATCTTCTTACTATTTAGTAAACGAATAAATGAACAAAAACGATACACCTCTTCATAATACTACCGAATTTAACTGATTCTTTTGGAGATGGTTTTATTAATATTAAGGCTTGGGACACACCAAAATATCGCACTTATAATAAAAAAAAAGCGAAAATGCTTGCTCATTTTGAAATTAAATATGAATCAAAAACCGGATTTCATCTAACAAGTGGAATCTTAGGTCAATCCACATACACACGTATATGCTGAATCGCGTTATAGCCATAACCTTTTACATTCCAATCTGTCATTTCACTTTGAATGTTGCCTGCAGCATCCGTAGCTCTAACTTTAATGTCGTAAGTTCCGGAAGCTGTTACAGTCCACTTCCAACACCAGCGCCTCCAAGAATAAGGTTCTTGTGGCTCCAACCAAGATGTAGGCATCCACGTTGTTCCATTATCTGTACTTATCTCAACCATAACTACCGGATCTTCACCCGATAATGCCGTACCCAATACCCAATTCTCCCCTTTTGCCAATACTTCTTGATCTGAAGGTCGAGCAATGGTTGAATTGAGACGAATAGTTGTAACTGGTTCGGAAGATGATGGAGTTAATGGGTTTCGATCATATACATAATCAACAACCTGAAAAGGACCTTGAAATTGCTCCTCAGTGAACGTAATTCGGTGAAGCCATTTGACTGAAGCCATACCATACCATCCTGGAACAATTAGTCTGGCTGGATACCCATGACGGTAGGGTAGTGGCTTTCCATTCATATAAAGGGCTATAATTGTATCGGGATTCAAAGCCTTTTCAAGAGGTAGACTTCTTTTATAGGAAAACACACCTGGCATATCCGTTCTAACTCCTTGATCCATGCCCTCGAATGTCACTTCGCATGCATTCATTTGAATTCCGGCTAGATACAGTAAATCTACAAGACGTACCCCTGACCAAACGGCATGACTTATTGCGCCTAGTTCCCACTGCTCGCCGCGGGCTTTTGGATGAAAAAGCGCTCTTTTGTCTCCAGCACATTCGAGCGTTACAGGCAGTGTAACTTGAGGCATATTTAAGAGATCATGATAACGAAAATAGATTTCTCTGTTTACACATCCTTTGATGCATAGACCCCAAGAACGCATATCCACATTCGGATATGGAAAATGATTACGGATATAAAACAGATTTTCCGGGGTGATTCGACTGGATAGTGACAGCATTGGAAATTCCTGATTTTCTGGCATTATCTTTCGCGTGATTGAGTGAGGCGAATACAACAATTTAATCATCCTTTCGTAAGATGAAGATCTTACTAAAAGGTATGGTCCACATGTTGAATTGAGACTCATCTTTCCAAATGTTAATAGAATAGCTGACCAATGAGTTCGACGACGTTAATTAGAAGAGAATGTAAGAACCAGGAGAGATCAAAGCTACACTAGAGCAGGAGAACTTGTCGGAGGACTTTTGTTTAGATGGGGCAAATTAATATGGAAAAGGGATCAGATATCTTTTTCCATATTAATTTGTTAAAACCAGCAGCTATTTCCCATATCATATAAGATCATTGAATACGTGCCGAATAATATCACCTCTGCTAATAATACCCACAAGGACGTTATTGCGTTCTACCGGTACTTTTTTGATCTGCTTTTCGCCTAATAAAGCAGCTATATCCTCAATTTCCGTATCCCATTGAACTTTAATCACTTTTCGCTTGGCGATACTCATTACATTAAGGCTAAGCAAATGTTTAGATCTTATAATAAAGTCTTCCTTGTCTACCGCATATCTTGCTGAAAAATAAAAAAAATCCATTGTAGGACGTTGCTGCTTACCAATATATCGCATGATATCTCCATCGCTTATATATGCAATGATTTCATTTCGTTCATTGACTATCGGGAGTCCGCTGATCCTGTGATTTTTGAATTTCTCAACAACTGTCATAACGGAATCGCTTTCCTTGACCTTATAAACTTGATTTATCATAATTTCATGAGCCATCATCCAGCTCAAACCTTCTTCCTGCCACGATCTATCATAAGTTTATTGTTCTTTCTGTTTGTTCTGTGAAGTATGCAATAACTCATTGTAAATTCGAATCAAATGATTAATATCTTCTTCGGATAAACTGCCATAAAAATCTCCCATAAATTTTTTTCTAATTAGAATTACTTTTTGCAGTTCCTCTCTGCCTTGATCCGTTATCTCCAAAAAAACAACCCGACGATCCCCCTCATCCCTTATTCTCCCAATGAGCCTCTTGTTAACTAACTTGTCACAAATGCCTGTAATACCTCCAGGTGTAATCATTGAGGATTCGGAAAGATTGGTGACATGCTGCTTACCATGAAACGCCAATTGCTCCAGGATCATAATTTCTGACCTTGTAAATTCACCTTCGCAATATTTTTTCCACTCTGATGTAAGTATTCTCATCAACTGCATCAAAACGTTCTCTAGCTGCAGCAAATTTTTGTGTTCATTCATCCTGAATCCTTTCATAGAATTATTTTACTTCAAAATATTTTAGCAATAAATATATTAGTACTATAATATATTTAAATAAATTTTAATTTATTATAGAGAACCTGTCAATTAATATTCCCTCATATCGCTTGAATAAAACCACGAATTGAATTTGGTTTAGAAATAAAACTTACTACATATGCTAGTACCTAAGTAATAAGTCATTTTCAGTTTGACGGGATTTTCTTAATTATGCTATAGTAATAAAATGTTTATCAATAATTATTTTAGCACTAAAATAATCTGGGGAAAAAATTATAATGGAGGTTACAACAATGTATCACTTATCCCATAAACGAAAAGTTACGATTATGTTTGCTATTATAGCCGCCATGTTTTTTTCGGCAATTAATCAAACGATTGTAGGGACAGCTTTGCCGCGGATTATTTCGAAGCTTGGAGGGATGGACTACTATACCTGGGTCATCACCATCTATATGTTAACGTCCACGATTTCTACTGTATTAGTAGGTAAATTATCCGATATTTATGGTCGAAAACCCTTTATTCTTGCAGGAATCATCTTTTTTATGATTGGTGCCTTCCTCTGCGGTACCTCGACCGATATTTTTCAACTCATCATATATCGCGGCATACAAGGAATCGGGGCAGGCATCATCATGGCTACAGCATTTACTGCCGTTGGTGATTTGTTCTCACCGCGCGAACGCGGAAAATGGACTGGAGTCATGATGGCAGTATTTGGCTTCGCCAGCATTCTCGGACCCTCATTGGGCGGTTATATTGTGGATCATATGAATTGGGAATGGGTGTTCTGGATTTTCCTTCCGGTAGGAATTATCGCTTTTATCATGATTCTGGTGCTCTTCCCAAAAGTAGACCGTAAAGTGGGTGAGACAATCGACTACTGGGGATCTCTTTTCTTAACGCTCACCATTGTGCCACTGCTTCTCGCCTTTTCATGGGCCGGAACCAAATATAAATGGGGTTCAACTCCAATCATCGAGCTCTTTGCAGGCACCCTCTTAGCTCTCATCATATTTCTGATTATCCAGACTAAGGTGAAAAGTCCGGTATTGCCTTTATCTTTATTCAAAAATCCAATTGTTACGATCTCCAATATTATCGGATTCATTATGAATGCAGGTATGATGGGCGCCTTGATCTATATTCCTTTTTTTGTGCAAGGAGTTATGGGAATATCACCGACATACTCTGGGTATGTGACGATGCCTATGTCAATTGCAATGGTCTTAACCAGCGCTGTGGGCGGCAGACTGATGACAAAGACCGGTAAATATAAACGATTTGCTTTGATGGGTATGTCTATAATGATCCTGGGCATGATTATTATGGGATTCATGACCAATATTTGGATGGCCGTTATCAGTATGATCATATTCGGATTGGGATTGGGGCTGGGAATGCCTGTGTTCTCGCTAGCGGTTCAAAATGCCGTGGCTCCATCAGAACTCGGCGTAGCTACGGCGTCCTCACAGCTTTTTCGCAATATGGGAGGAACTATCGGAATTGCGGTTATGGGAACCATCATGGCTACACAATTGGTGAACAACTTGAAATCAGTTATTTCTTCAGGTAAGGGTGTGGATCTTTCTAAGCTGGATCCGGAAACAGCTAAAAGGTTTGCCGCTTTTCAGAACCCGGAATTACTATTAGATCATTCGAAATTAGAGCAAATTCATCAAAGTCTCCCCACGGATTTACAGCCGATTTTCACAAAAATCATCGACATGCTTCGCGATGCTTTAGGCACTTCGTTATCCGTTGTATTTTTATCTGGAGCGTCCTTCTTGGGATTAGCATTACTGCTGGCTTTCTTCTTAAAAGAAATTCCATTGAGAACTACGAATCACGTTACCGTACACTCCAATGAAGAGGATGCACTAGCTCATTCCCAAATTGAGAAAAACACATTAAAGGTTGATTCATCCTTAAAATAATACCAGGCTAAGTTGAAATCAATGAAACGCCCAACCCTTCAGTTTCAGGGTTGAGCGTTTTTTTAATTAAATTTTAGTGCATTGGCTAATTCTATATTGTTGAGTCCAGACATTCTCAAAAAGCTGCCGCAAAGCTTTGTTGAAACAGTTCACCCATTTTGAAAAACTCAATGATTTCGGCCCTTCATAGCGTATTCTGGTTGGGTCTTGCTTTTATCTTGCTGGGAGTGTTGGGTAGTTTGATCATCGGTAAAATAAAACTGTCGGATTCTGCTAAGAAAACTAAAAAAACAGCTGAGCCAATTGTGCACTAGATGAAAAAAGCATCGAATATGTACAGTTTTAACGAGCAAAGAATTCCTTCAAAACAGGAGCTAAAACAGGTGGAACAATGTGATGAGTCTGACCGTCAAGGGAAAGGTACTCAGCATTGGGGAGGGCAGCCGCCAACGCTTGTTCTGCGAGGCGAAACTCATTCATGCTTTCCCCGCCGGCAATAACTAGTGTGGGCAGCGTTATGGAAGCTGCCCATTCGGTTGGCAAGGAGAGGTTGCCTACGATGGTGGCGTCGTAGACGAGCGTGTGCGCTATTTTCTCAAGGTTAGGCCAAAAAGGCTCATTTCTCAAGCGGGCAACGACATCGATCGGAATACCTACGGCCTTCGTCTGGAAGAGCTCAACTGCATCGCCTCGGCGACCAGAGGATACCAACTCAGCGAGTTGCACCGCGAGATCAGCCGGCGGCTGAGGGGTATTGTCGCCGACTCTGAATGGTGGCTCGTACAACGCCAGCTTCAAGATAGCTAACCCGTGAGCTGCTGCCTTTAGGGACAGGACCCCACCGGAGGAATAACCGAATACGGATGCTGATCCTCCGGCTTCAACAATAAGGGCTTCGAGGTCTTCAATCTCGCGTTCGACTGTATAAGGTGCCGTGTCCCCACTCGAGCCACGTCCTCGACGATCGTAGTTGAACACTGTGAAGTGCGGTTCTAGGAGCTTAGCCAAAGGAGCGCCTGTTGCTCGATCATTGAACGCTCCAACCACCAGAATGATCGGCGATCCCTCACCTATGCGATCAAATGCGATTTCGGTGCCGTCTCTAGAAATTACTTTATTCATAGGATCTCCCTCCAATCGTGCGGCAACCCGAACAAGGTACCATTTCTGCATTGATTGTTAAAAACTGCACCTTTTCTTTAAAAATTCTATTAAATTGCATAATCTTTACCTCCCATAAATTAATCTAACAAACGATTGTTTGTTAAAAATGTAAAAAAATTAAGGAACATAGTTCATAATACGTTGCTTCGCTTCTGCAAAATAACTTGTATCTGAGTAAATAACACTTAATAATATGGCGCCTTGCATCTCCGTGAGTGCCTGCTTTGCAAGCTCCTTTGCTTGTATGCCACTGACAGCTTCTTGAAAAATCGTTTCTAAAGCTTCCATATAGGCATTAAAATGGGTTTTGATTATCTCATTGGATTCAGGAAATAACGTACCGATTTCTGAGCCGATTCTCCCGAACAAACAGCCTCCATCTACCGTTCCATTGCTGAACAAGCTTGACTCATCCAGCATAGTTGATAATCTTTTTTGACGAGAGATGCTCTTGTCGAATGCGATAGGGTAAACGTGGTTGCAGGCCTCTTCGTAAGAAGCCTTTAAAACCTCGACCATCAACTCTTCCTTACTTTGAAAATAGTGATAAATGCTTCCTTTTAACAAACCACATATCTTCCCAATATCATTCATAGTCGTATTATGGTAGCCCTGTTTTCTGAAAACCTTCGCAGTTCTAGTAACAAGTTCATCACGTGTTATTTTTTGTTTTGCCATTTTATTATCACCTGAAAATAATATACCATACGTTTGTTTGGTAAGTCTACTAACGGGGAAACGCGGTGGGTGATACTGCCATTTATTTTAAACGACTTTATTATCAACCAACAACATTTCATGGAGTGTATCATGAAGTTACACCACCAGAGAGGATTATTCATACTTTTGAATTTGTAGGTTTGCCAGGATCGGAGATGTAACCCTCGAAACGATTACATTTGAAGAACTGCATGGCGTCAAGACAAGGTTAACGGCTAAAGCTTTATTTCAATCCGTTGCAGAGCGTGGCGAGCTTCAAATTTCGGAAAATGAGATTGACGATATATACGATCGACTCGCTGAACTTTTAGAAAATGCACGAATGAAAGTTCGTTAATTGACTAACCTGTATACTCCCATCATATAAAGGAGGCTATGCAGTACCCATAATTTTGGCGCGAAGTGGGGAGCAGGGGTGGCAGTTCAATGTACATTCAAACAACATTGCTGTAGATAGGAAGAGAAACTGACAATATTCATTTGCATGTGCCTATTGTTACCTTCTAGCTTGCTCAACATAATGCCGCCTTCCAATAAGGAAAAGGCAAACGAGGCCAATGCGTCCACATCCAGATTTTCCTTGAATTCACCCTTTCGTATACCTTTATAAATAATACTCTTCATCGTGTCTAGGGTACCGTGTAAACCTCGTTGGGCTCTTTGACGCAATGTGGGGTGAGTGTCGTCACTCTCTACGGCTGTGTTCTGCAAGGGGCACCCGCCGATGAACGGGGGATTGTTCACAACATCCTCATAGACGCGGAAAAATGCGAGCAATTGACCTGTTGCGGACTCCTCTTTACCGATAGCTTCGGAAAATCTCATACCGACTAAACTAGCGGCATAATTATAGGCTTCAAGGGCAATTTCGTCTTTACTGCTAAAGTGGCGATAGATGCCTCCCTTCTTGATGCCGGTGGCGGCAATAATATCGTTTAACGATGAACCGGCGTATCCTTGCTGGTTAAAAAGTTCAGCAGATTTCATTATGATGTGTTCCCGTGTTTTATCCCCTTTTTTCATGAGCCCTCCTTACGAACAATATTCCGATAATTCATTATAACAAATTTTTACGATTGCGCCCTTGCCATTCACTGGATTTATGTTACAATAAATGATACCAAACGGTATCATTATATAAAATGAAATCAAGGGAGAGACGGGATGGGGATGAAACAAGAGCGGTGGTATGTACATCACTATGCATGGATCGGACTAACAGCTTTATGGGTGATCGGATTTATTGGAGCAATTTCCCGTTTCATTATGGCCTCCTATCAAGTCCAAATGTCAGGAGATTTGCACGTCAGTAGAGGATTCATCTCGGTGGACTTAGTTTTTTGATTCTGCTTCTGCATACATCCTGGTCCCCCATCGTATTTGCAATTACCTTCGGTGTGACGTATTTGGGTGCCGTTCCAGGAGGAATGTTAATTGCAACCGAGTTTACGAACAAAAAGGGAAGGCTAGTTGGCAATTTATTGCTATTTCATCAAGGCGGAGGCATATTGGGTGCGTTGGTCGAAGGGATCTCCTATGATGTATTTCATAATTATCAAATCTTAATCGGCATAGATGCCGTACTCTGTGGAATTGCGGTGGTGGGATATTCGATAATTAAGGCCCATAATTTAATTCAAAAAGGAGAGTTGTACCATGTCGGTAAAAGAACAATTGGAACAAACAAAGGCGGGCTTTATCGCTAAAGTGCCCGCAGAGGCCCAGGCGGAGATTTTTCGCCACATTAAGGAGCAACAGCAATCCGGTATCGTTTTCGGTTTGAATGAAGGGGACAAAGCCCCGAATTTTACGTTGACCAATCCACTCGGCGAGCAAGTAACCCTGTATGACGAGCTTGGCAAAAGTCCGGTTGTCCTGACCTTCTACCGCGGCAGCTGGTGTCCGTTCTGCAATGTCCAGCTTAGGGCCTACCAGCAATTACTGTCGGAGATTCAGAAGCACGGCGGGCAGTTGATTGCCGTCTCTCCGCAAAGCCCCGACAACTCGCTGTCCCAGAAAGAGAAAGAAAAACTGACCTTCCAGGTGCTGAGCGATCCGAACGGCCGTGTCGCCGACAGCTACAACATTTTGTTTGAATTGCCCGATTACCTTCAAAATACCTTCAAAAATACGCTTAGGCGGGATCTCACCGAGTTCAATAAAACCGACAGCTGGGTGCTGCCGGTTCCGGCGACGTACATTATCGACAAGGAAGGAATCGTCCGCCTCGTCCACGTCAACCCGAACTTCATGAAGCGGATGGAGCCTCAGGAAATCATCGATCAATTGAAGAAACTCTGAGAGAAGCATAAAAAAGGGACCCTCTACCGCCTCTCACAGCTCTTCTCAGCAATCATTCCTAACTAGTAAATCTCAAAATCCCACTGATGACTGTAATAATCGTCAGTGGGATTTTGGAATATATCATTTACCAACTATTAATGTAACTGAACAAATATCATTAGAAAAAAAAAACCGAAAAAACTCAATGACTATACTTTCAAAATTATCCACAAGCAGATCTTATCCGGTTAGCACAGAGAATAAGCAGGTCCTCTTCGGCATGTTTGCCGAAATCAATAATCCATATTTGGTTGGCGAGCATGCATTTGGCGGCGTTAATCCAATGAATCCCATGGTTCGGCTTGAAGTATTATCCCACCTCGGCTACAAGCGGATTCTGGCACACCATGATTGAAGCTTTGGAAGCCAAAGAAACCATTGATATATGGCTTATCTAAAAAAATTTTTAAATATTCCTTTATTGGAATATTTCTGTTATGGTATATTAACTTCAGAAAATAAAAAACAAATAAACTACATTTCAGGAGGAATTATTCATGTCAAACAAAATGATTACCAAGGCAGAAGGCAATGTACTTACACTGGAGCGCTTATTTGATGCACCGCGCGAGCTTGTATTCAAAGTATTCTCTGAGGCAGAGCACTTAAAGCATTGGTGGGGACCCCGTGGTTGGACGCTTACTGTATGCAACGTCGATTTCCGTCCCGGCGGCGTCTGGCATTACTGTATGAAGTGCATAGATGAGAAGCAGGTTGATTTTTTCGGATTCGAATCCTGGGGCAAAGCAGTCTACGAGGAAATTGTCGAGCCAGAGAAGGTCATCTTAGTCGACTACTTCTCGGATGCCGATGGGAATGAAGCAGAAGGGATGCCTCCTAGATTAGGATGACATTGGTTGAGCTTGAAGGCAAGACGAAGATTATCAGCCGTGCTCAATACGCATCAGCTGAAGCACTTAAAAGCGTCATGGAAATGGGTATGGAGCAAGGCATTACGGAAACTTGGGATCGCATCGAAGAACATCTGCAGTCCATTCAGTAATCACTTTATTTTGAAGCCGCCAGGCATAGAGCTGGCTGCTGTTTTCTTTATAATGGTCATACACAAGTGCTTTGGTTGTAAAGCCGCATAACACCAGAAAGTTTTTAGCAACTGATCAATTTCCGCTTCTTTTACACCTATATGATGCAGTTTTCTGGCACGAACCTTTTCTTGCACAGATTTAGCTGTTTCGAAATCATCCATATGCTCGAACAGCTTAGCCCCCCATTTCTGGCCGAAATCAACATGCAGCCGCTCGTCCGCTATATCATATTCGGATTGGATCGCGGAGAGCGCATCGCCGAACTTCCAGAAGGCATCAATTGATTTGCGCTTTTTGAAAAGGAGCACGGCTCGGCAATCATGGTTAGCGTGGCATAGAATTCTGGGAAAATAGTTGGCAAATTATCAGACGTTAAAGACTGAGTCCCTGCCCAGAGGAAATCTTCCGTTTGAAAACCCATCTGCTTAAGCGGCGAACCCCCATTTGGCTATGCCTGACTTCATCCCAGGTATGGCGGGCAACATCGATATAGAAATCCATAGGCATGTTTTGCACACCGTAGTTAAGCTAAGCGAGCGACTCGGCTGATCGATGCCAATACGGTTGCTGTAGCCTTTTTAATAAGGATGAACTATCTTAATCGATCCTCTGCCAGCCGTCAGCAATATTTTGCTGCAAGCAATTCCGGCAGCGCCAACACCTGCTACAACAACCTTAATGTCCGTAATGGTTCTACCTGTCAATTTCAGGGCATTAATGAGTCCAGCATACAAGACGACAGCCGTGCCATGTTGATCATCATGAAAAACGGGAATATCTTCCTACCCCTCAATTTTGCTTTTAAATGTGGCATTAAATGACCGACTTCAGCATAATTTCCGCGATATCTTGCGCCATTACGCTTTCCTCGATTTCCTTGGATTTAATTCCGTCGCTTAACATCGTTAAGCAGTATGGGCAAGCGCTGATGATGATGGTTGGAGACACGGCCATCGCCTGTTCGGTACGTTTTATATTGATGCGCGTACCTTCCTTTTCTTCCATCCACATCATGCCCCCGCCTGCTCCGCAGCACATCGCATTGGAACCGCTTCGTTCCATTTCCACTAATTCGACGTCTGGTATAGCTCTTAGCAGTTCACGGGGCTGTTCAAACACACCGTTATACCTTCCCAGATAACACGAATCGTGGTAGGTGATGCGTTCATTCACGGATTTAGTAGGAATCAGCTTGCCTTCATTCATCAACTGATGCAACAATTGCGTGTGATGATAAACTTCCGCTTGAAGACCTAAATCCGGGTATTCATTTTTAAAAGTATTAAAAGTATGCGGATCGCAGGTCACGATTTTCTTAACGTTATACTTCTGGAAAAGCTCAATGTTTTGAGCCGCCAATTGCTGGAACAAAAACTCATTTCCCGTTCGTCTTGCTGTATCGCCTGAATTCTTCTCTTCATTGCCCAGAATGGCAAATTTGACACCGGCATGATGCAGAAGCTGTGCTGTCGCTTGAGCTATTTTGATGCTGCGGATATCATAAGAACTCATAGATCCAACGAAGAACAAATAGTCAAAATCGTCCGTTTCGTGGACAGTCGGAACAAGATTCTCCATTCCTTCCCGCCATTTGATACGTTCATTACGATTAAGTCCCCAAGGATTTCCTTGACGTTCGATGTTTTGGAAAGTACGCGCCAATTCATTCGGCATACTGCCTTCCGTCATGACCAGGAAACGACGCATATCAACAATCATATCGACATGCTCATTATTGACTGGACAAGCATCTTCACAGTTTCTGCACGTCGTACAAGCCCATAATTCTTCTTCCGTAACCACTTCGCCAATCAGCTTTTTTTCAATGGCGTTATTGCCGTCAGCCCCGCCGAAGGCAAAGCTTGGCATCCATGCTGTTTTACTCGTAATGGCCGCACCTTTGTCGGTTAAATGATCCCGCATGTTCATAATCATCATCATAGGAGACAAGGTTTTTCCAGTACTCGTGGCCGGGCAGACATCTGTGCAACGTCCGCATTCCACACAGGAGTAATAGTCGAGCAATTGATCCTGACGGAATTGCTCCACACTGCCCACACCATACTCCGTCACGGACTCATCCTCGAAATCAATCAGGCTAAGCTTTCCGGGCGAGTCTAACTTTTTGAAGAAGATATTGATCGGTGCAAAAATTAAGTGCGCATGTTTGGATTGCGGCACATAGATAGTGAACGAAAGCAAGATGATCAGATGCATCCACCAAAAGGAATAGAACAAGCTTTTGGCTGCCGTCTCTCCAATTCCACTAAAGGCCATAGCCAGTAAAGACGAGAATGGTGTGAATACACTTCGTTCATGTCCTAACCATAACTGTTCAAAAGCAAGAGAAAACAGCACGCTTAGCATCAGGGAACAGATGAAAATAACGACGATTGCAGCCTTAAAGTTCCGTTTCAACCGCTTCAGCTTCTCAATAAACCTGCGGTATAAGGCATAACCGATAGCCAGAAGTACAGCCGCAACAGTAATTTCTTGCATCAAGCTGAAGTATTTGTGAGCTTCACCCAAAGGGATAATCCACCCTTGAGAGAATCCCTTGATAATAAGTTCTATTGCTCCGAACTGTACGATGATGAAACCATAGAATATCACCACGTGCATGATACCGCTTTTTTTATCTTTCAGCAGCTTCTTCTGACCGAATACATGAGTTATAAACTCATGTATTCGCAATTTGTAATCAACTTTAACATGTGCTGGCCGGCCAAGCTTGATGAATGCATATCTGGCTTGCAACACAGAGCCAATCACATATACGGCGTATCCTGCGACAGCCAAGAAAGCGATATAAAATAATAAGGAACTCATATAATCATCCTTTCAAGCAGACATGAAGTTACTTTCCAAGGATTTGTCTGAATTCTTCAGTTAAGAGCGGGACGATTTCAAATAAGTCTCCTACAATGCCATAGTTGGCGATTTGAAAAATGGGCGCGTCTGGATCTTTATTGATCGCTACTATGACTTTGGAATTTGACATTCCGGCTAGATGCTGAATAGCTCCGGAAATACCGCATGCAATATAGAGATCTGGAGTAACTACTTTACCCGTTTGACCAATTTGCAAGGAATAGTCGCAGTATTCCGCGTCACAAGCACCCCTCGAAGCGCCTACTGCTGCTCCAAGAACCTCCGCCAACTCGCTCAGCGGTTTGAAACCCTCTGCATTTTTCATACCTCGGCCGCCGGATACAATAATCTTAGCCTCACTAAGATCGACTTTTCCTGCCGTTTTCTTGACAATTTCCTTAATGATGGTGCGAATGTCCTTAATGTCTGCTTTAAAATCTACAACCTCTGCACGAGCGTCCTTCGAGGGCTCTAATGGTTCAATATTGTTAGGACGAATGGTAGCAAACACGATACCTTTTACAATAGTTTTCTTCTGCAAGGCTTTGCCTGCATAAATCGGTCTTGTGAAAACGGCCTTTCCATCCTCAATATTCAAATCAATACAGTCAGAGGCAAGTCCTAACCCTAATCTAGCAGCTACTCTAGGCGCTAAATCTTTGCCATCCGAAGTATGGCCCATGAGTATAGCATCTGGAGCAATTTTCTCAATCAATTGAACGAAGGTTTGGGTATAAGCATCCGTTGTATAGGAATCCAGCCGATCATCCTCTACAATATAGACTTGATCCGCGCCGTAATGAGCTAATTTCTCGGAATAAGCAGATGCTTTGCTGCCAAGAATAGCAGCGACAACTTGACCGTCTTTCGACAAACGTTTTGCAGCAGCTATCAGCTCCAACGAAACGTTTCTCAAAACGCCTCCTCTAGCTTCAGCCAGAATCAAAATGGTTTTAAACATAGGATGTCCCCCCATTCTTATATGATGTTTTCTTTCTCATGCAGCAGTGAGACCAATTCAGTTACTTGCGTCTTAAAATCACCTGTGAATATTTTTCCGGCTGTTTTCTTCGGAGGCAGATACTGATTGACAATCACTGTTTTGGATTCAATGTTGGCACGATCCAACCCAAGATCAGACAAAGTCAGTACTTCAATCGGCTGTTTCTTCGCCTTCATAATGCCGGGCAGGGACGGATAACGAGGCTCATTTAGTCCTTGCTGCGCGGTTACTAATAAGGGAAGCGATACTTCGATAACTTCAATGTCACCTGCGGAATCCTTCTGTACAATAGCCTTCTGACCTTCAATTTTGAGTCCTGTTATCGTTGAAACATGGGGGATATCCAAAAGTTCAGCGACGCGCGGCCCTATTTGAGCGGAACCATCATCCACGGCCATGTAACCGCCCAATATGAGCTGGTATGAGTCGCGTTTGGCAATGGCCGACAATACGGTAGAAATCGTATACTCATCCCCAAAGGCTGCCTCGTCTTCCACATGAATGGCCTTATCTGCGCCCATTGCAAAAGCCGTACGGAGAACGGTTTCAGCTCTCGACGGGCCGATTGTAACAGCTGTCACGGAGCCTCCTGTTTGTTCCTTAATTCTTATGGCTTCCTCTATAGCATATTCATCATAAGGATTCATAACATAATTCATCCCATCTTCCGAAATCGTTCCCTGATCGATCACAATGCTGTCTTCCGTGTCAAACGTCTGTTTGATCAGCACCAACATATTCATAATCATTCCTCCTGAAGTCATCTAGCATAAGATAGCGGCAGAACATAACGTTAGATTAAGATAGATAGAGGTACTTTTGCTCAAGCTCCTGCAATCTAGACAAATCGGTCAGTTCTCCTCTTTCTTTCATGGTTATCATACGGTCCTCTAGTCCAATACTGCTGCCATTGTTTCTTAGGTGTTCAAGCCCCGCCTGAATGGCTTTAATAGAGATTCTATTAGCCATGTTGGCATAAATAACCAATTTGAAACCCATATCCTGAAGGGCTTGCGAGCTTAGAATCGGTGTCTTGCCATCCTCCACCATATTAGCGACAAGCGGTGCTTTCACATGTTTCGTAATGAGCTCGAGTTCCTTGCTGGACTCCGGAGCTTCAAGGAAAATCATATCAGCGCCTGCTTCGACATAGGCTTGCGAACGTTCAATCGCTTCCTGTAAACCATTGGTTTGACGTGCATCCGTACGAGCGATAATAACCAAATCTGGATCGACTCTAGCGTCGAGAGCCGCTTTAATCTTGCCAACCATTTCGTCTTTAGTAACGATTTGTTTGCCTTCGAAATGTCCGCAGCGTTTAGGAGTGACTTGATCTTCTATTTGAATGGCTGCAACACCGGCATTTTCATATTCACGTACGGTGCGCTGCATGTTGATGGCATTTCCATATCCCGTATCAGCATCGGCAATGACCGGAATTTGAACGATATTCGTGATATAGCGAATTTGACTGACCATTTCACTCATGGTGAGCAGCCCCATATCTGCTAGTCCCATTTGAGTGTTGGATATTCCCGCTCCAGATACATAAACGACTGGAAAGCCGGCGTTCTGAATCAATCGAGCTGTAATCGCATTTGGTGCCCCTGGTGCGATTAGAAGTTCATTTCGTTCCAATAATTTTCTTAATTGTGTAGTAGGTTTCATATATATACCTCTTTATGAATGAATTTTAGATTACTTTCGGCTAGGCAGTTTCGAAATGGTTTGAATAACTTCATCCGTCGACAATACATCCGCGTATTTCGATTTCATGTCAAACAAATTAACCGCATGGCTGACTTCTCCGCGATCATATACCGCATCTTCAGGTACAATGACCCGGAAACCATAAGAGAACCCGTCTACAACAGTCGATCTAACGCAGCCGCTTGTTGTTGCGCCCGTTACGATCAGCGTATCAACGTCAAGATCATTCAAGTAGGTCATTAACGGTGTGCCAAAAAATGCACTTGCATATCTTTTACTTACAATCATATCTCCCGGCTGCGGTGCAACCTCTTCTACAACTTCTGTCCCTCTGTTGCCAATCCGATGCGCATCCCCGACCATACCAGGAATTTTATCTTTCCAACGACCCGTATCGAATTCGTTCTTTCTTTCCACGACGGGATACAAGACGGGAAAGCCCTTCTCTCTAGCCGCATCCAAAATTTGCTTAATGTGCGATACGGCTTCCCATCCTCTCTCGCCGCAAGCCGTAGGATAGCTATCCATGGCTTCCAATATAGGCGCGGGTTTCTCTCCTAATGTGCGATATTGTACATCGATTACTAAAATGGCCGGACGCTGGCCAAATCCCACACTTTTTCCGAATCCTGCTTTGTCATATACCTGTTTATCTATATCAGTCAAATAAGCATCCCAAATTTTAGTGTTCATCTTGATCCATTCCTCCGGTTCAATTATGATTTGCGTGCAAGATACTGACCCCAACCCGGTTCAGCCGTTATGGTATTATTATTCATCACGGTTTTTCCGCGAACAATGGTCCTCACAGGCCATCCTTTCAAGTTCCAACCTTCATATATGGAATAATCGCAGAATGACCCCATATCTTGCTCTCTCGCGGTTCTCTCCAAGTTCAGATCAATAATGGCAAGATCAGCATCTTTGCCAACCTGGATGGAACCTTTACGGTCGTCGATCCCAAAGATTTTGGCTGGATTAAACGACAGCAGCTCGCTAATTCGTTCGAGTGACAATCCACGACGATGGTAGCCTTCGCTAAGCATGACCGGAAGTAAAGTAGCAATGCCCGGGAAACCAGCCGTTGCCTTCCAAATGCCGCCTTCTTTAAATTTCTTCGTTCTTGGTACATGGTCGGAACCGACAACATCGATTGTTCCTTCTTTTAATCCGGTCCATAATGCTTCAATATCTTTCTCAAACCGAAGCGGCGGATTCACTTTGCCCAAAGCTCCAATGTCGCTTTCAGAGGTATGTGTTAAATAATGCGCACATGTTTCCACATAAAAGCGATCGTATCTTTCTCTAAATCGATTCGTTTCCTCCAGCCCCATCGCGCAGCTTAAATGAGGAATGTACAATCTTACTCCCGTTGCTTTAGCGAAGTAAAGGGCCCGTAAAATGCTTTCACTTTCCACAAAATCAATTCGACTATCATTCCAAACCTTTAAATCTTCTCTACCGGAAGCCTTCATCCGTTCACGCAATCTCCAGATCACTTCGACGTTTTCGGGATGAGTCGCTACGATCCCATTGGGATACTTGGCCAAATCAGTGAAAAAGTCGTACATCAATCCGTCATCTAGACCTTCAATACCTAGATAAGAGCCTTCCGTACCGCGAAAATTCATGAAAAATTTATAAGAGGTTACCCCATATTCATTGATATAGGTATCCAACTCCTTACGCTGCTCGTCCGATGCCGCGCCAAAATGGAAGCCTACATCAACAAGAGAACGCCTCATAACTTGATCGAGATCTTTCTTATATAAACCCTCATAGGGATCCGCTTGAAACAAATACGTTAAAACGGAAGTCACTCCGCCCATAGCAGCCGTTCGGGTTTCCGTCATATAAGGATCATCGGAATCTCCCATTGTTAAGTGAGTATGGGCGTCGATCACGCCGGGCATTGCAATTTTCCCGGAAATATCAATCACTTCGGCGGCATCCGCCTGCTGACCCGGCATCAATAAGGCAGCGATCTTCCCATCTTTGATCGCAATATCCACACGCGTTTCACCATTGCCAGGAAGAATCGCGTTGCCGTTCCTTAGAATTGTATCGTATGTCATGATGTGTACCTCCTATATGCTTTGAAGTGCTTGCAAGACAGATTGCCTACTGTTATAAATATGTTCGCGCATCAAATGACGGGCTTTATTGACATCTCGTTCGCGCAAAGCCAAATAGATCTCTTCATGCTCGCTAATAGCCTTCGAAGTTCGTTTCTTCCCCGTTGACGTGCTAAAGTACCGATATCGATTGAAACGAGGTTGAATCATCTGCAGAATATCCTGTGTAACCGCATTATTGGCTATGGAGTACAGCAATTCATGGAAATTGCGACCGCTATCCCCCACGTCTCCTTTGACTGTCCCTGAATCTGTAATTCTCATTTTTTCAACTTCCATCATAAGGCGGGCGAGATCCACTTCAGTTAAATTTTGCGAGGCCTGCGTAATAACCAGATCCTCTAAAACTTCTCTGACCGAATAGATATCTAACGCTTCTTTAACGGTAAGCTGCTTCACATACAATCGCCCATTATTGGCTCTGTCAATCAGTTGATTCGTATGAAGCTCTAGAAGCGCCTCTCGTACTGGGGTTCTACTGACATTCAACACGGATGAGAGATGTTCTTCTGACAGCCAAGTACCTGGCACAAGTCGATTCCGAACAATGCCTTCCTTTAGTATACCTAATACATGCATCCTAGCTGTCACTTGGTTCGTATTAGGTATTTCAATACCCAAAGATTGTTCATAAATGCTTACAATGTTATCTTCCACAGCCATACGATATCCTCCTCAGTACAAATCATTCAGAACGAGTTAAACTAACAGTTTTGTCAGCTTTCGGATATCATTGAATTCCTCGATGTTTAAAATAAGATGCCGCAGTTCTTCTGATTGGGATTCCGAAAGCAATCGTGTAGCATTGTCCAAAAACTTCATCTCAATCTCTTTGGAATCGAGTGGGTTTTTCGGACCACCTCTATTATATTTCAATTTCACATGTTTGACGCTACTATTTTTCATTCTAAATTCGATCCAACCAGGAAAAGATTCCGGATAATTCGTATCTGTTTCTGTAACATAGGAGATTTTCCCCATCAACTCTTTAACACCCTCGCGACGTATTGCTTGCTCGCGGTAAGTATCCAGTGTCACATTGCCGTCCAACAAAGCGGAGGCCACTGCATAGGGAAGACTGAATTTTGCTTCATAGCCCGTTCTAGGCTGCATTTTTTTCTCCCACGGTTCACAGACAATAGCGACAACTTCCGGATTGATATGGCATATGATCTGTTCCAGTTCAGCGATGTTGATATTGTCTTGCAGCCACGTTTTGGCACAATCCACAAAAGCATGATTAAAGTGGCAGCACGGGTATGGCTTATAAGACAATTCAGTGGATAACCACTGCTTCCCCAGCGTTTTCCATACCGTATCAAGCTCGTACTGATCCGCTCCGGCAAATGTATTATAGAATCCGAAACGACCTTCGAATACGGTCCTTGGTCCTTGAATCCCATGTGCCGCCATCTTAGCAGCAACAATTCCGTTATGTGCCGCCCAACCTGGATGTGTCTGTTTGACCGTTGCTCCATCCGTCACGTATTCAAAGATACCCGATGCTTGACTTCCTGCAATGCCAAGCGCTGAAGTAATGGCCTGCTCATCCATCTTGGTCAAAAGACCGGAGATCAATACCGAGCTAAACGCACCGCATACAGCCGTCGTGTGAAAGCCTCTGCTCTGAAAGCGATTTGGCGCAGCAAGTCCAAAACGGATTAACGATTCCCAACCTAGTAACAGGGCTTGTAATACTTCCTTGCCATTGCTGCCTAATGTTTCACCTACAGCTAATGTTGTTGGCACTACGACACAGCTAGGATGGATAATGGAATCGGTATGGGTATCGTCGTATTCTAAGCTGTGAAGGTAGGTTCCGTTAACGAGTGCCGCCAAATGTGGGGGTAATTTGCTAGAACTACCCGTAGCTGTGCACGATTCACCCTTGCCGAGTTCTAGAGCGGTATTCAATATTTGCTGTGAGCCTTCTTCTCTGGATGCCGCAATCATGACGCCTATCGCATCCAGCAAGTGATATTTTGCTTCTCTAATCACGTCATCTGGAATTTGCTCATAATCAAATGTAGTCGTGATGGCAGCTAATTTCTCAGATATGGTCATCGCTCATCGTCCTTCCGTTATGGCTGACGCTGCATGCTCTCCGGCAATTTTTCCCCATCCTAAAGCAGTAAACAAACCATTGCCAGAGGAATACCCACCGGCGCCTTGTTCACCAGACACCCCAACTGCTACGCCGCCGCCAACATATAAGTTTTCAATAGGCGTGCCGTCTGCTTTGATAGGCTGCGCATATTTGTTGATCACGAGCCCGCCTTGTGTGTGAAACAATCCAGCAGATGCTTTAACGGCATAGTAAGGAGCTTGCAATGGCGCGATCCCGCATTCTTTACGTCCAAATGAATCGTTGCCGGTTTTAATCGCTTCTTGATAGTCTTTCACGGTTTCAGATAAAGCCGCTTCATCAATTTGAATCAGTCCGGCCAATTCCTCGATCGTGTTCACGCCGCCCTTTACAGCACCGATGTTGACCAATTCTCTGAACTCATCCTCAGATTCGGCAATCTTCTTGATACGCTCGTCAAGAATGACATAAACGATTCCTTCCTCCTGACGCAGAACAGGTCCTGCACAAGCGGAATAACCCATCGATTCATCAACAAAACGTTTTCCATCCTTATTAACGAGAACGCCGCCTTTTTCAACGGTTGTCCAGGATACAAGCGTTCCGTGTGTGGAAACGGCTGCGTAGCCTTGATAAGCTCCCATGGCACGAACCTGACCACCTAATCTTTGTCCCCATAGGATGCCCTCACCCGTGCTGCCCATCGCGCCGAAATAAGTCGCTTTAGAAATATCTGGGCAAAACTGCTCAACCATTTGTTTGTTGGCACCGAAACCATTCGTGCCCAAGATGACTTTCTTACATTTGATGTATTCTACGGTGTTGTTCACTTCGGTTTTGACCCCGATTACGACTCCGTTCTCATCTGTCACTAGATCGGTACCGGCAATGTTCGTTGCAACAACTACTTCATTTCTCTTTAGCGCTTTAACCAGATCGTTTACTAAATCGGTTCCTCTACGGGAGCGCGGCGCATGAAGTCGGAACTGTGAGTGACCGACATGCTTGTATTCTTTGATCAGTTCAATGTTAATCTGCATATCGTCAACGAGCCATTCAACCAACCATTTGGATTGTTGGCACAAGTAAAGAAGAAGCTCATAATCGCCCTGCCGATTTCCTTTGTTATAAATATCTTGTGCCATACGTTCCGGTGAGTCTTCAATACCCGCTTCCTGCTGAAATCTTGTCCCTGCCCCTGGTACCGAGCCTGTACTCAAGGAAGTATTTCCGCCTAAACGGCGATCCTTCTCCAGAAGAACGACCTCTACACCCTTTTGGCGAGCCGCCAATGCTGCAACGATTCCACAGCCTCCGCCGCCGAGAACTACTACATCCGTTTCCATATTCCAAGTGATACTCATGATCATTTACCTCTCTTTACTAATAGTTGAAGGAATTCCGTGATCGTTTCGTTTTCAGCTTGATGCAGAATAAATTCACTAATCTCATCGGGTTGACTCAGTAATTCATTTACCGTGTCCGCAAACTTAGCACGCATCATGTTTTCGTCAAAGGGCTTCGTTGGATCTCCTGTCGCATACGGTGCAAAAGCTTCCTCTGAGAGGCTACCCTTTAACACAACCTTCACTTTGGCTGGACGATCCATCGGAGGAGGTCCAAGCTCGTCCACAGGCTCTAGTACAATTCTCTCCCTCAAGCAGCGGATAACAGGGTCATTTAACGCTTCATTCGTAAAAGCATTCTTGCCGCCATTGCCTAATACCCAAGCTGCTGAAATCGCATGCTGCATGGAGAATTTTGAGCCCAGCGTGGTCTCAGGATGCATATTGTTTAACGATAAACCCTTCGGATGCGTCTTCACAATGATTTGCACAGGCAAATGATCGGCATCGATAACACTTTTCATTGTTTTTCTTATGCTCAGCAGGGCATCTAAAGCGGAATGGGCATATTGACAACAAGCATACGCCTTATGATATCCCGAAGAAATCGCATAATGAGAGCCCAATTGGTCCGTTAAGGCGCTTCCCTTATAATTACCGCCATAGATGGTCGAAAACACACTCTCAGCAGATGAATCAAGACCGTAAACGTTGGATTTGGATACTTCACAAGCAAGAAGCCCTAATCGAGCCCCGGCGCCTGTCCACAAATTTCTAACCAAAGCTCCTTTTATAGCATGATCGTATGGTGTCGCCATTGTTAAGGCAGATGCCGTTGAAATGATTTTAAACAATTGTTCCTCGCCGTAATCTTGTAACTTGGCGCAAGCCGCTGCAGCTGCAATGGTAACAAACACGCCGTGCGGGTGAAGAACTAACGGCGGGAATACCCAGGCTTCTGCGAAGCGGGCGCCAAATTCATAACCAACGACAAGCGCCGTCAGCACTTCTTTCATCGAAGCATTCTTTTCCTCAGCTAATGCAATCAATGCAGGAATCGTATAAATACCCGCATGGCTTGTCGCTAATCTATAACCTTCATCGAGTTCAAGCCAGCAACCAGCTGTACCATTCAATTCTGCCGCAGTAAAACGATTTGTTTTCGGGAATCCTTTTGACAAAACCGTGCTGCGGCCCATAGTTTGTTCTGCCAGGTAAGCCTCGCGCAAAGCGCTTACTTCAGGCTCCATGCTACCTCCGAGGATCGCTCCGATATCATCGAGCAGGACCCATTTGGCCCTGCGTATGACATCTTCAGGGAGATGTTCAAACTGCAATCCCCTTGCCCACTCACACAACACTCGAATATCGTTTGCTACGTGATCGTTGCCGTCTCTCATAGCCAACCTCCTTCCTACACTAGAATAAGTGCCACAACGACTTTTCCTTTGCTAATTCTTCCGAAGAACCTTCGTGAATAACGCCGCCGCGTTTCAAAACATAAACTCGATTGGTTACCGCTAATGCATCGGATACATTTTGCTCAACTAAGATAATAGAAGTTTTCAAATCGCGATTGATTTTTTGTGCCACTTCCATAACCCTGTCAACCATAACAGGCGCTAGTCCTGTGGACGGTTCATCCAGCATCAGAAGCTTAGGTCTGGACATGAGAGCAATACCGAGCGCCAACATCTGCTGCTGTCCTCCACTCATCGTACCCGCAAGTTGCTTTTCACGTTCTTTCAATATGGGAAAGAGTTCGAATATAAGTTCAAGCTGCTCATCGATATATTTTTGATCTTTAATATGAAAGCAACCGAGCTTTAAATTCTTCTTGACCTCCAGCGTAGGAAACACATTGTGTCCCTGAGGAACAAATGCCATTCCACGTCTAACGTGTTCATTCGGACTTAGAGAGGTCACATCTTCACCACAAAAAGTGATTTTGCCGGATGAAACCTTGTTTAAACCGAACATGCTTCGTAAAGTCGTTGTTTTTCCTGCGCCGTTGTGCCCGATCAAAGCAACCATTTCGCCTTCATTCACTTGAATCGAAACATTTTCCAGGACGGGCCTCTTCACATAAGAGGCCACCACATTTTCCATTTGCAAAAACAAGGCTTACACCCCCTACTCTCCAAAATAAATCTTAGTTAAATGCTCATTTGCCATTATTTCTTGAGGCGTTCCTTCTGCAATGACCTGTCCTTGGTCGAGGAACAAAATTCGATCGCACGCATCAGCTACAAAATCAACGTTATGCTCAATTAAACAAATCGCTTTTCCTTCTTTTACAGCCAGATCATGAACCAACCGTTTTGCCATTTCGAGCGAGTTTCCATCCAGCCCTGACATAGGTTCATCAAGCAGCAATACATCGGCTTCCATTGCAATGATGCGGGCAAGAGAAAGCAATTTTTGTTCGGCGTAAGATAAATCTTCAGCATATACATGACGCTTGTCCTGCAAGCCCAGTAATTGCAAAATTTGAAGCGATCTTTCCAAATCCGATTTCTGAACTTTGCGCACTTTCGATGGCTTGATTATGGCCAGCAGCAAGCTCTCGCCAGGTTGATTCTGCCTTGCCAGCAATACGTGATCCAATACGGTCATATCCATGAAAAGCCGTAAGTTTTGCCATGTACGTACAATTCCCAGATTCGAGATCTTATGTGGGGAAAATCCAGTAATGTCGTTTCCCTTGTAGGTGATCTTTCCTTCATCAGGCTTCAGAAAACCAGTAGTCAGATTGAAAGCCGTTGTCTTGCCGGCACCATTAGGTCCGATCAGACCGATCACTTTACCTTTGTAAAGCTTGAGACTCAGTCCATTCGTAGCCTGAATTCCGCCGAAGCTTTTTTTGAGCATGTCTGTTACTAAGATAGGAGTTTCGGGTTTGCTCAAGCTGTTTCCCCTCCCTTCTCCCGCGCTACTTTACTTTTGACGTGAGATTTGGGTTTAATGATCCCGCTAGGTCTGAAGTAAATAAAACCAAGTACTAGTACCGTATAAATAATTTGTCTAAGCGGAGCCGCAACGGAAGATGGCAACGCAATAAATCGGAGTGCTTCCGGCAAAAATACAAGGATGACAGCGCCGATAATCGGACCCCAAATCGTACCTATACCGCCGACAATAACCATTGAGAGAATAAGAACCGATTCCGGCATTTGGTAATCATAAGGATTAATATATTGAAAATAATGAGCATACAAGCCCCCCGCCAATGCGGCCATCCCACTAGAAATCATAAAGATTATCAGTTTATATCTGGATACATTTTTTCCAAGGGATTGTGCGGCCACTTCATCCTCACGAATCGCTCTAAGCACGCGACCGAAGGGAAGGTGAACCAACCAACGTTTGAACAGTGCAAGCAATACGACAATAATCAACGTTAGAATAGAGAACGGAATGGCCTTCGAGAATGATATCCCGAAAAACTCCAACCGAGGGATGCCTGTCAAGCCGGCAGATCCACCTGTAATATCTAAGTTCAGCAAAACTTGAACCATAAAAATCTGAAGACCTAGAGATGCAATAACCAGGTAATCGCCGGATATACGAAGCGCCGGGAATGCAAGCAGCAAACTGAAAAAACTGACAATAACCATAGAGATAAGGATTGAAAAAGCAGGATGAATGCCTAATTTCATCGCAATCAACGCTGAAAGGAATCCCCCTAGTCCGTAGAATATCGCCTGTGCTAGAGAGAACATTCCGCCATAACCGAGCAACAAATTGAAGCTCATCGACAAAATGATGTACAAGTTAATCAAGACAAAAATGTTTATGAAATAATCCACACGGTTACACCCCTTTGGACTTCAGCTTCTGTCCGAATATACCCTGAGGACGAAGCACAATGAAGATGAACAACAAACCAAATACAATTGCGCTCTGCCATTCAGAATCCAATTTCCATATCCCTACATTCTCAAGGATGCCAATGATCATACCTGATATAACCGCACCCTTAATGCTGTTTAAGCCGCCCATGATCGTCGCTACAACAGCTATTACCAAGATATTTATACCCATCGTTGGGCTTATTCCCGTTTTGTAACCGATTAAGGCAACAGCAGGAATGGCCAGCATAGAACCTATCGCTATGACAATGGCATATACTTTTGCAGCATTGATTCCAATAATTTCAGCCATCTCCGCATTGGTTGCGATAGCCGTTAAGGCTTGTCCGTACCTGGTGTATTTCATTACAAGTAAGACCAGGGCAATGATAATCCAAGAAATCAAAATGACTGAAATATCCCAGGGACTAATGACTACATCGCCAAACGTAAGACCCTTTGAAACGCTTCCTTCGACCAATGCTTTGCTGTCAGTTCCGAAAAAAAGCGCCAACAAATTTTGAATCAAAACGTTTATAATGAGCGATGCCATAAAGAAAATTAATGAAGGTGATTTCCGATCTCTAAGCGGACGGTAGGCAATTTTTTCGATGTAGTAGCCGATTATCCCTACGACTGCGATGGCGATAACCACCGCAACCCATAAAGATAATCCACCTCTTACTACTCCTAGATAAATGACATAGGCTCCGATTGCATATACGCCGCCGTGGGCAAAATGCCAAATCTTCGTTACCGTCAAAATCAATGAAAAGGACATTGACATCAAGGCATATATGGAACCTATGACTAGACCATTTATCAGTAATTGTAAAAATAACATAGCAGATCTCCTTCCGGAACAATGAACAAAAAGTAAGGATTACTTAACCTTGATCGTATCAACCAGTTTGAATTGTCCATCTTGAATTTTCTTAATATAAACCGGCTTGCTGACGCTTCCATCTTTATTAAAGATAATTTTACCAGTAAGCGGAAGATCCACGGATCCAAGTTCATTCAGTGCCGCAAGCGCATTGACTCCATTGACTTCCTTCCCAGTTTTATTAAGCTGTTCGATGATCGCTTTGATCAGATAAGGTGTGTCATACAGATACTCTGTATAAGGCGCACCGTTAGGTGCACGTCCTTCTTCCTTCTGCCAACGATCCAAATACTGTTGAATTTTAGGGTTTGTTTCAGGTTCTGGAGCCAGAGAGGTATAAATCAAGCCTTCCGCCGCTTTGCCCGCTTTCTTCAGCAACTCGCTGTTCTCTGCTGCAGAATAAGAGGTTAAGAGAGCATTAATCCCCATTTCCCTTGCTTGCAATATGATTTCCGGTGTTTCCCCAACCAAGGATTGAATGTGAACTACATCCGGATGGGCTTGTTTGATTTTGGATAACTGCGCCGCGAATTCCAGTTTATCCGGCTCATGACTTTCATAAGCTACAACTTTTCCGCCTGCCGCTTCAAATGTTTTTTTATAAATTTCAGCTGCAAATTTGCCTGTGTCGTTAGCTATATAAATGATAGCTGCTGTCTTCTTGCCCAATGTATTATGTGTATATTCTGCTAATGCCTTAATGTCCACATCTGCTAAAGGATAAGCTGTACGAGTAAACTTTCCCAATTCTTTAATCTTAGGATCATTCGCGCCGATACTGAATGTCAAAACTTTGTCCTGTTCAGCCATAGGAGCGATTGCTTTAACAACAGAGCTCCAAGCCGTTACAAGAAAAGAAACTTTGTCTAAGCTTACAACTTTTTGATAGGCCGTAATTGCACGTTTAGGGTCAGCTTGCGAGTCTTCCGTAATCGCTTTCAGAGGCACGCCGCCAATACCGCCTTCTTTATTCAAATCTTCGATTCCCATTAGCGCGCCTTTCACTTGATCGTTACCAAATGTAGCACTGCTACCTGTCATCGGCATAACTAAACCGAATTCATAGCCACTTGGTTTTGAGCCGTTTGGGGTCTGGGTAGATGTTCCACTTGACGATGTACCGCAAGCAGATAATATTAAAGGAACTATCAATACCCCGATTGCTAACTTACTCTTCTTAATGACTAATTTCATAATGACTCTCCTCCAAGAATGTGATGTACAAGCACTAACGGAAAAAATAAATTCAGGTATATTCTACATTCGTTGAATATCCTGTATACAAAGTATATTATACATCGTTATTATTTTTTTGTAAACGCTTTATTAAAAAGACTTAAAAAAAGAGTCCCGTAAAAAAATCGCGGACGAACAATAATAGTTGTTGCTGACGTTGCATAATGTCAGGAAATTGACGGTGAATAATGTCCGCAATGTGCTGGGTGAACTGACCAAGGAAGACGGGAAGCGGAATTTAATTAATCGTGCTTCTCCCTTAGTTTCATTGTTCAATCTTGTATGTTTCTTTTGGATGTAAATAAAACCGCACCCCATAGATAATGATATACCAATTTAGATTTCGCTCCAATCGACAGTTTACTGTTTTTTCAGCGAAGGATAGATTGAAATACTCCCCACAATGAATGGTATATTCTTTACCGCCTAGAATGACCATCCAACATTACAATCTTTGTTTAAGAGCCGTGCAGATCCACTAGAAAAACGGTAAATGTCATCAACATGTAACCATCAAGTACTTTTGAACACTTTTTGTTAATTAACTTTGGACACTTTTTTGCATATTTGGTTCTTGCTTATTCACATGTGGATAAGCTTAGTTCTAGAAGTTTTTCGTGAACTTCTGTGGACAATTACGCCTCTCCAAATATTGTTTTTCGATGTTTCATCCGATGACTATCTCCATCTAAATGAATAATTTCGCTCTTGTGAATAATACGATCCAAAATGGCTGTCGTAATCGCCGCATCTCCTAATAATTCTCCCCAATCTGCCGGTCCTTTATTGGACGTTATGATCAATGAAGATTGTCCGTAAACTCTGTTAATGAATTGAAAAAATAAGTTGGCTTCGTTTCGATCCATGGCCATGAACATTAAATCGTCTAGAATGATGAGGTCAGAATCCAAGGTTCGCTTCATTTTGAATTTGGC
>JAQBPR010000204.1 GCA_028287395.1 Bacilli bacterium
GATAAGCGCTGAAAGCATCTAAGCGTGAAGCCCCCCTCAAGATGAGATTTCCCAGTATGTAAGACCCCTTGTAGACGACGAGGTTGATAGGTTCGAGGTGGAAGCGCGGCAACGTGTGGAGCTGACGGATACTAATCGGTCGAGGGCTTACCCTAAGAGCTTTCTGTAAAGAAAGCGTGCTACGGAAGCATATGCTTAACAACCCCAAAAAGTGAAGTGTAGCCTACGAAGGTCATTCCGATTACTTTTCGGGGATCGCACAACACCAATTAAGGGAAAGTGTTACCTGGATGTTTCACTCATTCGTTTACTTCGTTTCTAGTTTTCAGGGTATAATCATCCTTGAATAAGCGCTTCTTCCTAATCGGATCTAATCGCAAAATATGTACTGTTCCCTGATAGCTCAGTTGGTAGAGCACTCGACTGTTAATCGAGTTGTCGCAGGTTCGAGTCCTGCTCGGGGAGCCAATATGGAGAGGTGTCCGAGCGGCCGAAGGAGCACGATTGGAAATCGTGTAAGCGTCACAAGCGCTTCGAGGGTTCGAATCCCTCTCTCTCCGCCATCATTTTTATATATTAAGGCCCGTTGGTCAAGTGGTTAAGACACCTCCCTTTCACGGAGGTAACAGGGGTTCGAGTCCCCTACGGGTCACCAAGAAAATTATGGGCGCTTAGCTCAGCTGGGAGAGCATCTGCCTTACAAGCAGAGGGTCGGCGGTTCGATCCCGTCAGCGCCCACCATAATTAGACTATCGCGGGGTGGAGCAGCTCGGTAGCTCGTCGGGCTCATAACCCGAAGGCCGCAGGTTCAAATCCTGCCCCCGCAACCAATTTTATGCATGGAGCTGTGGTGTAGTGGCCCAACATGCCTGCCTGTCACGCAGGAGACCGCGGGTTCGAATCCCGTCAGCTCCGCCATTATTATCTTATTACTCAAATTAGGCTCGGTAGCTCAGTCGGTAGAGCAGAGGACTGAAAATCCTCGTGTCGGCGGTTCGATTCCGTCCCGAGCCACCATCTGAGTAGCACTTTTTTTGCCGTTGTAGCTCAACTGGTAGAGCAACTGACTTGTAATCAGTAGGTTGGGGGTTCAAGTCCTCTCGACGGCACCATTTCTTGAAAACCTAATATTTTGGAGGATTAGTGAAGTGGCTAAACACGGCAGACTGTAAATCTGCTCTCTTCGAGTTCGGTGGTTCGAATCCATCATCCTCCACCAATACTCTAGGGGCATAGTTTAAAGGTAGAACAAAGGTCTCCAAAACCTTTGGTGTGGGTTCAAGTCCTACTGCCCCTGCCAAAGTAAAATATCTTTGTGGCGGTCGTGGCGAAGTGGTTAACGCATCGGTTTGTGGATCCGACATTCGGGGGTTCAATTCCCCTCGTCCGCCCCATTTAACATTTAAATTGCTGATCGTAATTGTTGGGGATTAGCCAAGCGGTAAGGCAATGGACTTTGACTCCGTCATGCCCAGGTTCGAATCCTGGATCCCCAGCCATTTATATATGCGGACGTGGCTCAGTGGTAGAGCATCGCCTTGCCAAGGCGAGGGTCGAGGGTTCGAATCCCTTCGTCCGCTCCATATTAGTTTTTGGCGCCATAGCCAAGTGGTAAGGCAGAGCTCTGCAAAAGCTCTATCCCCAGTTCGAATCTGGGTGGTGCCTCCATATTTTAATTAGCCGGAGTGGCGGAATCGGCAGACGCACAGGACTTAAAATCCTGCGGTAGGTGACTACCGTACCAGTTCAAGTCTGGTCTTCGGCACCATTTTTTAAAAAGTTAGTAAGGGCCCTTAGTTCAGCTGGATAGAATGTTTGACTACGAATCAAAAGGTCGGGAGTTCGAATCTCTCAGGGCCCGCCATTTTTTATCCGTATTGAAGATTCGACAGCTAAAAATGAAATGACTTAAATGTTTTACAAGCCGGTGTGGCGGAATGGCAGACGCGTTCGACTCAAAATCGAAAGGGAAACCGTGGGGGTTCGAGTCCCTTCACCGGCATCAAACATAAACAAAAAAGTCCTTGAAATCATTGATTTCTTTGGACTTTTTTGTTTTTTTTAAATATTAAAAATTAGTAATTTAATCGCGTCAAACTAAATTCGAATAAGTACAATTTTAAAAATTAAAGTAGAAGGTTGTAGTGAGAAGCTCTAAATGTAGATGCTATAGTTGTATGGAGAGGATTTACAGGAATTAAAAAGAAAATGTCGAAAATAAAGTTTTGAAGTTAGCAGGGCTAAGTCTTTTTAATCTTCCTGAAGAGGTTGATATTTTGAACAAGAAGAAGGTCACACACTTACCGGATAAGAAGTATCGGAAATACTCGGCATATCCCTCTAAAAATATAAGTGATTTTCCTCTGTATTATGGGTCTCTAGAGTCTGTACGCAAACTGTACAATCCATAAAAAAGCAGTACAATTGAATCTATGAGACGCAGATACGAAATAAGCGATGAAGAATGGAATGTCATTGAGACGTTTTCGCCACCTACCCGAAAACCACAAGTAGGTCGACCGCCAAAAGATCGTCGTCAGATGCTAAATGCCATACTTTGGATTGCTCGTACAGGAGCTCCATGGTGAGAATTACCGGAATATTATGGTTACTGGTCTTCCGCCTACAGTTTTTTCTGGTGCTTACAAAAGGCGGGGATATGGTTCATCATTTTGGATCATGTTTCGATAGAACCCGATAGAGCCAGGTCATGATCGACACGACCGTAGTCCTTGTCCACTAGCATGATCGGGCGCAAAAGGGGGGCAAGCTAAGCAAGCAATCAATCAAGTAGATTTTGAAAATGAACTACTCATTTTGAAAATACAATATTATGATGATGAAGAGGAGTGTTCCTTGATGAAAATGATTAGAATGAATCCTAAGGTTGATGGATTTATAAGAAAGGCTAAAAAGTGGAAGGAAGAATTTGAGGAGTTGAGAAATATCGTTCTTGACTGTGAGCTGACCGAAGAAATAAAGTGGATGCATCCTTGTTACACGTATCAGAATAATAACATAGTTTTAATACATGGATTTAAAGATTACTGTGCACTTCTGTTTCACAAAGGTGTCTTGTTAAAAGATGCCCATGGTATCCTAATCCAACAAACGGAGAATGTACAGGCTGCGCGCCAGATTCGGTTCAGCAATGTTCGAGAAATAGTTGAAATGGAAACCATCTTGAAGGCTTATATTTATGAAGCCATTGAAGTTGAAAAAGCCGGTTTGGAAGTAAATTTTAAAAAGAATACAGAATTCACAATTCCTGAAGAATTTCAAATTAAATTCGATGAAATTCCTAACTTGAAAACTGCTTTTGAAGCATTGACACCGGGACGGCAAAAAGCATACCTTCTTTATTTTTCTGCACCCAAACAATCCAAAACTCGAGAATCAAGGGTTGAAAAATATGTGCAGCAGATTCTCAATGGAAAGGGATTAGATGATTAGGGCGTGTATGCAAACCTAAGCAAGCCAAACCATAATCGATGCAAGATAAATAGATTTCTTGGGCAAATATAAAAGCTTAATGCGCTTAACCTGACAGTGAATTTTGCTTGAATCACCCGATGGAGAATAGATAAATATGTGCCTCCCCAATGTCTCTTCCCAGAATCTAAAGATATTAAAGAATTTTATCAACAATCTTTTCGATTAAATTTAATTAAAGTACCGTCTTGCAAAGAACATAATCTAAAAAGATCGAAAGATGATGAATATCTTATGGCTTGTTTAGCTGCAAGAGTGGGGAACAATGGAGTATCACTTATTCATACAAATACAAAACTTAAACGTTCATTCCAATGGCAACCTAAACTGCTTCATGTAGAAAAGCAAACCAGTATAGAGATTAGTGGAAATGTATTCCCAACTTCTATTGTCAATGTAGATGTAAATCGTCTTAGTCATTCTTTTGAATCGATTGCACGAGCTCTTTACTATTATGAAAATCGAAAAATTTTTATTGGAGATTGTATTATGATTTCTGATATTTTTTTACACCCAGACATGGGGGCCTCAGATTCGAATTTATTTAATTTAAAAGCTATTGAATTAATTTCAAGACGAGCAGGAACACTGGAATACCTAAACTTATGGTGAAAATCCGAAAATATTCACTTATCAATTTAACCCAGTTGATGGTTTTGGGGCGCAGACACTGGCTTTGACTTTTTATGAAATACAAAAGTTTATGTTTGTATGGCAGACAAAAAGAAACTGGAACTTCATAAAAAGGGTATTAACCTAGCAGGCAGATTTATGGGCTTTTAGATGCTAATTAATGCTATGAATTGAAGAAATAATTATGCAAAAAAACGACATCAGTAAGAGAAATCTGATGTCGTTTTTTTGCATTATTTTTAAAGGGATTGAAAGAATATTAAATAGAATCTTACTCAGTTCGAGATAAACTCCTGAACCCATTCACCATTGAAAAAAGCCACGCCGATCTTTGTGTAGTGAGGGTTTAAAATATTTTGCCTGTGCCCTGCGCTGTTCATCCACGCGTTCATAACTTCCTGCGGAGTACGTTGACCCTTAGCGATATTTTCACCTGCATAAGAATAACGGATACCGTATGAATTCATCATGTCGAATGGAGATCCGTATTTCGGAGAAGTATGGTCGAAATAATTGCTGTAATACATGTCTTTAGCCTTGTCTAATGCCATTACTGATAATGCATTGTAGCTGCTAAGCGCCTGTAAACCTGCTTTAGCGCGTTCTTGGTTCACCAGGTTGACCACTTGACTGGCAAATGTGGATTTTGTTACATTGCTCGTTCCCGCTTGCGAACCATTACTGGCACTGGAATTAGGAATATTAAGTATCATACCCTTCCAAATGACATTTGGATTAGTAACCTGCGGATTAGATTGAATGAGGGATGACAGGCTGATCCCGTATTTTTGCGAGATGGTCCACATCGTATCTTGATTCGATACGGTATACGGGGCGGCGGAAACCACACCTGCTCCGATCAACGAACTGACTACTAGCGTTCCGGTCAAAACTAGCTTCTTAAAACGATTCAATACGTTCCTCTCCTTTTTATGCCTACGAGGTTAGCTGACGGGTTCGGGTCAAAGAGCAATCACCCGGCCACTGACGTGACTTTACCCCAAACTATGGGTTCCCCCGCGCTTCGAAAGAAGCTTCGGCCTTAAGATGTCGGGTTCCCTTAAGAGGTAACCCTTCATTTACTTTAACACAGGTCACCTGCGTTTTCATTGAACAAAGTCTTCCATTTGCGAAGTACCCCTATGTGCTTACCGTTGAAATGGGGGGAATAGATCATAACCGCCCATCTTATAATATATAGGTGTTTGCCGTGTTCAATATGGGGTTCTCCCCATAGACTGATGTTGTAAGTCAAATCCCCATTAGGAGGAATGGAATGCCAACAATGTTTAGTTATCCCTATATGCCGATGTATTCCCACAATCAAGCTGCTTATATGAGACAAATGCACGATTGGCACAATCAAATGGCGCACTATCATGAACAAAAAAAGGTTACATCATTTTGAAATGGCAAAACATTTTCATCAAATGATGGGGGGTCGTGAGGAGGAGTCGGCAACTTTTATTAAAGAAGAGGTAAAAACAACGTAGAAAAAGGGGAATAATTTTCTTGTAATACATCTCATTTATCGAAGGAATAAAGGGCGTTTTTATAGAGGTTAGGCCAAAGCAACCCATTAAAATGCAGAGGATTTATATGGGGTGCTTGGAATGAAATGAAGCAATTTTGCTCCAAATTTATATGTATAAGGTAATTCCCAACAATCTGAACAATGCGGTCTATGTAAAGATCATTATTGTTGTTTGGGCAAATTGAGAAATATGCGAAAATATCCATCAAAAAAAGCCCCTACACATACAAAACAGCTCCTCAAAAGGAGCTGTTTGATTTATTGATGGTATAAAAGCTAATGATTACTGCCTTCACTATTTAAAAAGCAGCCATGAGTTATTTTTTTATACTATATCTTTGTTTCCACACTCGATTACAAATGCTGGCGGTAAATTTCGTTTAATTAATTTGGTCGTCGTTTCCGAGAAATATCGGTTTAACAATTTCTTTTTAAACAACGAATATTGAAAAGTAATAAACTTTCCTTTTGATTTAAGAATTTTTTTAGAGGCTTCTAAAATCTCATGCGAGATCTCTTCCGGTAGTGATGCAAAAGGTAATCCGGATACGATATAATCAACTTCTTGAAGATTAAACTGATGCAAACAAGAAATAATATCACTCGCAGAACCATGATGAATAAAGAAATTAATTTCATTTTTGTACTTTTCTTTTAAGGATTTGTAAAAAAAATCGTTTTTTTCAATAAGGATTATGAGTGTTTCTGGATTTCGGTTGGCGATTAAAAGTTTTGTTAAAACTCCAGTACCAGGTCCATATTCCACAATCACTTTAGCATGAAGAAAACAAACACCCCGGATCATTTGTTGATTTAAAAATCGAGAGCTCGGCAAAACGGCTCCAATACTCAAGGGATTTTTAATAAATTGTTTAATAAATTCAAATTTATTCATATATTCCCCCTTGTAATAAAAAGTAAAAGCTACAACGAGAGTAGCTTTTTGTTACACATTTAAGGCGCTTTAAGAGTTCTATTATTGTCGGTTGTTTATTTGTTTCAATGTTTGTGTTACAGGGATAATCTTACCAACGAAATATGAGGTTAACGTTAAATTCACCTGAAAATTAAATGAGAGTGCAATACGTTCCATTCCGTACATAACTAAAGTTTAGAGAAATGAAATCTAAATAAATGAGCGATGAGAGGAGTTGAATCCTACACATCGCTCTAGTGGGTATGTCGCTGTCGCCAAGGAATATCTGCGTGGGAATGATTAGTTATCAAATCCTTCAAGCCATTTATCATACTCCGGTTAGCTTTGAAATTCATTTTTTTTCATAAACATCTGTCCAGTGTATTGATACAAGATAATCGAATCATTCAATTTGCTGGACTTAGAGTAGAACTCTGAGTCATCCACGATACGGCAGTGCCGCTCAATCCAAGCTGCATAGTATTTATTCTTGTCTATCATAACTGATTTCGATACAAGAAAGTATTGTATCACTCCCTTTTGCGCCAACAGCTGAAGGTTGCCTTGGGTTAGTATAGGATCCGAGCCACTATACCCTCCCAAGGTTAGGACAGGCAGTCCTGTATCGAGTATGAACGGAGATGAAGTTTCTGCTTTAAGCGTAGCTACAAGGTAGTGGCCTTTGACATAATGAGCTAGAAGAAAATCGGTTAATTTTTCATCTTCCATGGTTTCTGGATTGGCTACTTGGCGGTTTATTAGCTCGGGTCCTGCGACAGGATCGGAACCTGTTGCACCAAAAACGGAGGGCGTGACCGACCAAACAAACGGGCCCACTAAGAGAACGAGCAGGCAGGTAACCTTAGCAAACGTACGTATGAAAACAGACGCTTGTTGGCGTAGAAGCATAAAGGCAAGCGCCAAAAGGGATGCTGCTGCGATTCCACCGATCGTGAACGATAGCGGCAAACGTAATTGTGGGTAGCTCCAAGCAATTGTGATGGCAAACATAGATAATAGGAGTATCCCAGCAAACAGAATCCAGCCGCTTCGCTTTCTTTTAACTGCTGCTAGCCAAAGGCGAACCAAGCCAACTCCGGATAAGGCGGCAATAGCTGGAGCCATCATAACCGTGTAATAACGGTGGAACAAGGTAGCCGCACCGAAGGAGACAACCATGGGAATCAGCCAAGCAAGCCAAAAGAGCACATTGCGCTGCTGCAGATTAAGCCGCATAGGTCGCAGTAAAGGCGCTTTCCACAGCATAAACACGGCACTTAGTACAGCTAACGGCAGAAGCCAGCTGATTTGCCCCCCAAGATCGGGGGTAAATAATCGAAAAGGGTTATTAACTCCATTAAAACGATCCACTGCATTGTGCTGCAGCATGAGCTCCAGTACAGAGTTATGCTTGGTGCTGCCGACATAAGGTCTCAGATTAATCGGGGTAAGATCTACGATAACAGCCCACATTAGAGAAACGAATATAAGGATTACCGCTGCAATCGAAAGCTGCTTCAACTTTTGAAGCTTGGTCATTCGACGCTGCAAAATTATTAATAGAAGAAAAGCTGGCAATACAAGATAGGCTTCCAGCATTTTAATATTAAAAGCTAATCCGATCATTATCGCAGAAGCGATCACCCAGTGCAGCCCTTCTCTATGCTCAATTGCTTTGAAAAGCATCCATGCTGCAGCTAATACTGCAAATACAAGCAGACTATCAATCGTGTTATTTCGCGCAGTCGCTACAGAAATCGGCGTTACTGCGAGGATCAATGAAGCGATCAAGCCGGAATTGGCTCCAAAAACCCGACTTACTAAGCGATACAGAATGAGCACGGATACAACACCTGCCAGAATTTGCGGAAGGATCAGTGCCCACCCATGAAACCCAAAGATTTTGGCAGATAGAGCCTGCAGCCAGAAGCCTAATGGTGGCTTATCGATGGAGACAAATCCTCCTGGATCATAAGCCAAATAGAAAAAATTGTGCCAGTTCTCCAACATGCTTTTGATGCCTGCAGCGTAATAAAGATTGCCATATCCTTCACGGTTCAAATGAAGCGTATTTAAAGAGAGCGATAGCATTGTTATTAGAAATAGCAGCAGCCGTTCTCGTTTAATTGTCCTAAATATGCGAATAACTTTCATAATCGGTTTTCTCCTTTAGTATGACCATACTCCGAGTATGACACTTAAGTATGATAAGAAGATGAGAAAAACGTTAAGATGCAATAAGTTTATGAAAAACGCAACTTTACCCAGCTTTTGACCTCTAATAGTTAATAAGAACAAGCTATATCATTTTACTTACAAGAGGTGCAGCATGAGGAAGATACTATTCATAGTGGTTTTATTAAGCCTTGTATTTGGCAATCCCCTGGTAACAAACGCCGCTAACACTACTCTAATATGGGTGAATGGCAACACAGTGAATACGAGCATAAGTCCGCAAATTATCAACGGTCATACGTTTGTGCCTTTGAGAGCGATTGCTGAAGGGCTTGGTTCAAAGGTAAGCTGGGATAACGGGCTGCGTAAAGCTACCGTTGAAAAAGCGGATAAAACCATCGAGTTTACGATTGGAAATCCAGAGGTTACTGTCAATAGCACTCATGCTTCAATTGAACTCGCTCCCTATATTGTTGAAGGCAGCTCTATGCTTCCCCTGCGTTTTATTGGTGAGCAGTTTGGACTTAAAGTCACTTGGGATCCATTAACCAAAGCTATCTATTTAGACAACACAACCATATCAAGAATTACAAATTTAACATCACCCATCGAGCATATTGTCGTCGTGATTGAAGAAAACCATTCGTACAATCAAATCGTGGGCAGCTCTAATGCGCCCTACATGAATTCTCTCATCCAAAAAGGAGCGTTATTGACAAACGCTCATGGGGTGACTCATCCAAGCCAACCGAATTACCTCGCCCTCTTTTCTGGCTCAACTCAAGGAGTAAAGGACGATGCTTGCCTAAAACCGTTCCTAGCGCCTAACTTAGCCAGCTCTTTGATCAATGCCCAATTAACATTCACGGGGTATTCGGAGGATTTACCAAGGGTAGGTTATACAGGCTGCTCCTCCAAAGGTTACGCGCGCAAGCATAATCCATGGATTCAATTTACGAATGTTTCCGCAGCTTTGAATCGATCATTATCAGACTTTCCTCAAGACTTCTCAAGCCTTCCTACGGTTTCTTTTGTCATACCCAATCATCAGAACGATATGCATGATGGGACTGTCAAGCAAGCTGACGATTGGTTGAAAACAAATATGGATTCGTATGTTACATGGGCAAATACACATAAAAGCTTGCTGATTGTTACTTGGGACGAGGATGATTTTGCGAAGGATAATCATATTCCCTTAATCCTAGTCGGGCCCATGGTCAAAGCAGGAAAGTATGATGATAATGTTACCCATTATAATGTGCTGCGAACCATCGAAGACGCCTTTCACCTTCCATTGCTGGGAGATAGCAAAAAAGCCCAGCCAATTACGTCTATTTGGAAGTAATTATTCTATAACTAAAACAAGGCTGTCCATTTCAAACATTGGACAGCCTTGTTTTTCAATTATTTAATTCGCATCCCCTATGTACTCACGGTGGGCTCCATTACGGTCAATGTATTATTTATTGTATTTAGATTAACGGAGGCCCCGATGGGTATCGCGGCCTTAAATATACCATGTCCGGAGGCCAGATTAGTCATAAGCGGCTTGCCTAACGGTACGATGACTTCATTGATCAAATTTTCATATGTCTTGCCGTACACTTCCACACAACCCGTACATTCTCCCATTACGATTCCTGCACAGTCCCTGAATTTCCCTGCCAGCTTCAAATGATTGATATACCTGTAAACTGTATTTAGGGGTTCATGCGTCTCTTCGATAAGCAGTATTTTTCCGCTTGTATCGATTTCGAAAGGAGTACCTAAGGTACCCAAGAAGGAGGTAAGGTTCCCCCCAACAATCGGACCCGTTACATTTCCTCTAATTCTGCTTACCAAGGGGACTCCGGGAGGGTTATGTATGGGTCTTGGCGAAGTAGTCGTAGACGTAGCTGCAAAGAACTGATTGAAATTATACGCCGCCGTATCCGGCTTAAAGTCTATCAGCAATAGACTATGGAAAGTAATTAAATTGGCGAACTGATACAACACGTTCAATAAAACCGTAATATCGCTGTACCCCGTTATGATCTTGGGATTGCGACTGATAACCGGGTAGTCAAGATACGGAAGAATGCCGGCGACACCGACTCCACCCCTTGAGGGTAAGATCATTTTTACATCTTTATTCTGAAACATATTCATTAAATCAAAGGCTCTTTGTTGATCCGTCCCTGCAAGATAACCGTTGTATGAATATACATATTTTCCCAGAACTACTTTAAATCCCATATTCCTCAGGGTAGCAATTCTTTCATCAATAATGTTTGCATACAACGGACTGCCTAACGTGACTATCCCGATAGTGTCTCCACTTCGTAGAATAGGTGCTTTTATCGCCATAGAGATATCCCTCCAAATGTAATTATTGTCATCTTTTTTTATGAAGGGAATGGTTTTTTTATGACATTTATATTCATCTGAGTTGGGAATTCGCGGCGTAGTATTTCCAAATGTCCAATCAGTTAGTCCTCACTAAGTAATAAAATGTTATACGTCTTGACATGGATACTCTGCATTTTCATGTCTCGGTCATAATGCCGCCGTTTACGTGCAGCACCTGTCCGGTAACATAAGAGGAATCGTCCGATGCCAAGTAAATGTAAGTCGGAGCAAGCTCGAACGGCTGACCGGCACGCCGCATCGGCGTCTCTGTACCGAATGTTTTTACGTATTCGGCGGAGTAGCTGGAAACGATCAA
>JAQBPR010000224.1 GCA_028287395.1 Bacilli bacterium
GACCGTCCTGACTAAACGTAATCGGACCCGTATATGTCTGCCAGTTAGTTCCGCCGTCTTGGCTATAGACCGACTCGGTCACTCCGGGCAGATTATCCGTGGCCTGAATAGTCACCGTAACCGAATGCACGTACCAGCCGTTCAGTCCGTCCGGCGCAGCCGGCGTTACAGTAGCCGTCGATACCGGTGATGTTGTGTCCCTTACTGTTACAATGCACGTTGCGTTATAAACAGCATTTGAACCGGTGGTCGCTGCTGTTATGATGCTCGTGCCCGCTGCTCTAGCAGTTACAAGACCATTAGCATCTATAGAAGCTACACCCGGATCGCTCGAAGTCCAAACGATCGGTGAAACAGCATAATACGGTTTTAAACTGGCTGTTAGCTGTTGACTGCTTGCTGCTGTCATATCGACTGGAATCTGATCCAAGGTGATCCCGGTTGGTGTTGCATTAGGGATGCCGTAAACTTTAAATTCGTTCACATTTGCATTGAAATTAGGATTACTAACACCGGTAATGGTAATCTTCACATAACGAGCAGTAACTATGTTGCCACTGGAATCGAATAATAGATCCGAGGTATTTCCAAATGCAGCATTTCCTGTTCTATCGGCAACTTTTATATAAGTCACGTCGTCATTGCTCGTTTCTATATAATACTTATAATATCGATTGGCGGAATCATACCATAATGTATCCACATTTGTTAGAGTGTACGCAGTTCCTAGATCCACCTTCCACCATTGGGGATACCCTTGTAAAGCACCCCATTTTGAAGCGGCATCATCACCATTATTAGCATTCAATGCATTACTTTGTCCTGTGCTCGCCGTTACAGTAGTTCTTCCCTTAGAGAGCAGCTTTGGTTCAATGGTCGGAAATACAGCCGGAGCTTTTAACAGATTGTTCGTCTGATCCCAAAGGAACGCCTTAACATGAAACCCTTCGACATTCGCGGGTAAATCCATTTCACTTGTAAGCTGGACAAAGCTATTATAAATCAACGGCTGAGACGGCGATGAAACTTGTTTGATCAATTGATTGTTTCCATCATATAAAGCTGCTGTAAGTCTAACCTCTTTATAGATCGTTGTATCATTCATGGCATTCACACTTATTTTTAATTTGGTTGATGGAATGAGTGTAGTGACTGCTCCACCGGCATTATCAGTAAACATCATATTGCCAATCGGCAGTTGAGATACAACAATGTCATCTGCTGCAAAACCGCCATTAGCTGTTCTTATCCCAATTCCTCCTGATGTTAATGTCGTATCGGTACCTTCCAATACCAGTTGGTTATCTACATATCCCTTAATATGGGTTCCATCCAGCATGATTCTCAGTAAATACCACTTATCATAGTCAACAGGATACGAACGTTGCAACGAAAATGTACTACTTAGCTGACCATTGACAACCTTTGTAAGCTCCACTGTTTGCAGTGCAGTATTTAGTCTTAGCATATAAAAGCTTCTTCCGTCCGATGATACTCTGCCGAGTATGCCGGGTAAAACTTGTGGGTTCATTGGCTTGATTCGTGCTTCTACTGCGTAATCGGGAGCTCTAACCGCATTAGAGTACGCTACAAAGCTGCCGGAACCGGTACTAGGTCTTGCCTCGAAAGTCTTATTGTTTCCTGCGGAATATACCGAATAGATGGTGCTATCATATATCCAGCCAGTCAAAGTCGCACCCTCGAAATCATTACTATATAAGGTCGCTCCATGGGCCGGCGCCTGAGCTACTGTAAAATGAAATACATACTCTTGCGTATTTCCATTTTCTGCGGTCACTGCTACCTTCCCTACATTTTGCCCGTTGGCTGCATCAGGTTGAAGGGTCACGACTGCTGTGGCGCCATGCCCAAATGAGGTTGGAGAAGCACTGACGATTTTAACATTCTCTCCTCCTGTCGGCAGCTCCACGTCGTAGCTGTATTGCCCGCGATTGAGTATCGGTGACGATCCGACAGATAGAATGACAGATTTCAAACCGGTATCTAACCCCGATCTAATAAATACAGTATACGCGCTTGTTGAACTGCCATCTTTTGAAGTTACCGTAATCGTATGGCTATTGACTGTTCCATCCTTTGGTACAGTGATATCAGCTGAAGCAGATGTAGCCACTACGGAATTATTGTCAAACACAGGCTCTATCTTAGCTGTTAATATATCGGAGTTAATCGCGATGCTATAGTTTTTTTCTAATGGATTAAAGTCAGAAATGGACTGCCCATTAATGTTTATCCCCAGCAGTTTTGGCGTACTGGCAACTTGCGATGAATCCGGCGTTAATTCAATTAACATCACAGCATTTGGCGCAAGATTAAAGTTGAGGCTTACGGTCCCGCTGCCTTCAACAACCGTATCATTATTCATCTGAAGCGTATCGTCGCCAAGGCTGCTGCCTGGCATATTGTAACGCAAATTGCTAGTTGTACTGTCTACAAGATAGGATCTATACCTGATATTTTTCCCACTAAAGCTCGTCGGGAGATTTTTAACGTTTAAAGATACATCAAAGGCATTTGTGTCATTGTTCTGATAGTTCGATACAAGCATGGAAACCTTATCTTCGGAGTTTTTGGTCGCTCTGACCCGTACACCTGTCGTTTCCAAGCTTTCGCCGGACGTCTTAAGCAGCATGTCTCCAAGCTTGCTCTCCATAAACATTGTATGGAAATATGGCGTTTGTTTCGCTTTACCGAGCACATCTTTGTAAGAGAGTTTATCGCTAGTCATATACATCCTGAATTTATATACTGGAGGCGCTGTATTCGCATCTTTTCTTGCCCAAGCTATACTTACTTTGGAAACCGTTCTCTCCTGCCCCAAATCATATTTTATCAAGGCCGAATAGATATCCCCATTTAGAAACATCGTATTGAAGTTGTTGTCTGTCGTATCCTTGACGCTTTTCGGAGTATCGGCTGTTATGGGAACAGGGATTTCATTCCCGTTCGGATCAAAGAACTTCACCTCTTTGACTCTAAACTTTTGATCTCCCGTGCTGTTGAAATCCGCTACTCCTTCCAGCCCCAGATACCTGCCTGTATAGGGTTGATCAAAGCTGTATTCTTCGTAAACATCCGTTCCTTTACTTAATTGCGGGTCATACATAACTTGATTCTTAAATAGAGCAGTCGGATGGATATCAACCCAGTTCATAGGAATATCGATGTGGCCCTTTTCGGCAAAATACGCACTATCTGTCATAAAAGCCGCCTGTTTGGCTAGGATCGTATTGCTTGGATTAAAATTCGTTCCGCCGCCCACGAATCCATATTCACTCAAAACAACCTCGGCTTCCATCCCTCTAACGCTTAGCGCTTCCCTGATTTCGTTGCCCTGTCTCTCAAGATCTGAAGCGTTCTCGTTATAGTAATGCCATGAAAGGAAATTCAATTTATACCCGTTTGCTTTTACATTATCAAGAAATTCAGAAATATATTGATTGTTGTAGATAGCCAATACGGGCCCGCCAATTTTCAACGGTTTCCCATCCGCCTCGATTAACTGAGCGTTAACCCAATTGACTGCATTTACCGCTCGCTCATAATGTTTCATATACTCTGCTAAATCCAATGTTCCGCCTTTGTGAATGATATCTAAGGTTGGTTCATTCTCCACCTCGTAATACTCCAACTTTGGAGCGTTTTTTTTCAAAGCAAGCAATCCCTTTTTTAATGCCTCTTCATACTCGTCATAATTAAAGTTATTGCCAGAACCCATGATCTGCGGAGAGAAATCGCTGCCGCATTTAATCACCGCTAGGATAGAGTCTGAGAAAGTCGATGTATAATCATTAAACTCTTTTCCAAGAGTTAGTAATTTATTACTGTTGACCGGGGCATCTATGGATACTGTACTATCCGTATAAAATGTATTCATAGTCAAAAATTGCCTTGTTACCTTTGTTTTCATACCCCCTTGTCCCAGCAAATAGGCAATCTGAGTATCATGAATTTTTTCATTATTATTATAACTCTCTGTATGTAACCGTGGTCCGATTACTTGGGAAGCATCCGTCTCTAGGTAGATGTTATCCGATGCAGCCCTTACTTGAGAAAGTCCGAAAAATAAGGCTGTTGCAGACACAGCAATAGCTAGAGCAAATTTTACTGCTTTTTTATGAAAAATTCGATTCAGATAAATATTCCCAACCATATGAAATCCTCCCAATATCTTTATTTTCTTTCCCACCTTTTAATAATGTTTACGCTTACATTTATATCATAAAGGATAAAATGCTGAAAAAAAACAACCCGTTTTTTGTTTTTTTTCAGCATTTTTTTGTTTGTTGACCCTATTATTCTTTTATAGCTGGTATCGAAAATTTAATTATTGCGCCTTTACCTTTTTCACTTAAAATGTCGAAAAAATAGGCCATCGCTCACTGTCGCTTTTCATCATTACATTCTGATCCCACGCTTGGTAAGATCAATGTACATCAAGGAACCAGTTTAATATAGTCCAGTCCTAAATCGTACCCCAGGCTAGAAGCGTTCTTTCCACTGATGTAGAATTTGACACGATAGAGCCCCTGAGTAGGGAATGTATAGGTTCCTACCTGCAGTTCGTTGAAGCTGGCAGTAGCTGCATAATTATCCTGCTGAGAGCCGACATTGGTTCCGTCTATAGATAGTTGGAAGATGCCCCGTGTGTTGAATTTTTTTACACCGACATTCAGACTATAGATGCCCGGCTGTGGCACATTGATATAAAACTGGATAAAATCCGTCGCTGCGTCATCTGCAAACTTGACGAGTTCTCCTCCATCTGCCCCAGAATCTGATAGATAGTAGAACGAATCCCCCGTTGACTTCGTCGGCGTTAAACTTTCAAGCTGGTACGTATGGGTTTGTTTCGGCACGAGCCGAATATAATCTACGCCCAGATTATATCCAATTCCGGATGAGCCGGTGATCGTAAATTTAAACATTTTATTGCCTGTTGTATTGAAGGATTTATTGCCCAGATACACCTCTTGATAATCGTAACCGGACAAATAGCTATCTTGTTCGTTACCCTGATTCACACCGTCAATCGAAAGTTGAAATTTACCGCGATCGCTCGTGCGCTTGACTCGGACGTACAAACCGTATGTGCCTGTTAACGTAACATTAACGGAATATTGAACATAATCGCCTACCGCATTGCCGTTAAATTTATCATAATAACCTGCGCTTGCCGAAGTATCGCTTAGCATTTGATGCGAGTCGTTCGTTGACACGGAAATCGTCAGACCTTCCGCCTCCTTATGATATACCGGGGTTAGAACTAGCAGGCTCATGGCGTTGACAGTCATATGAAACGTTTGGCTGAAAGATGAGCTGCCACCATTCACGATAAAATCCTCTACTTTTTGCAATCCTGCATTTGCTGAATTGTATGTGTAATTGCTGTGTGTCTGATCAATTAAGTATCGTTCCACATGAATTTGCTTACCGGTAAATTCCGCGGGCAAGTTGTTTACATTAACGGTTGTATCATATTCCGTTGTACCCGTTGTCCACTGATAGTTGGTCGCCTGTATCGCAATACCCGAAGCGTCTTTTGTAGCCAACGCATTGACTCCCAAACCTGCGGAAGAAAGAGAATTGGACGATGAAGAAATCCGCGTATCTTTAAGCATAGTTTGCATCTGAACCATATTAAAGTAAGGGTAAACTGCTCCGTCGATCGGGTTTCCGTTCGTATCCGAGACGAGTTGGGATTTCCGGTAATTATTCGCATGACGTATCGTCCACTGCATCGGCATATCCATACCGCCAAGCTCGTAATAATAGTCCAGAGTCGCCATTGCAGCGGCCTGCGTCAAAATATCGGCATTGAACGTCGTTCCCGTATTGCTGCCCGGAAACACACCGTATTCCGTTACGAACACTTTCGTATTCGTCGGTATCCCTCTGCTGCTTAACCAGCTTTGTACGGTCGATTTTTCCGATTGAACATTTGCCGGTGTCGACCGTTGGGCATATTCATGGTAAGAAATGAAGCTTAGCTTTTTGCTGGTATCGGTATCGTTTGCATAGTTGTCGAGAAAAGCTTGAATGTAGGTGCTGCTGAAGGTTGAAGTCACAGGACCTCCCATTTCAAGCGGAATTGCAGGACTTAGCTCGGAATTGATTTGATTCACGACGCCATAAAAGATTTTGTACCATGCATAATAATCCGCTGACGACAATTGCAGCGACTCGGGGTCGTAATGGGCTTCGGATTCGTTAAATACCTCCACATATTGGATCTGTGGATACAACGTTTTATAATTTTTGAGACCATTATACAGGACTTGTCTGCATGCATTGGGGGATGAAAGCGTCATTATGCTGGAAGAGCATTGACCAAAGTTAATAAGAATCCGGTCTGAATAGCTGGAAAATTGGTCTAAGGTATTGTATATGTAGCTATAATTGTATTGTCCTGTGCTCGGATCGAAGTATAGGTTCGGCTTGATGAAGGTTCGGCTATATTTCGTACCAAGCGTTTGCATTTGCTGGATATCCAGTGTCCCTAAGTACGAGTTCCCGTTGTTATATGCGGAAAGCCGATTTAACGCCCCTTGCGATTGGGATGCATCCACCGTGATTGTAGCCACCGATGAGGCATAAGCACGAGTCACGAATATTCCTGGTATTGCCGTCAAGATACAGATCGATACGATTAGAAATTCAATTAGTCGTCGTTTCATCATCGATCACTCCTAAAGTTTATTGTTAACGTTTAAGTTCAAAAGCAGCTAATTTGATATTTGATGAGTTTGTCGCGAATCGAATCCCCCTCCTTAGTTTTCACTTTATGGGATAAAAGCGCTTACATTATTAATGTTATACAGATTTTTTCATCAAAACAATAACCCTATCTTTGTTTTTTTTCAGTATTTATTTGTTTTTTATTGATTCTATACAACGAAATAGTTACCGACTCAAGGCTCCGCAACCGCAATGTACTCTTCACAAAAGCCCAAAAACAGAGAAAGAGAGCACCTGATACGGTACTCTCTCACATGGTGTAACTTTACCTATGCACCGAAATCTGCAAATCCTTGGAATCAATAATCAGACTAGCATCATGTTTCTCATGAATTGCGAACGCCTTTAACCTATATTCAAGGTTACAGATGCATTGATTGGTTTGTGTAATAATACCTTATTAATTGTTTCAAGAACCCTGTCTGGTTGAAATGGTTTAACGATAAAATCCTTCGCACCCGCCTGAATAGCTTGAACAACTAATAATCGTTGTCCCAACGCTGAACACATAATGATTTTTGCAAACGGATCATTTTGTTTAATTCGTCTTAAAGCTTCAATCCCTTCCATTTCTGGCATGGTGATATCCATCGTAACCAAATCTGGCTTTAATTTACCATATTTCTCAATAGCTTCAATTCCATTAACTGCCTCGCCAATGATATTGTAACCGCCTTTAATGAGTATATCCTTTATCATCAATCTCATAAATGCCGCGTCATCAACAACCAAGATATTTGCCATTCTCTATTCCACCTTTTATTATGCTGACCCACAATGCGGGTAAACTTATCTTTAATGCATCGAAATCTGATCCAATAGAATTGAAATATCCTCTTGATTAAAAATTCGATCCTGATTTACGTCAATTTGCGAAGCAGGATTACCGATCATTTTAACTACATCGTCCACGCCAATTAAATTATCAAGCGACAGGTCGAGATTTTTGAAGGTGATGACTCGTATAGAATGGATCGCATTGTTTAATTCATTATTGCTGGTTTTAAGCGCTCCGCTTTGTAATGATAAAGTAACCAAATTTTCATTCAGTAACACGGGTGAGGTGAATGTAGTTTGACGACTAGAATCTGTCGAATCATAGACAATTCTGTCGTATTTGGATTTAGATTTAAAGCAAGATTTGGCTCACTCATTGCATGAACCCTGTTTGAAGTAGTAAACATGGATAGAATAATTGCTGCTATAATAAGTAACGGCATCACACTTTTTTTAAACACGACATTGATCGACATATAAATCCCTCCCTATGAATG
>JAQBPR010000230.1 GCA_028287395.1 Bacilli bacterium
CCTTCGGCAACGTCACCGCCTATGCAATATTCACGAGAAGGATCATAGTCATTGAATATTTCATAGCTTTCTCCATAAACTTAAATCAGAGAATCCAGTATAACTAACCCATAATGTACTGAGAACAAACCAATAAGTGTAATCACTGAATTCATGACATATTTCATTAAAACGTGTAATTGCTCTTGGAGTACCTTCATATTGTAAGATGCTTAATATCATTCTTGATTCCTTTTCATTTGCGGTATCCTTGTTATTTGGTGATATGTCATTCATATATAAAGTGTGATTTGCATTCATATTTACAAAAGAAAGCTGTGTTGCCATCATCAGAGAATGCGTTATCTTGGTCTAAATAACATCGATCCCCACTGATGCGCTCTCTTGGGAACTCACTTGCTTTGCCTTCGATAGCCTTGTGACACCAGAAGCAATGAGAATTTATAGTTGAATAGAAACGGTCATAGAAGAACTTGGAGCTGTCCATTACAATGGCATAGACACCATCGGCTTCTTTCTTAGGCTTTGCAAACATAAGCTTGGTTGAGGTTTCTGAACAATACTTATCTCTAACTGTCTGCTTGGCTTCCTCACGTCCACCAATAAGGTCTTTCAAATAGAATTCATCAAGCATTGTTCCCTTTTCATATTGATCTCGTTCATGGTTGTAATCATATACACGTACCCAATAATAATTAGATGCTTCTTTCATATCGATCGCTCCATTTAACTCTTTATTTTTGACATAAGAAAAAGCGCTGCATCGTGCTTTATTTGTATATTGAGTTCCTAAATTGTGTATCCTGATAAATAAGATTTTGCCCAAATTAGCGGAGGTGTTTTTCATGATAGAAACGAAAGTCAGATATGAATTTACAGATGTGAACCTAAAAATCAGTAATGTAACTCCTCGTGAAGCGGAAGAAAGTTATGTTCTTATCAGAGTTTCTGATGAAGATAATGAAATTGTTTTTGCCCTTTCTCACGAAAAGGCAGAATATCTCGAGAACGAACTGTATGAGGCGAATCGCCGTTGGAAAGAACATTCCTCCTCATCCATACAAAATGTAAAAGATGATGCCGATGAGCAAATATTGTCACATCATCATGATCAATTTTCCGATTAATCCTTTACTTCTGAAGTCCGAATTTATTTTTTTACATAAAAATAGGGAGATGCGATGTTAACCGCTCTCCCACTGGATTTTGCTATTATGGTGCAATATAATTTAATTAAAAAGTAAACTTTTATTTTTATCAGTTTCCTTATGAACTATTGATGCACTATCATCTACCAAGGTTCAGCAGGAGAAAATTTAAATGGTTTTAAACAATCATATAATTTTTCGGCAAGAATATGATGACATTCGATACCTAATCCGCATTTATTAAGTATTTGATTAAATGATAATCCATCTGAATTAAAAAAATAATCTAAAGCCTTTTCTAAACCTTTGTTTGACTCTATATATGCAAAAATATTTGCTAGTCCTATCGATATTAATTTTTGTTTATCACTTGTATCCTCACTTTTTTGTTCATCACTTTTTTTCTCATTTTTATTATCACTTTTTTGTTTATCACGTTTTTTCTCATTTTTTTCATCACGTTTTCTTTTAATATCTCCATCTAGTACGACATCGTATTTAGAAATAAGATCATGTAAAGTGTCATAAACTTTACTTGATAGAGTAAAATCATTTGAATCTTTATAAGATGAGCCATCACTGTTTATAAACCAATCTTCATCTTCCGATTCCTCCTTTCCTCCTAAACCAGACATTTCCTCATTACGGGTGCTTCGTTGGATTCCATTATTAAAAGTACCCAATTCAACTTGCATCATCTGATAAACAGCTTTATTTCCAAATATTTTTTGCATTTGAAGAATAGATCTAGCATCATATCTATTATTTTGTTTTTTTTGATATACGTTATCTTTTTGTATAGATTCTTGATTTTTATTACACACTTTCATGTTCTTTTGAATAGTCTTATTTTCAAACATAAATTCACCCCCCATTTAAATTTGATAAATACTTATTCGATATAAGGAAGGAATTCCCTTCTTTATGTCGTATTTTGTAATATAGGATAGAGGTGAATTATGGCTCGTAGAAGTAAAGGATATACTGTAGGCGAAAAGATTTTTGTAATATCAGCTTTTATAATAGGCATGTACCTTTTTTGTGCATGGTTTTTCCCAATGGCATTTCAGCATATGATAGATGGTTTGAAGAACTGGCCAAGTAAATAATGTTTAAATCCGGATTTTCCTTATCAACCGACGCTCATTTAGATGCAGCTATATTTAATAAAGCGATAGTAATTGTTTAGCAACAAGGTGTGATTCTTGACTATGGCGGGATCATTGAAGGGCGTACTGAGAATTCCGTTATAGTAAACGGCGAAAAGTATTTAAAATTAAATTGTGAATTTAAAGTAAAATAATTTTCCGACATTGTTTACGATCACTTCCAACTGTTACTTTATCCATTGATTTCACCTCCTTCGTCATAAACTCTACCCTCGCAATCATCCGTAAGGACACCGTTTGTTATATACCCATGCCATCCCTTGTGGTTATATGATGCATAGCGATTGATGGATGGGGTCACGGTGAAGTTCGGTGCTTCTCCGATTACGTTCCATCCTGTACCGTCTTGCGTCTTGGCATGGAAATTGTGAAAATCGCCATCCGGCAATCGGACGTACCATTCTGTTTTGTTTTCCCTTTCGTTGTACTCAGGCCACATAGCACCTGTCTCTTTTGCATCTGAACATTTCGCAACAATAAAGCATGTTCATGACATGCCTATCATTCCTTTCATAACAAATTAATATAAGAAAAAGACCAACCTGAGTATTAATCAGATTGATCTTCTATAATTAGACTTTTAGATATAGCATTTTACCCAAGCATTTCCGATATAAAAAAATATAATATAGTATCTTGGTTGAAAGGAGTGAATACAAATGGGCGCAGTTGTCGGATTTGAACGTCATTTCGCTTTTATCTTGGTTATCTTTATTCTTTTGGTCATCATTCTTGCCAGCGGAATCTGCGTTTTTTAATGGATCAAGCGTTATCAGGTCAGCCAGAACTGACAGGCTGACCTTTTTTTCACTTTAGTTTAATTGCGACTGCAATCCGCAGCTTGAGAGTATGTTTGATAAATGGAACTACATGATAACCCGCCCTCTCTCAACGGATGTTAAAGGCGGTAATTTATATTCTCTCAGCGCTTACCGCGAATGCGCCCTCTCCTTAATGGAGCCGTTTGTCCGCTCTTGGGCTATTACCCATCGTAGAGCCTATCTCAAATTTGTTTTATTTTGTTTCTATCTTTCGTTTAGGCTATTAGCCAAGCGTGGTAAAAGCTCAATAATTTTATGTTTTATATTAATCACCGCCAGTATATAGTTTTTGTTGCTCAGCCAACTGCTTCATTCGAGGATTGGAGGCAATGCGGACAACTGCCCTTTCATAAGCTCCGTCCTTAGACTCTTCCTCAAATATCTCCATGAATAATCGAATGTATTCTTGCACCAATTCAAACTGAAAAGCCTTCTCCCGCAGCATTGCGGTGAATTTCATGTTTTCCCTAACTTCACGATTAAGTATAGTCAGTTCTCCGACCTTCCTATGAAGCTCATGCTCAAAGTCAGATTGCCATGCTTCGATATATTTTACATATTGGGATCCGCTATCGCTTAATGTGAGTTTATCGATAAGCTCGTCCATTTCCTGCCTAAATACCTTTGGAAGATCATCCACGAAATTAAATATATTAATCATTCGTTTGGTTGTATCAAGGTTTGTTTGGATGATATCTATTTCTTGATTCACCACTTTCAGAACCTATTACTAACTAAAGTTCAATATCAAGCTGATTTAATATTTTGACAAAACAAATATGTACGACTAATCACACGTAATGATCTAATTGAGATGATTTTAAAAATGAATCCAGGATCAGTACCAATCCAGCAAGTGAAACAAGTTACAAACAATGTTCCAAATGAACAGATTAAAACACAAATATCCGAATCAGTAATTGAAGATATTATCTGTGCAAGATGCAATGCTAATATGGTACGGCGTTCAAGTACGCGAGGTGAGTTTTTGGGATGCAGTAATTTTCCGAAATGTAGAATTACGATTACTCTAAATAGCTAATCTATATTTTTACCGACTAAATTGAAACCCTTCATACTATCATAGGTGAAGGGCTTTTTGTCTATAAGTTAACATTTATTAATCAGGTTGCTTGAGCTTTAATACTTGAATTATTCTTTGTTTTCTTTCTTCATTTGTTTCAACAATATCGCCTGGATACATTTTATTTTCCCACAAACTATTAGAGATTCCAATCAAATTTGTTGCAACTTCGAGTAACTTTTTTCTCGAAGGGATAATACCAAATAAATAAAACAGGAAATAAAATGGTATGACCTGAACACTACCTGTTAATTCACTTGCAAGCTTTCTTATCTTTGTTTGAACCTCATTTCTTTCATTCCTCAGGGCCTCATATTTCATGTTATCATCATTTATCTCTATAGGGTTTAAATATGAATTTGCATAATAAACAAGAGTAATGGATATACTTGATTTGATTTTTCTGTAATCGGATATTGGCTCAATAATATATTTTAAAATTATCTGACCTATTACAAAAACAATTAATCCTCCTATAACAGTGAGTGTTGAGGTTAAGATTACAGTATCATTCATATTAATTACCTTCTTATTTTAATATAGGACTATTATTCACGATATTAATTTTAGTATAACTTGCTAATTAACAATTTGCATTATAATTAATATTTTTTTATTCACCCCGACAAGCTCACTTGATTCTTCACATTCCCCACAACCTTGCTCACCTTATAAGCCCTCATTCGCTCAACCGGAAACGGCTGCAGTATTGCTTATAAGTCCTCTAACGATTGATCTTTATCCAACCACTTCTGTTCATCCGCGATACTTAAAATCATGGGCATGCGGTCGTGTATATCAACCATCAGAGAATTTGGATCCGTAGTGATAATAGTGCAGCTTTCGAACTAGTCACGGTTAATAAATAGCCAGCATATTAATTGATAGAGCCATCAAGTATATGATGGCTCTTAGAATGGAGGTAAACGCTATTTCTATTTTTTCTTGCACACGGGAATCTCACCAGTCCAGAACAAGAATATAAGTTTAGACTGCCTGAGGCAAGGTAATTTAGCTATTGTTTTTCTCCGACTGGTAGACGAGACCAATGACTCCTGAATTTAATGTCTTGTTTTCGATGAGTTTAAGTTTGATCCTGTCCTTGAGGTCTTTAAATAACGGTAATCCACTGCTTAATATTACAGGAGTAACCGTAATTTTATATTCATCAATTAAACCAAGCTGCATGAGACTGTGTGCGAACCTGGGACTGCCGAGGATAATCATGTCCTTACCGGGCTGTTGTTTGAGATTGGCAATTTCTTTCCCAATGTTCTCTTTAACCAACCTTGAATTGTTCCAATCAGTCTTTTCCAGTGTCGTAGAAAAAACAATTTTGGTTGTTTTGTCTATCCATTGCGCATGTTCGATATCGTGCTGCGAGGCTTCCGGGTT
>JAQBPR010000243.1 GCA_028287395.1 Bacilli bacterium
CTGGTACCCGTTATCGGCTTCGGAAATTGGGAAAGCCAGGACGAATGGGAATCTTTAAAACATAACCTCATCCCTTTCGCTGCAATTTATAGAAATTGGTTTGACCTAATCGCACATGAGGATGCTATATGATTTCTCTCAGAGCGGAACAAACTTATTTTATCGGTCAACAAATCAAAAACCTAAATATAACCGTAGATCAAATAGCTAGTAAGACCGGGCTTAGCCGTGATGAAGTCAATATGTATCTGTATCACAACTACAGCAAATTTGAGCCTTATATCAAGAAACGGAGGCGGCGATGAAACTAAAGCATGGCTAAGAAAAAAGTTGAACCAACGAAACCAAACCATTTCTATTGCCACAACTGCGGCAAAGGTAAATTTACTCTTAAGTATATTGATCACCTATTGATCAGGGAATGTAAAAATTGCTCATCGCTCTTTGATACTCATAATTTAGTTCCCTTCGTTAAAATTACAATCGACTCTCACATGTTACAGATCCTTAACAACATCCTTGAAAATCTCATCCAATCAGGATCTAAAACAGAATTGATGAAGCTTCACGTTTCCACTGAATCACAGTTATCTAATCAACCGAACATCGAAACAGCGCATGGCTTACTGGATGTCGAATCTAGCGGCCATATTCCTAAAGACTATGCTTACATTATGAGCAAGTCGAATCATTTAAACAGGGAATTCATGTGGGTTCCATGGGAGGGAATTAGATGATAACCGATCATCTCACCTTTAATTTGGAAAAGCCTTTTCCTAGCTATCATGTTGAATTCCAGCGGATCCGTCCAACGAAGCGAACTCGCGCAGCTCACATCTGCGGAATATGCGGATCTAACATACCTCCTGGTAGTTCAACGCTTTATCTTTCGGGCGTGACAATCGAAATAGGATTTTATCATTATCACGAGTGCCAGTATTGTACAGCGGATGCACGAATTCAGAAATCAAGCTAACTAATAAAATAGAAAGGGATGAAAACAAACATGCCACAAATAGCGATTCAAAAGTTACAAGCTGAAATGGATAAAGATAACAATGACGATATGCTCCAGGATGTTGGTAACTTCTTAATCGATCACATCAACAAGAATCAAAAGGATGCAGATAAGATTGCGGCAGTTGATAAAACAATCATGAAGAGCATAGAGGCTATGGCCTCAGTCGCTAAAGCAAAACAAAAAAATGGGAGGGCAAGGCTAACTGATTCAGAAGGCTTTACAATTGTTTTAAAGTATTTTGGGATTGACGGAAAAGCTTCTGCAGCTCAGGCGCCAAAGGTAGTCGCAACAGAAATCAATTTAGACGACTTATTTTAGGAGGTATCGCCCATGATTAAGCGAGACAAACAAAAATTAGATTTGGAATATGAAAAATTTAATATGCATTTTCCTGAAATAAATCAAGAAGTAAAGGATTGGGTAACGAATGTAATACTTCTTAAGAGCCGATATATTTTCACTCAACGAGCTGCTGGTGTTCAATTCGGTTACTGCACTTTTTGTAAAAAAAGATATCGAACTCCAAATCTCAAGCAAGGTCAGGAATATGTATGTCATAGCTGTAATTCCAAATGCAAAGTTAAAGCGAGTGGAGTAAGCCGAAAATCATTAATTGATTCAGCCTACATTGTTTACTACGAAAAATCTGCCATTGACTCAAAAATAATGATTGCAAGAGGAGTATATGTTGCAAATGATTTCAGAGGAAAATTTAAGGATATCGAAACTAAATATGTCGATTCCTCTAAATATCTCTTTGAATCTGGGAATAGTGAAATGTACCACCGAAGCACTTGGTCTGATATAGGTTGGAGCAAACAGGATAGTGTCCATTCAGAATTTTGCAATTATAGAAACTGGTCACCTGTTTATTGTTTTGAAAAAACGATCAAAGAAGCAGTCAAAGGTACCCATTTTCAATATAGCACATGGGAAATGTATACCAGGACAGAAAATGCGGATATGGTAAAGTTTTTCGGCCTGTTTTGCAAATACCCTTGCATTGAGTACCTTTCAAAATTAGAATATAAATATTTTGTTTCAGCCAAATTACTTGGACATAAGACATTTGGCGCTATTGATTGGAATGGAAAGAGTGTAGAAAAGATTCTTAAGCTCAATAAACAGGATCTTCGCATTTTGGTTGATACCAAATTAAACATCAAACCCTTAACACTCCGCTTGTTTCAAATGACAAGGAAGGATAATAATCGCTTCACGCTAGAGAAACTTCACGATTTTACTGAATCGACTCAAGACTGTTTTGAAGAATTAAAAAAGCTCTTTAAACAAGTGAAAGGTTTGGATGTGCCCAAAAACCTAACCGATACTATTGTTTATATTAATAGGCAGTTTAACCGAAAATCTGAAAAAAAGAATTATGCTAATGTTGCAGGTGTGATGATCACATGGAGAGATTATATTACAGATTGTATTACCTTAGAATTGGACGTAAAACAAGAATCTGTTCTTTTCCCTATTAATTTGTTTGCGGCACATCAAAGGACAAGCGTCCTTGTCGATGTAAAAGTGAATGCAGTCGATAACGAAAAAATATTGAAACGGTGTGAGGAATTAGAAAAATATACATTTGAATATGCTGGCATGATCATCCGGCCAGCGGCTTCATGCAAAGAAGTGATTGATGAGGGTAAGATACTGGGGATCTGCATAGGTTCGTATGCTAAAAGATATGCAGAAGGTAAAACAACCTTGTTTTTTATTCGCAAGGTAGATGATCTAGATACTCCATTTTTTGCTATGGAAGTGAATAATAGCAACAAGATTATACAAACACAAGGTAAGAGCCATTGCCAACCAACAAGAGAAGTCCAGATATTCATTCAAGCCTTTACAGCAGAAAAATTGATGAAAAAGTCAGAAATAATTCAAGTAGCGGTATAACCGAGAGGAGCAAACCAAATGACAACCATCATAGTAAGAGATACACAAATCATTGCAGCAGAGATAAACAGCATTAAAGAGCAAGTGATAAGGACCGCATTAAGCGGCAGTATCGAAATAGGTAAAAAATTGAAAGAGGCCAAAGAGGTTGTACCTCATGGTGAATGGGAGAATTGGTTATCTGAATACGTAGATTATTCCAAATCTACAGCCAACAATCTTATGCGAGTCTATGAGCAATCTTCAAATCTCCAAGCGCTTGGAGATATCAGTTTTACACAGGCTATTTCCTTGCTGGGACTGCCTCCAGAGGATCGAGAAGCCTTTGTAAAAGATAACGATTTGGCCGAAATGACCACGCGTGAATTACAACAAGCGATTAAGGATAAACAGAATTTAGAGAAACAATTAAAAGATGCCCAAGACGCTGCAGAGGTCGAACGTTTAACTAATGAAGAAGCTTTAGAAGCTGCGGAAGCCGATTCTCAACTATTGATTAACCAACACAATGAGCTCGTTCTGAAATTAAACACAGATTTAGAGGCGGCTCTTAAAACACCTAGCGAAAATGGTACAGCAAAAAAATTAAAAGCAGATCTAGACAAAGCTAAAGCTGATCTTGCCGCTTCGCAAAAGAAGGCCAAGGAGTTAGAGGAAAAACTTAAGAAGGCACCTGCAACTGACCCGGCCGCTAAAGCGGTTATTCCGGAAGAAACTCAAAAGGAACTCGAAACACTTCGCAAAGCTCAAGAGGATCATGCAGCTCAATTAAAACAGAAGGAATTAGAAGCCGAAAAGCAGGTTGCAGCTATGCAAGAGCAGCTTGATAAGAATAATAACACTGCATCCATAAAGGTTAAGGTATCACTTGCTGCATTAGTGGATAATTTCAAAGCGCTATTAGCCGCAGTTAATGAAGTTTCGAATCCAGAGGAGAAGGATAAATTTAAAGCGGATATTGTAACATTGTGCGACAGGTTGAAGGGAACGGCGGTTTGATGAACCAACACGACCTAAAACGCCAACAAGACCTAATCTCAGTCTTGATTAAGGCAAAAGAGAAAGCAAGCATCGCTCTCATGTACCTTACAGCTAACGATCGACACTATGAAGAAATAGCAAATGTTGGCCTAGCAGCAGAACATATTGAAATTGCTCTAGGTCATCTAGGTATTGAAACGGAGTAAATCAAATTGGAGGAACCGTATGGCCCGATTAAAGTTTGAGATGTGGTTGCATCGTCCGGAAGTTGGAGGTGTCATGTCACGGTTTACGGATGGCAAAGGAAGATATACAGAATCTTGGTGGAGTAGCCCACCATTATCAATTGATCATGTGGGACCGGAATATCTCCCACAACCTCATCGTCACCCAAATGTAAGAAGTGACCGACACAATGAATTTATTAAGCGCCGCTTTAAAGAAGAAGTTATTAATTTTAAAACTTAATATCGGAGGTATGCAATATGACTTTATCAACCGCAATAAAACCTGAAGTATATAGAGAGTATGAGATATCATATCCCGGCTTCTTTAACGAAGGATCTGTCCACAAAGAAACTTTAATGGCAACATCTGGACCAGCTGCACGTTATGAATGTTTTCTTAATTACAGCGACGCATGCCCCGATATGACATTCTTTGAATTTTTACAACGCACTAGAATTCGGAGTTTGAACAAAATGGTAGCTGATAGTGTGATTTACCCTCATGTTCACGTTGAACGCATAGAAATTGTGAATCGGATCATCCATGAGATTGGTAGCAGAGGACGCAAGTTTACCTGGTCAACTAAGCATAATAGATTCTGTAATTTCTATTTCGAAAAAAAGAGACTTTGGTATATTGATGTTTATTATGATGTACCTCTGCACATGATCAAGGATCAAAAGCATCAATCTAGGCAGCATGAAAAGTACTTTTCAGGCGGCGGAACGATGTGGGGTCTGATGAACGATTTTAAAGACTTCATCTATGGTGATGATGACGCGAACCATAATAACGGCTATGGCGGTCTCTACTGCCAACATTGGGGTTATCCGGAAGAGGATATGGAAGCGATCCGGAAGCTAGCTGTTGAATTAGGTTATTTAAATGAATAATGAATAGGAGGATAGACATATGTCGAGAGATGAGGCTAGAAATTATTTTGCTAATCGAGGCTTGAAGTATTCTGATATCAATACAGATGATATTTCAAATCTAAAATATATCATCCAAAAGCATCTGGACCATAGAAATGTAACCTTTACAGATACAAGAATGTTCATCAATCAAAGAAATAAGAAAACGGTGTTTAACAAAGATGGGAATTTAGTTGGTTGTGCATTGACCATGAGATGCCATTACTTTAAGTCACGTGAAGCAATCACTTTTAGTTCAACGGGATTTATCGGTTTTGCAGGATGGGCAGATCATACCAATGTAAAACCATTGACTACCGCATTTTGTGAGTGGGTTGATGGCTTACAAAAGAACCACAATGAATAGGAGGATAGATCAATGGCCAATGAGATGGAGTATATCAAAGCAGAACTTAAAAAACGCGAACGAAATGTGTCGCATGTACCAAAAGCTACATTGTTCCGATGGCTAGATTCTCTTGTAATCACTATAGAATCCCAAAAGGAGTCTTGGGAAGATGCGGAAATGAGAGTTTCGGATGCAATTGCTGAAAGGAACGATCTACAGAAGGGAAATGAACGCTGGAAATCACTTCGCCCAGAGGTTCAATGGTTTTCCGAACAAATGGAAGCTACCTTGAAACGTCACGATCACAAGGGTGGTTGGGGACCTGATCATTGCAGCATGAACTACCTACTCGAAGCACTTAAGGAAGAAGTGACTGAACTATCCATCGCAACCGGCTATATAGGAGATGATGCAAGAGATATCATTATCCGCAAATGCACAAACGTTGCTAATTACGCTATGATGAACGCTGATCGAATGAAACAGATCAATGATGCCGTGCTGTATGTAATTCAAAATAGAGCCAATAACAAATATTTAAAACATAACGGAGCAGAACAATCTAGTGATGATCCTTATGATGAAGTGGAGAACATGAAAGATGCTGAGTTATTTTCGAGTTTTGATCACGCCTGCTATGCTGCGTTTTGGTTCGCAGACCACAATGAGGCATGGAGAATAATCGACACAGCGACAAACCTTACTTTTATTCATGATAAAGGCGGCCGGTTTAAAAGGGAGGTAGAATCCCCTGAGTGCAATAGACATTTATAGAGGAAAAATATACAAAGGTGGTAATCGTAACACTCACCGTAGGATATCACAAATGATATTTTTAAATAATCGTTGGCATGTGGTTTATAAAAATTGTGGATTTACTAAAAAACAAGGATGGTATGACTTTGGAGATATAAAACGTTGCCAAAGAAGAACGTTCAACGCATGGATAAAGGAGGAAATTGTTCGATGAAATGGATTAACAAAGTAATGCCTGTAGGAAGACGAAGCTTACTCTTTGGTGTTCATCAATTCATCTGGCATCCATGGACCGTTTACAGAGCATGGGTTTACCTTTACGGCCGCCCAACTTTGAAAGAAGTTGTCTGTATCATCATACATGATTGGGGTTATTGGTTCACACCTAACATGGATGGTCCAGAAGGCGAGAAACATCCTGAATTTGGGGCGCGGATCGCGGGCAAACTATTCGGTCCTGCATATTACAATCTCGTTTTACTTCATAGTCGGCACTATGCAAAGATTGTAGGAGAAGAACCAAGTAAGCTATGCTGGGCGGACAAGCTTTCCATTCTCTATGATCCAAAATATTTTTATCTTTTCAGAGCGATCGCAAGTGGCGAGATCCGGGAATACAGGCAGAATGCAAAGAGTTGGATTCCACTTAAGTATTCACATTCCTATTGGTTTGATTGGATCAGACTTAAGTTCATAAAACTGGCCAAGGAAAAGAAAGCCGATGCTATACCTTATATGGGATTGAAACATGAATAAGATGGCTGAAAATATTGTCAATTTGATAATGAATTAGAAGGCGAGGACATCATATTCATTCATGGCAAAGCATATTTAATTAGGCCAGCTGAAGTAGATGATTTAGATCGAGTTAATAAAGGAATTATTTGCATGGATTAAGACATAACAAAGCCCCCGCAACCTTTGGCTAGGAGCTCGGGGGCAATGCATTAATACATAATAAACCTGTTCCAATTATATCATCTGTGAGGGGTGTATGGGAATGGGTGCAGCATTACTAATTAAAAAAAACGTCGAAGAATTAGT
>JAQBPR010000244.1 GCA_028287395.1 Bacilli bacterium
CTGGTACCCGTTATCGGCTTCGGAAATTGGGAAAGCCAGGACGAATGGGAATCTTTAAAACATAACCTCATCCCTTTCGCTGCAATTTATAGAAATTGGTTTGACCTAATCGCACATGAGGATGCTAGATCATGATTTCTCTCAGAGCGGAACAAACTTATTTTATCGGTCAACAAATCAAGAACCCAAATATAACCCTAGATCAAATAGCTAGGAAGATCGGTCTAAGCCGGGATGAAGTCGATATGTATTTGTTTCACAACTACAGCAAATTTGAGCCCTATATCAAGGATCGGAGGCGTAAAGGTGCCAAATAAAGTCGGATGGATGACAAAAGCGGAAGTGCTTGAAACAGGATTGCCTTATTTTTTCAATAAGGACAATATAGCAGGTTGGTCTAGTAAAGCTTATACATTTGCTGTACTAATTTCAAAAACTCGCTGTAAAGGTTTTGGTTGCCCAATTCTGAGTAATGGTATGGAGAAACCTAGCGCATATCGATATGTAAACTCTCCAGGTCATAGTTACCGTTATGTTCCACTTTATGATCGCACAGAGTTTTTTCGTTCTGGATCCATCCAACGCAAGCAATTAATGGACCACGAAATTATGGATTTTACAAATGATTTAAGGGATGAGGTTAAACATGAGCGATAAATCATCAATCGAATGGACAGATGCAACTTGGAATCCTGTCACTGGATGCACCAAGGTATCTGAAGGCTGCCGTAATTGCTATGCTTTAACATTTGCTGAGCGTTGGAGAGGAATACCGGGGCACTACTTTAAAAACGGCTTTGACATTACACTCCGCCCGGACAAGCTAGATCAGCCTTTAAAATGGAAAAAGCCAAGGAAAATATTTGTTAACAGCATGTCAGACCTTTTTCACGAGTCGGTACCCTTCGAATTTATTTTCGCTGTTTGGGCTCGAATGATTGGAGCTCCGCAACACATTTATCAAATCTTGACGAAGCGCCCGGCGCGCATGCTTGAATTTTTCAAATGGAATGAGCAACAGCCCGTTAGGATTGAAACGTATCTGCCTAATATTTGGGTTGGTGTATCGGTAGAAAATCAGAAAGCAGCAGATGAGCGTATTCCTTTATTGCTTCAAACGCCTGCAGCTATCCGCTTCCTGAGTTGTGAGCCTTTGTTGGGTGAAGTGAGAATCTTGAATCATCTCATGAGCGGCAAACAACCTGCAAAATGCGGAAATTGCGGCAGAGGTCATGGCTTTACCCGTTGCCCTAATTACGGTGGTATTAGTAAAACGGATAAAGAATATGGTTGTGAAGAATTCAAGCGAGTAAATTTTGCGATAGATTGGGTAATCGTTGGCGGTGAATCGGGACACGGCGCACGTCCAATGCATCCGGAGTGGGCAAGAAGTTTGAGGGACCAATGCCAAGCGGCGGGAGTTTCATATTTCTTTAAACAGTGGGGTGAGTTGGTACCTGCAGGTATGCCTCATGTCGATAATGATTATCGTGGCTTGAGGAAGAATGAACGTTGGTTGAATTATGATGGCGGTCACGGATTCCACGGTGATCGAGTATACAGAATGAGTCGGGTAGGAAAAGCGAAAGCAGGCCGTTTGCTGGATGGTAGAGAGTGGAACGAAATACCAGTTACTCAATGAATGGATGTGAACTATGCAGCAGCTAATCAAAGAAATAATAGTCGATAACTTTGCCGGTGGCGGCGGGGCAAGTACCGGAATTGAATTAGCTATTGGGCGCAGTGTAGATATTGCCATTAACCACGATCCAGCTGCAATTGCTATGCACAAAATGAACCATCCCGATAGCGAGCATCTATGCCAATCGGTCTGGGACATTGATCCCCGAGAAGTAGTGAGGGGTAGGCCTGTTGCATTGTGTTGGTTCTCTCCTGATTGTAAGCATTTCAGTAAAGCTAAAGGTGGCAAGCCAGTTGAAAAGAGCATTCGAGGTTTAGCATGGGTTGCGGTTCGATGGGCGGCAATAGCCAAACCAAGGGTAATTATTTTAGAAAACGTGGAAGAGTTTAAAACCTGGGGACCTATTAAGGACGGTCAACCGGACCCGAAGAGGAAAGGTCTCACATTCCGCACTTTTGTGAATGCTTTGAAACGACAAGGTTATGAAGTGGACTGGCGGGAATTGCGGGCTTGTGATTATGGAGCACCAACGATTCGCAAACGATTTTTTCTAATCGCACGGCGTGACGGTCGACCCATTACATGGCCTCAGCCAACACATGGGGCGAAAGATAGTATCGGAGTTAAGTCGGGTGAACTTTTACCTTGGAGAACAGCTGCCGAGATCATCGACTGGACAATCCCGTGTCCGAGCATTTTTGAACGAAGCAAGCCTTTAGCGGAAAATACGCTGCGGCGCATTGCCCGGGGCTTGCAGAAATTTGTTATCGACAATCCGAATCCGTTTATCGTGAAAGTGAATCATTCCGGTGCTGAGTTTCGAGGGCAACCAATTGACGAACCTCTTCAAACAATGACAGCTAAAAACGGATACGGAATCGTAACGCCATACATCGCTCGCATTGGTCAAACTGGATTTGGCGGGGATCGGATGCAATACCCAATAGAAGATCCACTCACTACAATCGTCACGAAGGCAGAGCATTTATTGATCAGTCCTACGCTGATTCAAACAGGTTACGGTGAGCGTGAAGGCCAATCGCCTCGAATACTAGACTTGGAAAAGCCTTTAGGTACGGTGGTTGCAGGTGGAACGAAGCATGCTGTTGTAGCTGCTTCTCTTGTTAAACATTATGGAGGAGGATATGACGGCCCGGGTAATGACGTTAACGATCCATTATCTACAATAACAACGGTTGATCATAACGCTTTGGTTTCCGCCTTACTCGTTCAATATAACACCGAAACAACAGAAAACGGTATGAGAGGCCAGTCACTTGATGATCCAATTAACACAATACCGACAGCTAATAGATATGGGTTAGTCACCAGTAGTCTTATGATCCTTAGGAACAATCAGTTTGGTCAAGAGGTTACGCAGCCAATTCCAACGGTTACTGCAGGCGGCGGTCATGTCGCAGAGGTCAGGGCATTCCTAATCGCTTATTACGGTTCAAGCATCGGACAGGACATAAACGAACCGCTGCAGACTGTAGTCACGAAGGATAGATTTGGGCTCGTCACAATCAAAGGTGTTGATTATCAAATAGTGGATATCGGCATGCGAATGCTAGAACCACATGAACTATTCGCTGCTCAGGGATTTCCGAAGGAATATATCATCGACCGCGATTCTGAGGGGAATAAAATACCCAAGTCAGCTCAAGTGGCCAGATGCGGTAATTCAGTGCCGCCTCCATTTGCACAAGCACTTGTCCGAGCAAATCTACCGGAACAATGCACGGAATTACCTTATCAAAGCAGGCACCAATTGGAAATGCAATTAGTTTAGTTCTGTTGATTATTAAACGACTGGAGTGAGTATCCATGATTTTACCTTTATTTTATAAAGACGATCATCTTAATGAATTGGATGAGGTTACTCTATTCAGCATACTTAAACGGTTAGAGTCAAGGCAGCACGTTACGGAATACAGGAACCGCGTAATTAAAGCTTTGAATCTGTTGAATAAATGAATACTTAATAATTGGAGGTGTCAGATCATGCGAAGAACAAAGAATCGTCTACGGAAGAAATTTATCAATAAAGTAACCATAGCCCAAAAGCTTGGAAACATGCAGAAATTCTATGCAAGACAAGCTGCGATTTTAATCGGCGATATGTTCGATTATCAATATATCACTGTTTTCCGCCCATCATGGTATGACCAGATTGATAAATGGAGCGAAATGAGTCTATCAGATGCGATTAAGATTTTTATAGACAAATTTGAAAAACAGATCCAAAAGGATACGGGTATTAATATAAAGGCTTTGGACGAATACCTGAAGCAGTTCCCCAAACGTCAGTATCGCGAACGTGAACTAAGAGAACCCAAAGAGCAGCCCATCCGAAAATTAAAAAATCCAGAAACCTTTCAGATTACCGCCTACAAAAATAAAGAGATAGTAAAACAAGAAGTTTCAGGCGAAGTAGTGTTCACAATTCAAGGATATGCTTTCTTCATCCGTCATGATCAAATTTACGGCTGGGTGGTATCGGATGTTGCTGAGGGAAAGAGAATAGCGAACTCATCGCGGTATGCAGTAGCTGTAAAAAATGGCAAAGAAATAATGGAAAAGCACATTGATGAATATGTAAAAAGAATAACTGCATTGAAATAAATAATCGGAGGTAATATCAATGGACTTAAATAAAATTGTAAATGATGCAATGGTAAAAATTCAAGAAGAGGGCTTTGTCGAAACAACTGTAAAAACGCAGCTAGAAACTACCCTTAAAAAGGTTGTTAGCGAGATATTCGGTACTTATGGCGAATTCAGTAAGCAACTTGAGAAAGAAGTTAAATCCCATCTTCAAATCGATATGCAACATTTAGGATTAGCTGGATATAACCTCATGGTATTAAACGAAGTGAGAACACAATTAGATAATGCTATGCATGTTACTGGCGTTTCTCTAATCAAAGATAACATGGAAAAACTGCTAATTGGAGTTAAAAAAGAGTATAAGCTTTCCGAACTCATCGAAGCAATGAAACAGGATGAAAATCAAGATCACGAAAAAGATGGTGAAAGTATATCTTTGATTATCGAAGAATCAACAGGCGGTTTTACACACATATATTTTGATCCAGATGAAGACAAGGCAACAGGTTCGTGGAGAGGAAAGGACTCAAAATACAGCTATCAGTATCAAGTTGATGTTACGAGAGACGGCAGTGTATGTAGATCCAGAATTGCTGATCATGATTTATTAAAAAACAACGATATTATGAGAAACTTCTACGGTTTTGATAGGCTCATGTTTCAAATATTTGCTACCGGTGCAAAGCTTATCATTGATGAAGATGATATTAAACGCGATTATGAGCAAAACGATTAATTGATTCATCAATAATGAATAGGAGGATAGATCAACATGACATATTTATTTTTTTATCGTTATGAAAACGGCGTTGAGGGTTTTGGTTATTACGAGGATCGCCAAGAAGCAACATCACGAATGGCTGAATTCAAAAAAGATTCTATTGCCGCAAGTAGCAAAGTTGAATTTGGGATAGCTTTCATCGAGGATAGCTTTAGTTTAAATTTGAATTAAAGTTTGAATGCAGGGCTACGTAAGGACCAAAAAACCGCTAACAGGGGAAGTTGTTAGCGGTAGATCAGAGCCAAAGGGAGGAACATTCCCCTATTTATAATATTACCAGTTAAATTTGTTTTAAACAGGTATAAAAGACGATCAAATAAGGGGTGAACAACATGATATTGTACTTGTCAGGCCCAATGACAGGATACGAGGGATTTAACTTTCCGGCATTCCATTCAGCTGCAGCTGATCTCAGAGATAAAGGTTTTGAAGTTATCTCTCCAGCCGAGATTGAACATCCAATTTTAGATTGGGAATCATGTATGCGGACTGACATTCGAGAATTAATGTTTGCAAATAAAGTCGCCGTTCTTCCAGGATGGGAGAAATCAAAAGGTGCGCGGATAGAGGTATATCTCGCAATAGATTTAGGGATGGAAATAATTCATGCTCATACATTAGAGCCGGTTATGAGCATATGTAAAGATTGATCGGAGGTCAATATGAAAGTAATATCTATCAAGCAACCGTGGGCAACGCTTATCGCTATCGGTGAGAAGCAATTCGAAACCAGATCGTGGGCAACAAAGTATCGCGGAGAGCTCGCTATTCATGCCAGCAAGAAGATCGACAAAGGAGCAATTTATAATACTTTACCAATCATACAGGCATTGAGTGAGCATGGAATAGACAAATTTGATCAATTACCAACAGGTGTGATTATAGCAAAGTGTAATTTGGTAGATTGTTTGAAGTCGTTAGATACATGGACAGATGGTTATATACTCGAAAAACACACATTCATTTATTCGCCGGAATATGAGTTTGGAGACTATACACCCGGGCGTTATGCTTGGAAATTAACGGAAGTAAAGCAGATCGAACCAATACCAGCTAAAGGTCAACTTGGATTATGGAACTACAATTTATAGACATAACAAAGCCCCCGATACCTTTGGCTAGGAGCTCGGGGGCAATGCATTAATACATAATAAACCTGTTCCAATTATATCATCTGTGAGGGGTGTATGGGAATGGGTGCAGCATTACTAATTAAAAAAAACGTCGAAGAATTAGT
>JAQBPR010000248.1 GCA_028287395.1 Bacilli bacterium
AATAACTAGCGGGTTTTTATTACTTAAATTTTTGAATTTTAAATGGTCTTCATAGATAATGTCATGCGCCTCCCAAAATTCGTATTCTATCTTATTGCTAAATGATTTTAATTTATTCAAAAATGAACTTTCGTTTGTTCTATTGGGATCTGAATTATAAATTAAGTACAAATTCTCTAGTTCATAAAAATATTCCAATAAAAAACTGGAACCAATAAATTTTATTTTGGATTCTGGTCCTTTGAAACGTTCGAAAAACTCATGCGTAAGTTCTCGTTTTTTAGCTATATCTTCTTTATTTATAATATCTTTCAGTAATTCATTCATCGGAAAATATACTTCAATATAACTGTTAGAAAGTTCTTTGAGAAAACTCTCTCTTTTTTTTGCTCTAAAATTAAACTGATAACCCATATAAGCCGTAATTAAAGCAATTATTATTACTGATAATTGAATTCCATATATCGACAATTATTAATCCCCCCTTTATTAGAGTGTATATAAGCTATGATATTTGCTTCTACATGTTTCTCCACATTATACCAAATTCTGCTAAGGTCTACACCAACTATTATAATTCGATCCAATAAGAGGAAATAATAGGATGATGGCGAATTTTGGAGAGGGGGTGATTGAATGAAAAAGGAAACCGCAGATAACACCAAGATTTATATTGGTGTAATAGCAATGTCTATCTTTATATTATGTACTATTTTACTTTGGATAAAGCTCACAATTGGATTTTCAAAAGATTATACAGTTGCATTAATAGGATTTTTTGGCTCAATTATTGGTGGGGTTGTTGGTGGGATAATAACTCTGCAGGGTGTTAAAATGACTATACTAAATCAAACAACTCAAGAAGCTATAAATAAATATCCTGAGAGGCTGTTATTATTTTATTCATTAGAATCAAAGATTAATAAAATGGATAGAACTATAAGAAATATTAGTAATGAGTCAGAAAACTATGGATTTATAGTTGGTCAAACAGTGCAACTTGCTAGACGATGGTTAGAAGAATCACTTTTGGAAGACTTGAAGGTAGAAAGTTCGAAAATTAGTGTGTTAGTTTTCGAAAAAATAATCATGCTAGAATCCCATATTGATAATTTTGTTTTTTTCAATGATGAGCAATATGGTTATGATGAAAGGTCAGAAAGTGTATTTTTTGAATACTTAGATTATTTTGAGAAATTATTGTATGAAATTCTAGAAGAAAAATACAATCTATCCGAAAAATACGAAAAATTCAACAATATTTATTAATAACTAAACTCTTACAAAACCTACATTCCTCGCCTTTATATACCTATTAATAAATGCTCTCCTATTCGTCTACAAGGGCTATAGCATCATCAACGGTATATTCCCAGTGATTCTACAAGAACATTGATTACAGCCTGCTGGAAGCTTGGAAACCATACAAAATAAGTGTCATTGGTCATCGGTTTAACCTTTTCGGAATTATATAAACATATTGTGGCATTTTATTTTACTTTCAAGTTTCCACTATTATCATCATAACTTTCTACTTTATCATTATTATCAAAATATACTCTAGAAAAACCGTAATTCCATACGCTACCTCCAATAGCTGTTGGAGTTCCCATAGCTTTTCTTACTTGATCTTTTGTAGAACCTATAGTGAAATAATCTTTCGGATCGACTAAATTATCAATTATGCCAGTTCTTGCCTTTTCCCATTCGATAAATAAATGATTCTTATTAGGAGCAGTTTGCTTGGGGTCCATTTCACCAATAACTCTATCATAGTATTGTTGAAATGTTTCTCCTTTGTAAGTATTCGGGGTAGGAATAGGAGAAGGTGTAACTGTTAGATATTTTGATAAGTCCAATTCAAGTGCCAGCGCAGGTACGATCCATCCAGTAGAATAAAGCATTTCTGTTTTTCCTGTTATTCTATTAATTCTAACCGGAATTTTTTGATCGTATTTATCATAACGGTATAAGGTTGGATATACAAATGTTAGAACTAATATGAGTGCTAAAGTATAAAATCCATATTTGATAAATTCCTTTTTCATATTTCACCTTTGAAGTTCCACCTAGGCAGCGGTACTTGCTGATTAGTCTTTTGATTTGAATTCTTTTCCATGTATAACTGAAGACTTTGGTACATTTACTTGTTTTTGTGCAGGGATTTTACCATCATTATGTATTCTTAAAGCTCTTAATAATTTAAAAATACCATATATAATCGGTCCATAAGTGATAATATAAGTACCGCCATTTTTTGAAACGGAACTGTATGTTCCCAAAGTAATCAATAATCCTGCCCCAATCCAAATTAAAGCAATAAATATATGTCTCTTAGCAACTTTACGAATGCTTTCAGTTTCTTTTTGATCGCTCATGGACTACCTCTTTAATATCCCCATCGGATGAGGTATTTGCTATTATTTTTAGTTACATTAAGCAAAAAAATAAAGAGAGATGCATGTTAAATAAAAGTATCTACGCTTAAATGACAGTAGGTCAGAGATAATAAAATTTAGATGGGAAGCTCCTACAAACACCAACTTTACGTTAATAACAAAAAATATAATTGCATCGAATACTTTTAAAAGTATATTTCCAAAACGAACTAGTCCAGTATCATTATTAATATTACTTGAGAGTTCAATAAATGGTTCATTTTCTATTTCTGCCGTAGCTGCATGCTCGAGTGATTCTATTTCTACTCCTTCAATTAAGAGTTTGGATCCACAATTACCACAATACTTCTGTAAATCGTTGGTGGCTGAACATTGAGGACACTTTATTTTCAATAAATTCACCTATTTCTAATTTATTCTTCTTCGCCCTCAGGCAAGTTTGGAGGATTCATTATGCTCATTGCCCATTTAAATATTTTGATTAAGAGCCTAATCCAAAAATAACATACAACTAAACTGAAAATTCCCAACAAAATTGCCACGAAATTACTCATGAATACCCCACATTTAATTCCTGATCGGATCAGGTACTTGCTTCTACATGTTTCCCCACATTATACCAAATTCTGCGAAATCGTACACCAAGTATTATATTTCAATCCAATAAGAGGAAAATAAAAGAAGTTGTCGAATTTTAAGTTGATTTCCAAATTATTTAATGGGGGAAAGTCCATTTATGCAAATAATAAATAGAATCATAAACATTGTTATTATTATAACGTTTACAACTTCATTATCATTGGGTTATTTGGTCAATGCGGCTTCAAATTCAGATGTTTTTGAGCCAAAGCCTGGTTGGAAAGGTATGTCAGTGGGTTATTTACATAGCCTAGCCATTAAACAGGATGGCACAGTTTGGTTTTGGGGAAAGGGAACAAAATTACCTACCCAAGTTGAAGGGATTAATGATGTCATTTCTGTTGCAGCGGGTAGTCACCATTCGCTCGCTTTAAAAAAAGATGGCACCGTTTGGGTTTGGGGGAGTAATGATGAAGGACAAATGGGTGATGGAACAATTAAAAAGTATGAAGATGGTTCTTCGGATGAATATATGACAATTAATGATCGACATATTCCAAAGCAAGTAAAAGGTTTAATACATATCTCTGCAATTTCAGCATTAGATGGATATAGTTTTGCATACAAAGATGATGGGACTGTTTGGTTATGGGGTGGAGGTATAACTATTCCTTTAGAAAATAAAAGTTTATTTAATGTCACATCAATTCTTAGGTCTTCTGATAAGAGTTATTCTTTTTATTGGTTACTAAGAAATGATGGACTTCTTTGGAAACCAGAAGAAACTGTTAGTCCTGATCAACAAACACATTTCACTAAAATAAAACAATTTGCTGCTAGTGACAGTAGTCTTTTTATTTTGAAAGAGGATGGAACAGTTTGGGCTTGGGGAGATAACTCAATCGGAGAACTCGGGGATGGAACATATGTTTATCGCAAAGAACCTGTTCAAATTGATATTAAAGGTGTAAAAACTCTCTCTGCTAGTCCCAACGGAATATTATATTTGAAAGAAGATGGAACACTTTGGGCAAATGGTGGTAATGATGCTGGAGAGTTGGGGATCGGTTCCTATGAAGATAAAAATATACCTGTACAAATAAAAGGAATGACTAAGATTAAATCAATTTCGACTTCAATTATGGGACATCGTATCATGGCTCTTAAAGAAGACAATACGCTTTGGTCATGGGGTAATGGTTTTGTAGGAGATGGTACAGAGTGGTATAGAACAGTTCCGGTTATGATTAAAAGTTATGATTCAGAAGTTATACAGGACATTAACACGATAAAAGTAGATTTGAACGGAAATGAGCTAGCTTTTGACCAACCACCGGTTTTAATCAATAATCGAACTATGGTACCGCTAAGAAAAATTTTTGAAGCCTTAGGTGCAACTATTAATTGGGACCAAGCGACTTCAACTGTAACAGCTACAAAAGGGCAGATAGTAGTTAAATTAACTATTGGAAGTAATGTAGGATATGTAAATGATAAAGAGGTTTCGCTTGATGCTGCCGCTGTAGTATTAAATGAAAGGACGCTTGTACCTGTTCGGTTCATCGGATCATCCTTTGGTGCAAAAGTTACTTGGGATGATATTACGAAATCAGTAGTCATTAAAACTGAGTAGTCAAATTTAGAAGATTTATTTAGTAAGATCACTCAATTTGGGTGATCTTTTGTACTTAGCTGCTCTTTCCAAGGGTCACCTTACATATGATATCCATACAACTTATTTTAAAGAAATTAATTTCACCGCTAGCTTTAATGTTGCCAGGGTTGGAGTTGAGCCTTGTGATATGCCTAAATCTCTTAATGCGTCTTGAACGGAATAGTCAGATTTATTTTTTGTTTTTCGTATTTCAACTAATTCTATAGCCAATTCTCTTGCATCAACTGTCATTGTTGAACTACTAGAAAATCCTAATTCAATTACTGCATCACTTAAACTATAAGATTCTGATGTATTATGAATTAAGTGATTCATTTGAATTGAGTGGTTTACCATCAGGAACAAGACGCTTTACAAGGGGGTAGCATTGAATTCATGCCTACCTTGGATGAACACGTCAAGCAGTTTCAGAAAAATATTTCAGTAGTTGAAACATTAGAAAGTTTAGATAACCCACCAAATGATTGGATAGTAGTAATAGCATTCTATGCTGCGCTTCATCTAGTTGAAAAAAAGATGTTGGCTGATCACAACCAAAAGTTTAGTAGACATTCACAGAGAAATAAATTGATCGCAACTCAAAGAACATTAGAAGATATTTCTGCTGAGTATGATTCTTTATTTATGGAAAGCTGCAAATATAGGTACGATTGTAGAACTCCATCCCCAGGGAAATTAAAAATTGCTAAACAAAACCTACAAAAGATTTACGAATTTTGTAAATAATCTGAGTCACATTTGTATAAATAGATAAAAGCCCGGGAGAGATTCCTGGGCTTTTGTGTTTATTTAGGAAGAGGGTATACATTTGCAAAACTCTTAACAACATATTTTCCGCTTAAAATATTGTAGAAATCTTCACCACCCTGATTCCCATATATTGAAACGTCTTCAAATTGATTAACAGCCTTTACGCTTTGATTATGTGTAGTTCCATAATGGTCACGTAAATATCGTTCTAGTCGCCAACGTAAACATTCGTGAGATGTTTGAGTAACCGAGGAAATTCTTTTGAAACTGTACAAGTTTCTGATCAAGACTGTTATCTGCATATTCAGATGATTATGGAGTTATCACTTCCATGACGCTGAACAAGCCTAATTTAAAAGTTGTTAAGTAATGACAGATAATATGCCCGTACCACAAGGAAAGCTTCATATACATGGGATTAGAGGTGATCTCATGGAGTACGCACAAGAATATCAGCTTGGGGAAACAAAGATCAGAATTGTAGCGCCGCCTCCAATGACTCAGCAGGAGATTGATAAGGTACTGGATGATTTTCACAACGCAGGATGGGCTATCATTAATGAGCTGGTGGAGAAAGGCGAAGACGTTTAGAGGGTTTCAGCACTTATTACGATGAGTCACTTAAAAGATGGGGAAATGTTCTTTATTAATGGGTAATGGAGATGAATACATAACTTGTTAAAAGAGCAAGCAGAAGTGTATTAAATAAAACAACACCCCATAACAAGGAGTGCTGTTTTGGTTCCATAAATTATTATTACATTTAATATTGGCGGTAGTAGTGGTGATGGTAGTGATGATGGTATAGAAAAGGTTGATAATGCCCAGGATGATAATGCCCAGGATGATAGTGCCCAGGATGATAGTGCCCAGGATGACCATGATACATATGCTGACGATCTTGATCTTGAGTTTCCCATTGTTGAGGTTGTTGAACAAATTCTTGACTCATGCGAATCCCCCTTTCATTGAATTTAATCCATACTATTCAAAGATGAGAAAAGACGGCACTTATCCCATATAAAATGGGCAAATCGTATAGAAATTGATTTAGAACTGCAGAAAGAGGAGTTTTAAACAATTCGATATAATTAACATAGCCTTCATTTCCCTTTAAGGTTAATTTAATTATGATGGGGTATTCTTTAAATATCACCTTTTATAACAACTTACTATTTCAGATACATTCCAAAACCTCCCTAAATGCACCTATTTCATATCTCTTTGCGAGGGTAAACGCAAATGAGTTGGTGCGACCCCCCTTTTTAGTGATCGGAGCTGCTTAAGGTTATGGATCCCGAACGCCTGCCATTAGCGTTAAAATCAATCGGCAAAGCAAAAAACAAAAATCTAACATCGCTAATGCGGTGTTTTTTGTTGTTCAAACCGACATAAAATTCTGGAGGTGGGTGAGATGTAGTGGCAAGAGAACGCTCTTTTGCGCTAATATGCTTTCTGCTGTGTGCGCGGGATTCATCGGAACTGAAATTGTTTGGAAGGCTGACGGCGGGAAGATCGTTCTTGATTACCTTGTAACCGATGAAGGGAATAGCAGAGCGACACGGATAAACACTTAGCGTTAATGAGATAACTCTAATCGACATTCTCGGAACTGAAGCAGACGATGTAGCGGATAAGGTCCAATTGAAAATTGAAAAAAGTAAAATATACCACCACTTGGACATACTGGACGCTAGGGAACAAGAAGTGATTAGAGGCAGATTCGGCTTAGAATTAGACGGAGAAGAAAGAACACAGCGAGAAATTGCCAAAACATTAGGTATCTCACGATCTTACGTATCGAGGATTGAAAAGCGGGCATTAATGAAACTATACCACGAATTTTATAAAGTCAAAAAATAAACGGCTGTTCATATAGTCCAAGACAAACATTCCATGTCTGTCTAATAAGTGTGAAGAGGGTTAAAATTAATTAAACGGCGAGAAAAAGCCAATCCACGTGGAAATCAAATATATTTAGTGGGCCTGCAAGCTTTATTAAAGACAATGGAACTAGGTCTTATGTTACATAAAATAATTCTAAAGTTGGATTAATTTTTAAAATACAATTGTATATTATAAATAAATTTGTAATTATGGGTATACATGAAGTATTAATATTAAGGAATTGTGTAGTGTTTCATTATTATATTGGTTATAAGGGTAATAGAATTACCTCATCGATGAGTAAAGAAGAAGCGATCATTCAATTACTTCAGATGAGTAAGGATTTTAGAGGTTTATGTATATTAATTTATGATGATAATGATAAACTCCGCGGTCAGATACCTAGAAAAAAGCCGCTTAATGAATCATAAATCGCAATTTTTCCCGATAAAAAGCGAATGGTTCGAGTTAATATTTAATTCTTGGAGAAAATCTCGGAGCCAACGAAAAGCGGGTTTGTTTTCCCAGAGAGAGGATAATTCAACAAATGAAAGACCTTTTTCATTGGATCCATCTCTAGAAATCCCCTTTATCGGTGCTGTTGCCATCTCTTATTTATTTAAAGCTGTTAAAATGGATTCTTTTACACGTGCTTTTTCGAACGGTTTGACGATGAAATCCCTTGCACCAGCTGTAATCGCATTAAGTACGATTCTTTGTTGTCCTACAGCAGAACACATAATAATTCTTGCCTCTGGAAAGAGCTTTAGAATATGAGTTACGGCAGTATATCCATCCATGTCTGGCATTGTAATATCCATTGTCACCAAATCCGGAAGATATTGCGTATACAGCTCGATGGCTTCTACTCCAGTCGAGGCTTCACATACAACCTCTAAACCCATTTCTTCTATAATATTTTTCAACATAGTTCTCATGAAGATTGCATCATCTACAATCATAATCCTTGACATTTTACTTCCTCCTGTTATGCATAGCTAAACATAATTTAAGCATTTTATTAATTCTATTTTGCATGAACAAATTCCTTCCCCGTACTAAATTTTTTCGTAAAATAGGCATTTATCCCATTTTGTTTTAAGCTTAATGCATAGTATAGTTAGAAACTTATTCGCTTTTATTTACGATGAACAGGAGAGATATGCTGATGACGATTTATAAAGATATGATCCTCATTCTTGTTTTATTTATTTTGTTGATCTTCCTCATTTTTTTAGTTTTGTAAGCTCTGTAAAAGCAAATAAAAACAGCCATTCGCTTAAAGCGGTGGCTGTTTTCTTAATTCAAGTACCTTTAGAATCCTTTAAATTGGGGTTCTTCATTTTCAATTTGTCCGATTCTTGAACTAACTTGATCGACAATTTGTTGGGTGGAATATGAAGCATTTTCAAATAACGTTTTGGCTTCCTGGTTTTGAGTATTCAAAGCAAATTGTTCAAGGCTTGCCTGTGCGCTCTTCAAGGAGGCCAAGCAAGTCTTTACCTGTGTAGCTACAGTCATCTATAACACTTCCTCTCTTTTATTTAGTATGAACCTGGATTACCTCGTCTAATATGTCCTTTTTGATCAAAATTCATGTAAAAAGATTAACTAATAAATTTGTATGGTTTAGTAAATAATTTGGTTGAAGCTTGAAGAGAAAGGGTCGATGCTCAAGTGCAGGATTGGATGCCCATATTTTTTCGCTCGCTTGGAGCGATCGTTATGCTTTTTTTAATCACACGGCTATTGGGTAAAAAACAAATTTCACAGTTAACTTTGTTTGAGTATGTAGTAGGCATTACACTTGGTGAGCTTGCTGGGTTTATGTCAACCGATATTGAGGCAAATTATGTTCACGGCATCGTCGCTCTTGTGACATGGTTCTTATTTGCCTATATTTTAGAAATAGTCACTCTAAAAAGCTTAATTTTGCGTCATTGGTTCGAAGGACGCGGCACCGTTATGGTCAAAGATGGAAAAGTGCTGGAAGATAATTTGAAAAAAGAAAAATACACTGGCGATGAACTGATGGAATCGTTACGAACCAAAAATGTTTTTAATCTCGCGGATGTGGAATTTGCCATTTTGGAAGCGAGCGGGGATTTGAATGTTCTTTTGAAAAAGGAAAACCAACCTTTAACTCCCAAGCATTTAGGAATCAAAATCGCCCCTGAGCAGGAACCGCAAATGGTTATTAACGATGGAGAGATCATGGATGAACCTTTAGCGACAATGGGGTTAAATAGAAAATGGCTGAAAACGGAATTGGAGAAAACAGGCATCCCACTTGAAAATATATTTCTTGGGCAGGTGGATTCTTATGGAGAATTATTTTTGGATTTATATGATGATCAATTGAAGCTGCCTCAATCGCAAAACAAAGCCATTTTATTAGCAACTTTGAAAAAGTGCGAAGCGGATCTGGAATTATTTGGATTAGCCACTAAAAATAAAGCGGCTCGAAAGATGTACGCACACTGTGTAACTGAAATGAAGAAACTTCTTTATGAATTAACCCCCATCTTAAAAAGATAACTCAGCTAAAGCTAAGATGATGCTTACGATGAAAGCTTTCCAAGGAAAGCTTTAAGGAGGGCCACATGGCGGATAAAATGAAAAAGAAATTGACGCAAACTCAACAGGATTACCAATTAATCGCTAAGAATAATGAACCGCCGCGTCCAGTAATGCTAAACTGTCTGCGCGCTTTTCTGGTAGGCGGTTTTATTTGCTTGATCGGGGAAGGTTTAATGCTGATGTTTGAAAAATGCTTTAATTTCACAAATAAAACAGCGGGTAATCCAACGGTTGCAGTGCTTATTTTAATTTCTGTCATTCTCACCTCCCTTGGTGTATATGATCGCATCGCTCAGTGGGCTGGGGCAGGCTCTGCTGTACCCGTTACCGGCTTTGCTAATTCACTTTGTTCTGCCGCTATAGAGCATCGCAGTGAAGGTTTGGTTTTAGGCGTAGGCGGCAACATGTTTAAACTTGCCGGCTCCGTGATTGTTTTTGGTACGGTTGCCGCATTTATCATCGGTTTGCTTCGTTTGATTTTTACAGGAGGAGGAGCTTGATATGCTGCAAGGACATCAAAGCTGGCTTTTTAATAATAAACCTGTCATTTTAGCAACAGCTACAGTGGTTGGACCGGAAGAGGGCAATGGACCGTTAGCTGATGATTTCGATATTATTCATGGCGATTTAACTATGGGGGAGGACACCTGGGAGAAGGGTGAAAAGAAATTGATGGAGGAAGCTGCCAAGCTTTCTATTGAATCCGCAGGTATTACGAAGGAGCATGTAAAGTTTTACATAGGCGGAGACTTAATGAATCAAATCATCAGCAGCAGCTTCGCTGCAAGAACACTTGCGATTCCCTATATTGGCGTATTCGGAGCTTGCTCTACTTCGATGGAAAGCTTGGCACTTGCGTCTCTCATTGTTAACTCAGGAGGGGCAGATTACTGTTTGGCTGGGACCTGCAGTCATAATTGCTCTGTGGAGAAGCAGTTTCGCTATCCAACGGAATACGGCTCGCAAAAGCCGCCTACAGCACAATTTACAATAACGGGCGCTGGAGCGGCAATTGTTGCCAAGACAGGAAAGGGTCCTGTTGTAACCCGAGCTACAATCGGACGTGTCATCGATATGGGGATTAAAGATCCGTTTAATATGGGGGCGGCGATGGCCCCTGCTGCAGTGGATACGATAGAAGCACATTTTCGTGATTTTCAATTGGATGTTTCGCATTATGATTTAATCGTAACGGGCGACTTGGCAAGCGTTGGGCATAGTATCGCGAAGGAATTGTTTGAAAAACATCAATTTCCTATTGAGAAGACTACCTTTAGCGATTGTGGACTAATGATTTATGATTTGAAAAAACAGCCTGTACAAGCAGGCGGGAGCGGCTGTGGGTGTTCGGCAGTCGTCACTTATGGGCATTTACTCAAGAAGTTGAAGACGGGGGAGCTTAAACGTATCCTCGTGGTCGCGACGGGCGCGCTTTTATCGCCGCTTTCATTTCAACAAGGGGAAAGCATTCCATGTATTGCTCATGCCGTGGCTATTGAGAATAGGGAGGGATCTTAACGATGGAAACAGCAATGAATTTTGTTTGGGCATTCGTCATCGGCGGAGCGATCTGCGTCATCGGTCAGTTGTGCATGGATATAGGCAAATTAACTCCCGCTCATACAATGAGTTCACTCGTAGTCCTTGGAGCTATCGTAGATGGGCTAGGCTGGTACGATCCCCTTATCCGTTTTGCCGGAGCCGGAGCAACGGTCCCGATTACAAGCTTTGGTAATGCGCTGGTCCATGGAGCAGTTGAAGAAATCAATCGAGACGGCTGGATTGGCATTATCACCGGAATATTCGAAGTAACAAGCGCAGGTATTTCGTCAGCGATAATATTCTCATTTTTAGCTGCTTTGGTGTTCAAACCTAAAGGCTAATCATAGTGAAGCTAAACCCAAAGACTTTTGTTGAAATGATGAAGCTCATCATTTCAGTAAAAGTCTTTTATTTATAATTTAGTAGGAAGTAAAGTGTAGATTATTCCAATTTAAAAGATTCACTGTATTTATGTTCCTAAATCTTGTAAAATTAAAATTGAGGCATATATTCGAGGAGGAGTCAGCATTATGGTCCATACTAACGAAGATTCATTGATTGTTAGACAACTTAGAACGAATTTAGAAAGTTGTTTGTTGGGGAAAAATGATGAAATTGTGCTGCTGTTAACCGCATTTTTGGCAGGAGGTCATGTACTTCTTGAAGATGTTCCGGGAACTGGGAAAACAAATTTGATCAAATCGTTGGCTAGATCAATTGATGGCCAATTTCGACGCATTCAATGTAATCCCGATCTGCTTCCTTCAGATATAACAGGGGTTTCCATCTACCACCCCAAAAATGAAACGTTTATTTTTCGTCCAGGTCCTGTCATGACGAATATTCTACTAGCGGATGAAATCAATCGGGCTACTACCAAAACACAGTCCGCTTTATTGGAAGCGATGGAAGAGCATTTTGTGACTGTGGACGGTGAAAGCTATGAATTGCCAATCCCGTTTCTATTGATGGCAACCCAAAATCCAATTGATTTTGAAGGAACCTATACCTTGCCGGAAGCCCAGTTGGATCGTTTCATGATGAAATTCAGCCTAGGCTATCCTGATGAAGCAGCGGAAAATAAAATGGCTTTAACACAAAGCGTGTCCCGTCCTTTAGATGCTTTGGAAGCGGTTGCGACAGTGGAACAAATCAACCATTTACAGCAAAAAGTGAAGGAAGTTCATATTGATGATGCCGTGGTGGAGTATACTGTTAATTTGACGCGGAAAACGCGTGAAACATCGACTGTATTTCTGGGGGCAAGTCCGAGAGCGACATTAGCCTTGGTACAAGCAGCTAAAGCATATGCGTTTATCCAAGAAAGAGATTATGTGATTCCAGATGATATTAAATATTTGACGCCTTTTGTATTGGGACATCGTATTTTATTACAATCCGAAGCGCGGATGCAAGGGATGACGATTCATTCCGTCCTTGAATCTGTGATGAAGCAGGTTAGAGTACCCGTTCGATTGGAGCGATAATCTATGAGCGATCTATATCCAAAAATTAAACTGCAAAATGTACGTTTTTCTCAGCGCGTAGTTTATGGTGTTAATATTAAGGTATGGCTTATCCTTTGCTGTTTTTTTGCATCCTTGTTATTCCTCTTGTTTCAAGGCGGTAAGCTCTCTTTTATGGTGTTTATTATCGTGTCCGTGCTTTGCATCTATTTGGGATTGGGACAATGGAGCGGCATTCGCAAAAGCAAAGGTGTACGAACATTTACCGAGACGAATCCAAATAATTTATTAGAAGCAGGCGTTTCACTGGGTATCAAAATTAAATTGGAAATCCCCGGCTTTTGGCCGGTACCCTATGTGCTAATTAAAGATCATTTGAAAAGACACAATGGAGGCGATCAAATTTTTGAAGCCTCGATCATTCCAGATTGGAAACGAACAGGAATGATCGAGTACAAAACGCCGCCTTTAAGACGTGGTGTCTATCACTTTACGAAGACAGATTGTTCTACCGAAGACATCTTTGGGTTTTTCGAGCATAAAGCTTCGCTTAACTTAGATCATAGCTTTAGTGTGCTTCCGCAAAGAGTGAAAATAAGTGAGTGGAAAAAACTGCAGAAGATGCTCAAAGGAATGCATCATCATTCAACGTTTTCACGAACAGTTCGCGAAACAACACAAATTAACGGCGCTCGCGAATATAATTATGGCGATCGGCTTTCACGTATTCATTGGAACGCAACGGCTAAAACGGGCGTTATTAAGTCTAAGGAATTTGAACGAGAATCCTTGCCCAAAACAATTCTTATTTTAGATCGAGCGGAAAAACATTACGAGAATAAGGAACAATTTGAATTAGCCGTTTCCGTAGCTGCTTCATTGATTGAATACGGCGCAAAGAGCGATTTGGCATTTGGTTTGTTATCGACTGGTGCAGAATCGACCTATTTTGAACCAAAGTATGGCCATAGCCAGCACATTCATATGTTGAACCATCTGATCGTTACAGAAGCGGATGGAAAATTTTCTTTGGATCAAATCTTGAAGGAACGCACAAGGAATTTACAACCGGGTACTTTTGTTGCAGTCATCTCGCCCAAAACAGGCGAACAAATGCTAGCTGCACTGGGATGGATCAGCCTTAGACAAATGAATCCCTGTCATTTATGGGTGCATGGCGAGATGAAAGCTGGGCGCGCGGAGTGGATGAAGCAGCTGCGCATGCAGGGTTATTTAGGGTATGATATTCCATCTCTGCAAGAGCTTTCGTTCGTGTTAGGAGGGCAAGGGTAATGTCTGACGATTGGCGGGTTAGATTGTTTATCAAATTAGGAAGAATGGCGCTGAATGATTGGGAACGGAGACTTAAGCTATTTTTTGGCGGATTGTTTTTATTGCAATTTGTATATTGGTTTGGTCAGGAAGACATGGGTTTCCTTCCATCCATAATCAAAGTAATGGAATATACCGTGCTGATTGTTTTTTTATTGCAGCTTCCGGTACGAATGCAGCTTTGGCTGCGGTTGATTTTACAATTCATTGCTCTTTTAGGTATGAATGCGTTAGCGGTAGGTTATCATTATATCCCCTATTACAAAGTAACCATTAATACTGTTGCAGTGAAGTTTCATTTCTTTTCCGCAGTTTCACAAGTTTTTGAAAACAATGCTTCCCAACTTATACCTGCATCCTTTTTTATTGCTGGTGCATGGCTAATTTATTTACTGGCGATTTGGTGGATAAAGGCTAAATGGCGGATCTCCTTTATGGTTGTATTTGGTGTCGTGGCTGTAGCTGTTCGCGATTCCTTCAGCACCAATCAATTGTGGAGCGAATCAGCGATGATGATTTTCTGCGGCTTATGCTTACTTGTCGTTCATCATTTTGCCGCTTTAAAACGTAAGAATCCAACCAGTTGGGCCTATATCGCCGAATATCCTGGCGCGCTGGCATTGCCTGTTGTATTGATTTTAGGCTTAGCCATGTTACTAGGATCCCTTGCACCGGATGTCAGCAATCTATTAACGGACCCCTACACGCTTTATCAAAACTGGAAGGGTGAAACGGTAACAAAAATCATCAAACCGGGCAGTTCTTCTTCAGCTAGCTCGTCCAAAGGAAACAATGCCTCTGGTTACTCGCGAAATGATGAGAAATTAGGCGGAGGCTTCGACTTTGATTATTCACCTGTGATGAATATTAATGCTTCTCAGCGCAGCTATTGGCGTGGTGAAACTCGCAGTCTTTATACTGGTGCAGGCTGGGACATAAGTGATGCAGATAAACTTGAAAAAGTGAGTAGTGTGATAGATGCTTCACCATTTCCAGACGATCCAAAAGTTGATACGTCCAAGTTAAAGACAGTGGATGTGACACAAACGGTTACTTTTGAAAGAGACACCTTATATCCTGTTTTGTTTGGCGCTTTGAATATTACCAAAATTAATGCAATCGATGAAGCAAATTCAGGCTATGAGAATTATGGTTTGCAATGGTCCAGCAGTCATGCCGAGCTTAGAACCAATTTAACGAAATCCAGCGGCAAACCATTTCCGAAAACGTACACCATTATATCTAAAGTACCCATTATCGATCCGGTTGGACTACGTACATCTACACTAGATCCAACGAAGACTGCAGCGCTGCAGGAATATCTGAACCTGCCAAAAGAGCTTCCAGCTCGAGTTAAAGCGTTGACCGAAAGCTTAACGGTGAATCAGACCAATCAGTACGATAAAGTGAAGGCTATTGAAGCCTATTTACAAAAGCTGCCTTATACCAATCGACCCGATCTCAAATCAACGACCAGCAAAGATTTTGTGGATAAATTTTTGTTTGAATTAAAAACAGGGTATTGCGATTATTTTTCTACTGCTATGGCGGTTATGGCTCGAACGATTGATATCCCAACAAGATGGGTCAAAGGATATACTTCGGGAACTTCATCACAAGAGCAAGCGCGCGAGCGTGGCAGTGTTCCGGATGGAGTAATTACCAATATAGATGGACCCGATTTATATTCAGTGCGCAATTCCAATGCGCATTCTTGGGTTGAGGTGTATTTTGAAGGCTGGGGTTGGATCCCGTTTGAACCGACATCTGGATTTATTTTGCCCAAAGCCATTGTGAATGATGGAACGACTCCGTTAGTGGATGATCATACTGTTGCTACAAACACGAATGCAGGAAATAACAAATCCAATCCTATGCTGCTCATAACTGCTTTAATAGGGGCTGTTATTGTAATAGCTGGGACGCTTTGGCTGCTTCGCGCCAAGCTGCAAAAGCTGCGTCAACGAATTCGCATTGTTCGTCGACTCCAACGCCGTAAAGCAGAGAATTTAAACGACCAAGTCGTCAATGAATATAGTCGGTTGTTACGTTATCTGAAGCGTAAGGGCTTTAGTTCGGATGATTATGAAACGGCAAGAGAAATGTTTCAACGCTGGAGCGAGAAGAAGAAGTGGTTAATCAAAGAATTTGATGCACTGCTTGCCTTATTTGAAAAAGCCAAATATAGCGGCAAAGCGGTTACAACAGATGAATTGAAGCAAGCCCATGTTATTTTCAAACGATTGCGTCAAGAAATGTAATGAATATGGGATGCCGTCCGCCATTGCGGGCGGTTTTTTGCAACAAAAAGGCGAAGTATGGTATAGTTTCTCGTATATATAAGGCGAACATTGAGGTGATTCGATTGTTACAAAAGTTTTTGCCGCGCTTACAGGTGGATTCCATTTATGACATTCCGTTGGCGGATTTGTGGAATAACGGTATTCGTGGTATTATTACTGATTTGGACAATACGCTCGTAGGTGCTAAAGTGCCATTGGCTACACCTGAACTGATTCTCTGGTTAGCACAGGTCAAGGAAATGGGCTTTGAATTAGTGATTGTCTCGAATAATGACAAGCTTCGTGTCAGCCGGTTTGCCGAGCCCCTGCAACTTCGGTTTATTCATCGTGCCAAGAAACCAACGAATTTTGCTTTTCGCAAAGCGCTGGAGTGGTTGAAGCTTAGTGCGAATCAGACTGTAGTAATCGGGGATCAAATGCTTACCGACGTATTAGGCGGAAATCGCATGGGGCTGCATACAATTTTGGTTATGCCTATAGCCGCAGCGGATGAAGGATTTTTCACAAAAATAAATCGCAAAATAGAGAAGGTTCTATTGGCGTTGATGAAAAAATAAGCAAGGAGGCAGCATTCCCATGGAGCACGAGGAAGAAGAAATTATACACTGTGAAGGCTGCGGGGTGAAGCTGCAAACAGATGATCCGTCTAAGCTGGGATTTATCCCGGATCAAGCATTAATTCGCATTCCAATCATCTGTCAAAGATGTTATCGAATCAAGCATTATAATGAAGTATCCGATGTGACACTCAAACAAGATGACTTTTTGCAAATCTTGGGGCATATAGGCAAAACACAAAGCTTAGTTGTACATATCGTCGATATTTTTGACTTTGAGGGCAGCTTGATGGGGAGTTTACCGCGATTTATTGGAAGCAATCCGCTTATTCTAGTCGTAAATAAAGTCGACTTGCTTCCCAAAGTAAGCAATTTGAACAAAATTGTTAATTGGGTACAGCGGCAATTGAAAGAGCATGGTTTGCGTCCTTTACAAATCGTCATGGTGAGTGCAAAGAAAAATATCGGATTCGAACGTTTGATGGAAACCTTAGACGCACATCGTAACGGCAAGGATATTTACGTTGTGGGTGCGACGAATGTGGGTAAATCCACGCTAATCAATCGACTGATTCGTGATTATAGCGACCTTGAGGCAGAGCTAACGACTTCGCAATACCCAGGAACAACACTGGACATGGTGAAAATACCGCTCGATGACGGTAAGTTTATTGTCGATACACCGGGAATTGTTTATAAGCATCGTTTAACGGAATGTGTCGCTAAAAATGAACTCCAAGCACTTTTGCCGGGTCAAGTGATTAAACCGATGGTTTTTCAACTAAATGAACAGCAAACCTTGTTTTTTGGCGGCCTCGCTCGCTTTGACTTTATACGTGGGGAAAGACAGTCTTTTACTTGCTATATGTCGAATGCGATTCATATTCACCGGACTAAGCTGGAAAAAGCGGATGAACTGTATGCTGAACAGCGGGGTGAATTACTGAAGCCTCCCGCAAAAGAAAACCTGGACATGCTCCCGCCGCTAACGAAGCATCCTATTCATATTAGCAAAGGAAGCAGCTTAGATGTGCTCATTTCCGGGCTTGGTTGGATCAAAGTAAATAGCCTTGCTGGAGCTGAACTGGAAGTGCATGTGCCAAAAGGTGTGAAGATGTCTATTCGTGAGAGCCTAATTTAACGATTGTCGATAAATTTTCTGTGCAATGGAGAGGTAACTACATGGAAAAGAACCATGCAATGGATAGTCGAACGATGCTTTATGGCGTTTTTGGTGATCCGATCGGGCATTCCAAGTCGCCTTTGATGATGAACCGAGCATTCCATGAATGTGGAATAAATGCGGCATACGCAGCTTTTCATATTCGACCGGGGACACTGCGGGAAGCCATTCAAGGCATACGCGCTTTGAATTTTCGCGGTTTGAATGTGACGATACCGTACAAGGTCGAAGTGATGTCCTATTTGGACGAGATAGATGAAAGTGCACGAGTGATCGGGGCTGTGAATACAGTTGTCAATAACAGCGGCAAGCTTATCGGCTATAATACGGATGGTATGGGCTATGTCCGTTCGCTAAAAGAGGAAACTGGCATATCACTGCAGGGCAAACGGGTCCTTCTTTTGGGGGCAGGCGGTGCGGCGAGAGGGATAGCCTATGCACTGGCCCAAGAGGGCGCCGAGATGATTTGGGTATGCAACCGAACGATAGCCAAAGCCGATGAATTGGTTTCCTACATTGCCAAGCTTACGAATGCAAAGGTGTTGGCAGCAGAAGATATTGCAAAGACAATCCAGCAGATGGATTTAATCGTCAATAATACATCGCTTGGCATGTCTCCGAACTTGGAAGAAATTCCGCTTGACCCGAATTTGCTGCATGAGCGGCTTCTCGTGAGTGATATTATTTATTCACCTATGGAAACACGATTGCTGAAAGAAGCCAAAGCTAGAGGGTCACAAACCCATGGCGGTTTAGGAATGTTTATTTACCAGGGTGCCTATGCCTTTGAATATTGGACCGGACAATCTGCTCCGATCCTAGCGATGCGTGAAATTGTTTTGCAATCATTAATGAAATAGAGGGATGACTAAAATGTTAAATAACAAACAAAAGAAATTTTTGCGTTCGCAAGCACATCACCTGAATCCGATTTTTCAAGTGGGCAAGGGGGGCGTCAACGACCATTTAATTACACATATCGAAGAAGCGATTGAAGTCAGGGAATTGATGAAGGTCTCCGTATTGAATAATTGTCTTGAAGACCGCCATGAAGTGGCGGAAGAGCTTGCCAAACGCTCTGGTGCGGAATTGGTTCAGGTGATAGGTAAAACCATCGTCTTATATAAAGAATCTAAAGACAATAAGACGATTGAATTGCCTTAAGCATATGTTAAATGAGATGTATCTTTAAATGACGGCGGTGAATGGGATGAAAATTGGCATAATGGGGGGCACATTTGATCCGATTCATATCGGTCATTTGATTGCAGCTGAAAATGCCCGTGAAGCTGTAGGATTGGACGAAGTGTGGTTTATGCCAACGCATATTTCGCCGCATAAGCCGAATGCGCCAAAGGCAAGCCCCGAACAAAGGCTGGAGATGGTCCATCTTGCGGTAGCGGATCAATCGTTTTTTCGTGCTGTGGATTACGAATTAGCTCGCGGCGGGACTTCCTTTACTGCAGACACAGTAAATACGCTATGTGAATTGCACCCCAATGTCTCGTTTTATTATATTATTGGTGCAGATATGGTGATGTATTTGCCCCAATGGGTACGTATAGAAGAGATTGCACGTCAGATTTCTTTTATTGGCTTGAAGCGGCCTGGTTATAGATTACGAATAGACGAATTACCGGAGTGGTTAAGGCCTAAGGTTCAACTGGTTGCGATGCCGTTGATCGATATTTCCTCGACTGAAATTCGCAAACGTAAGCAAGAAAACCAGACGGTGCGCTACCTTGTAAACGAATTCGTGCGAAATTATATGGAGGCGAATCGACTCTATGAATCGTGAGCAGATGATGGAAATGGTTCAACAGCAAATGCCGGCAAAACGCTGGACTCATACACTAGGTGTGATGTCATCAGCGGTACAGCTTGCCAAACAGTATGGAGCAGATGTCGAGAAAGCGGAATTAGCCGCTTTACTCCATGATTATTGCAAATATTGGCCGATTGATCGGCAGTCTCAGGTTCTAATAGAACATGGGGTCGAAGGAGATCTGTTGCAGAATGACAAGCAGCTTTGGCATGGACCTGCAGCGGCATGTGTGATAAGCAAGGAATTTGCAATAGAGGATGATGAAGTGCTGGACGCTATTCGCTTCCATACTTCGGGTCGTGTTAATATGACATTGTTGGATAAAATCGTCTGTTTGGCTGATTATATTGAACCGGGTCGGGATTTTCCGGAAGTGGATAAAATACGAAAAAAAGCTGAAAATAGCTTAGAGAAGGCGCTTATCGCTGGATTTGACAGCACACTGCTTTTTTTAATTTCAAAAAGATTAAAGGTCTATCCACTTACTTTGTTGGCAAGAAATGCACTGATTGAGGAGATTTCAAAAATTTAAGGGGGCTGACGTATTGAGTATGAACATCGATAAAATTATGTCATTGGTAGTTGAGGCAGTGGAAGATAAAAAAGCAGTTAATGTGGTGACCTTGAATTTACAGGGGATTTCACTGATCGCTGATTATTTTGTCATTTGTCATGGGAATTCAGAAACACAGGTACAGGCTATAGCTGCCTCTGTTCGGGAAATGGCAGGGGAGCACGGCATCCGTGTTCGCGGTTTGGAAGGGATGAATACGGCACGTTGGGTATTGATCGATTTAGGGGATGTAGTGGCGCATGTTTTCCACCGCGATGAACGTGAATACTACAATATTGAGCGTTTATGGTCCGATGCTAAAGTAGTGGAACACGTATGAGTCACGGACTTGAAGCAGGTACAGTGGTTAATCTGCGTATAGGAAAAGAGCTTGCTCCCTATGGTTTTTTTCTAACAGATGGAGATCAGGAAGTGCTGCTCCATTACACGCAAATTGTCGGTAAAATTGAAGTTGGACAAAGCATTGACGTCTACTTGTATTTTGATACGGAGGATCGTTTGGCAGCGACAATGAAGCGTCCGCTTCTGGAACTGGGTCAGATGGGGCTGCTTGAGGTTGTGGATATTCATCCGCGCTTCGGCACCTTTTTGGAAATTGGCATGGGTCGTAATGTATTGCTGCCTTTTAGAGAACAACCCGAGCTGAAAGAATTGCGTCCCATTGTAGGGGACAAGGTTTATGTCATCCTTGCACATGATCGTCAAGGACGCTTGATCGCCAAGCTTGCTGGCGAGGAAGAACTGGTTCCGCTTGCTTATCATGCTCCGACAGCTTGGAAAAACCAATGGATTATCGCACGTGTATACAAGCCATTGCAAATCGGCAGTTTTGTCGTATGTCATGATGAAGTGCTGGGTGGATTTGGTGCCATTGGCATGATCCATTCTACGGAACGCACGCAGCTATTGCGGTTGGGACAAGAAGTTCGCGTAAGAGTGATCTTTGTGCGCGAGGACGGTCGGGTTAATTTATCGATGAAGCCGCTAAAGGAAGTTGGGCGAGATGAGGATGCGGAGACGATTCTAGCTTATTTAAAGGAGCAAAAGGATCAAGCGATGCCTTATTCGGACGAAACCTCAGCCGAACTTATTTTGCAAAAATTCAATATTAGTAAATCAGCATTCAAACGAGCCTTAGGCAAGTTAATGCGGCATGGGCATATTTATCAAAAAGAAAATTGGACGTATATGAAGCAGCCGGAGGAGTAATTCATGTCATATGCGCAGTTTGCTTATTATTATGACCGCTTGATGGACAACATGCCCTACACCGATTGGATGCGTTTCGCCAATTCGTGCTGGGACCGTTTCGGAATGCCGAAAACCTTGGTCGACCTTGGCTGCGGTACAGGGAATTTAGCGATTCCACTTGCGCAAAGCGGTATTCAAGTTACGGGAATTGATCTTTCGGAGGACATGCTTGCCATGGCAAGAGATAAAAGTGAAGGCTTGACCGGTGTTAGTATTATTTGGGTTCAGCAGGATATTCGCGAATGGGAATTACATGAGCAAGTCGATGCGGTCGTTTCTTTCTGTGATTGTTTGAATTATATTTTATTGGAAGAAGAGATCATCCAAGCTTTCCGGCAAACGTATCAAGGTCTGCGTCCGGGCGGCATTTTTATTTTTGATGTACATACGCCATTTTTGCTTGTTTCCTATGTGGAGTCACAGCCTTTTTTGATGAATGAAGACGATATTGCCTATATTTGGACATGTGAATTGGCGGAAGAAACGTGTGAGATCGTCCACGATTTAACTCTATTTGTTCGTGAAAACGATCGCATGTTTCGTCGTATCGAAGAAACGCATGTCCAACGCGCCTATAAGCTGGATTGGCTGAAACGTCAACTGACGCAGGTTGGTTTTGAGCAAGCAGAATGCTTTGGGGATTTTCAATGGGAGCCTGTAAACGCGAAAACCGAGCGCGCTTTTTTTGTGTGCAGAAAACCATCATAAAATCTGATTTTCCTAATGAAATTCAAAAAATAACGGATTTTTCATAAATTGCATCCTTTCCACGCTTCCAGCAAAGCTGCCATAAGCCAGCATGAGCTTGACGTGAGCGGCTTCAATCGAAATATTTCCTAAAGCGATCGCACCTGCTTCGATGAGCTGGAGCGAGGAAGCATATAAATCATCAGGTTGATTTTTAAGCGGGGCGATAAATACATCGACGGCTTGCGATTTACAGTAAGTAATGAACTCGGGTAACGAAACACGCATTGTATCTTTAGCAAGTGCGCATGCCGTTCCGGAATGATACAAATCGTGAAGAACGGCTTGCGGCTTTTGCCGCCAAAAGTCGTAAAATTGATAATCTAATCCCGGATGAGGTTTAATATACAGCACCTCCAAGGAAAAGGAGATGAGGGACTTGTCCAATACAAGCCTTCGGCGCTTTTTTATCATCCCAATCGTGGGGTTTGTTTTATGCGAATTCCAAATAAAATGACCGTTTTCCATGCTCCCAAATGGAACAGCATAGGTGCTGTCATACTGGTCTGTAAAAGGATCCGATGGCATGAGTCGAGTTCCTAAATGCACCTGCATTTCACCTTTATTATTTTCGAAAAACACAAAAACCCCAGGCAGCGGATGTCCAAGTATAAACTGGATGGCTTGTGTGAAATTATTCAATCCCGTGCTTCGCGGATCGTTTAATGGAAAGTTGCTGGCGATCATCGCAATAGGGATCGATATATCGTTGAAAATGTAGCTTAATGCAGCAGATGTAAAAGGCAGCGTATCTGTTCCATGCGTAACGATTATCCCTTGATAGGATGTCAAATCCAAATGAAGAATATTGTGTGCCAAAGTAACCCAATCCTCTGGAACCAAATTTTCACTGAGCACATTTAACGGATGAATGGTATCTAATGTTACTTCTTGCTTGGCATCACTATTCTCATATAAATAAATTAATTCATAAGAGGTGCTTTGATCGATATCGATCATTTTCTGTGTCTTCTTACTGCCGATAGTGCCCCCTGTGAAAACAACCAAAATTTTAGGCAATTTAAAACTCCTTTCAAGGAAGAAAAATACATTTTAATTAGTATACCTGATCTCTGCAATTTGAACAAAAAATTTCCGGATCTGCTGTACACTTAACTTGACACAACTGCGCTTTTTTGCATATAATCAAGGGAAATTATTGAATATTACACGACAAGCTGTGATAAGGAATAGTAGTTCCGCAGCCACTTTCAGAGAGCCGGCGTTTGGTGCAAGCGGGCAGATGGCAGGAATGAACTCGTCTTGGAGCTAATGATGCAGGCGGATGCTTTTTATCGGCAGAAATCATTTCGTAGCCCGCGTTAAGGGTTTAAAGTGAGCAGGAAATGACGAAGGACTTAGTGTTCGAGCATTCATGCGAATTAGGGTGGTACCACGGGAAGTTATCCTTTCGTCCCTAGCGTTGCGCTAGCGATGGAGGCTTTTTTTATGTCTATTTTAATGAACAATGTTGTATAAAATATAAGGGAGGTTCAGCAATATGGCGCAAGAAGTGAAGCAGTATGGCTACAATCCATTAGTGATGGAACCAAAGTGGCAAAAGTTCTGGGATGAGAATAAGACGTTTAAAGTGTTGGACGATTCGATAAAACCAAAGTTTTATGCCTTGGATATGTTTCCCTATCCTTCAGGTGCAGGGCTGCACGTTGGTCATCCGGAAGGTATGACAGCAACCGATATCGTTTCTCGCTACAAGCGGATGAAGGGCTATAATGTCCTGCATCCTATGGGGTGGGATGCTTTCGGTTTGCCTGCTGAGCAGCATGCTTTAGATACAGGGCAGCACCCGCGTGATATTACCGTGAAAAACATTAATAATTTTCGTCGTCAAATTAAGTCGCTGGGTTTCTCATACGATTGGGATCGTGAATTCAGTACGACCGATCCGGATTATTATAAATGGACCCAGTGGATTTTCATCCAACTGTACAAAAAGGGATTAGCTTATTTGGACGAAGTGTCCGTGAATTGGTGCCCGGCTTTGGGTACGGTATTGGCTAACGAAGAAGTCATAGATGGATTGAGCGAGCGTGGCAATCATCCTGTGTTCCGCAAGCCTATGCGTCAATGGGTATTGAAAATTACCGCTTATGCGGAACGGCTGCTTGAGGATTTGGAGGAGTTGGATTGGTCTGAGGGCATTAAAGATATGCAGCGTAATTGGATTGGCAAGTCAACGGGAGCAGAGGTTCAATTTGATATTGTTGGTCATGCGGAGTCAGGTTTGACTGTTTTCACTACACGGCCAGATACGTTATTCGGTGCAACCTATTGTGTGCTTGCTCCAGAACATGAACTGGTTGCGGTAATTACTACTCCGGAGCAAAAAGACGCAGTGGTGCAATATCAAGAAAAGGCAACACGTAAAAGCGATTTAGAGCGCACGGATTTGGCTAAAGACAAAAGCGGTGTTTTTACAGGGGCTTACGCAATTAATCCGGTGAATGGCGCGAAGGCTCCGATCTGGATAGCAGATTATGTGCTTGCAGGATATGGCACAGGCGCGATAATGGCTGTACCGGGTCATGATGAGCGAGATTATGCATTTGCCAAGCAATTCAAGCTGCCGATCATAGAGGTAGTTAAGGGCGGCAACGTGGCTGAGGAAGCTTATGCAGGAGACGGTGCGCACGTAAATTCGCGCTTTCTGGATGGTTTAAACAACGTGGATGCGATCGCCAAGATGATTGCATGGCTTGAACAAGAAGGCAAAGGCCACGGAAAAGTCACCTATCGCTTGCGCGACTGGCTTTTCAGCAGGCAAAGATATTGGGGAGAGCCGATTCCGATTCTCCACCTAGAGGATGGCTCGATGAAGACGGTTCCGGAAGACCAATTGCCGTTGCTGCTGCCGGATATTGAGCAAATCACCCCGTCGGGCACAGGCGAATCGCCGCTTGCTGTTGTTGAGGAATGGGTAAACACGATAGATCCGGAAACGGGTTTAAAAGCGCGTCGTGAGACCAATACGATGCCGCAGTGGGCAGGAAGCTGTTGGTATTATTTGCGCTTTATCGATCCGCATAATGATAAAGAATTGTGTTCGCCTGAGCTGCAAAAGCAATGGCTGCCAGTTGATTTATATATTGGGGGAGCAGAGCATGCGGTGCTTCATTTGCTGTACGCACGTTTTTGGCATAAGGTATTGTTTGATTTGGGCGTTGTTTCTACGAAGGAACCATTCCACAAGCTGGTGAATCAAGGGATGATTTTAGGCGGTAATAATGAAAAAATGAGCAAATCACGCGGCAATGTGATCAATCCGGATGAAATTGTCAACGAATTCGGCGGCGACACATTACGTATGTATGAAATGTTTATGGGACCATTGGAAGCGACAAAGCCATGGAACGTGAGTGGAGTTGAAGGGATTTACCGCTTCTTTAATCGCATTTGGCGGTTATTTATTAACGAAGAAGAAGGCACATTAAATGCTAAAATTGTGACTTCCGCAAGCAACGGAGAGGGTAAGGATTCAGATAACGACACCTTCATTCGTACGTGGCATCGTACAATCAAGAAAATTAGTGAAGATTATGAAGCCTTGCGTTTTAACACAGCGATTAGTCAGCTGATGATATTCGTCAATGAAGCTTATAAAACAGAAAAATTGCCGATGGCGGCTATGCTTGATTTTGTCCAGTTTTTATCGCCGATTGCTCCGCATCTGGCAGAAGAACTGTGGGATCGTTTAGGTCAAGCATCAAGTTTAACCTATGCTCCTTGGCCAACTTATGATGAAGCTTGGATTGAAGATAATGAAGTCGAAATCGTCGTTCAAGTGAATGGCAAAATTACCGAACGTGTTTCCATTTCTAAAGATTTGGAAGAAACGGCTATGCAGGAGCTTGCGCAAAATTTAATTAAAGTACAAGAAGCGATGGCTGGTAAAACGATACGTAAGGTGATTGTGGTCAAAGGCAAGCTGGTCAATTTTGTTGTAGGTTAACTTTTCCAACATCTTCATCAAATTTAGCATGTGTGATCCGAATGAGCTGGTTGAAAACTCCGACCAGTTCTTTTTCCATTGATCGCAGGCCTGCTTCAGTAATTCCGCCGGGTACGGCGACTCGCTTTTGCAATTGCTCTGGGGTAAATCCACCGATCGTAAGCAGCTTACCCGTACCGAGCAGCATTTCACATGCTAAACGATTTGCTTCTGCATGGTCAATACCTGTTTCTTCCACAGCAGCATCAATAAACTTTTGCAACAAAAAGGCAAAAAATGCAGGTCCGCAGCTTGATATATCGGACGTGATCCGCGTAAATTGTTCTTTCACATGGATTGGCTCGCTAATATAAGAAAGTAATCGTTCGAGCTGAAGCATATCTTCACGCTGCATACGCTCTCCATATATGCAAATCGTAGCACCGCTTAACATAAAATTCGTGATACTCGGAATGATTTTAGCTATTTTACTCGTAAGCTGCTGCTCCAAAAAGGCAATCATGATTGGGCTTGTTATCGATATGATGATCTGTGAAGGCAAGGCTACCGGTTTGATTTCAGTAATCACATATGTAAATTCAGCGGGCTTGACACAGATAAATACGATTTGGCTTTGCAAAACCACATCAGTGTTCGACTGAGCGATGCTAAGCCCCTTGTATTGTTCAGCCAACCGTTCAATTTTACTATTCGTTCGATTGCTGGCAATAATCTCTTGCGGTCGAAGGGCACCAGATTGAAGGAATGATTCGATGAGGATGCTTCCCATACTCCCTGTTCCGATGAATCCTACTTTCATGTCAACCCCTCCTGGAAATGAGAAATGCTACTTCAATATATGCCGTATTCAGATTTCTCATGACTTCGTCGAAAATGAAATGCATCTTGCATAAATTCTCGAAACAGTTTATATTATTTTTAAATGATTGCTAAACTTAAATGGATATGGATGCGGAAGAACCGTCTCATTTCACGAATTCGTGAAAAGAGGCGGTTTTTTGTGCATTTATAAGAGTGTGTTTAATAAGTGGTGGAGAGTATATGAGGGAATGTGAGCGGAGAGTTGAAAGTTTTGCTTTAGCAAAACTGGCTTCGTAAGCATATGCTTAGGCATATCTCTCATATGCCCAACCCTACTTATTAAACACACTCTATAAGTATAAGTTTTAGCCACTTAGGGGGATTCAGATGAAGTTATTCATTATGCAGTATAAGAAATTACTTATTTGTTGCGCTATTCCAGTTGTTGTCGCATCCGCCTTTTTGGGATATCGGCTCGTCCATGCTCAATCAAATGTTAAGGCTCTACCTGTGGTGAACGAGCAAATGCAGCAGCTTCTTGACGGTGTGGATCCATCAAAGCTATCTCCTAGCTCTTCTCCTCAAGTGGGAACAGAAAATCCTACCCCAGTTCTTGAAGCTACAGTGCAAGAATCTACAACTCAAGAATCTACAGAACCGGGAAAAGCCAGCAAATCCATTTCCAAGACTACGAATAATCTAAAGAAACCAAAATCGACACCAAAGCAGACTCCGAAGAAGACTCCAAAGCCGACCCATCCGAAGGCTAATAAACCAACTTCCAGTCCAAGCATTATCCCGCAAGTGAAAAAATCAACTGAAATTATTTCAGCGAAAATTAATATTAATAAGTCATCTGCAGATGAATTGATGAAGCTTCCAGAAATTGGTGCGAGTAAGGCGAAAGCGATAGTCAATTATCGCGAGCAAATCAATGGCTTTAAAACATTAGAGGACATTATCCAAGTCAAAGGGATCGGTCCTAAAATTTTTGCTGAAATTAAAGATCTGATTGAACTTTAAGAGTGTATTCAAAAAGTATTGCTATGTTGCGTAATGAATGTGCTTTCCAGCCTCCGTTGAAAATGAGTTTCTTGAATTGACGAAGGTGGAAACTCATTTTCAACGGAGGCACGTAAACTTTATAAGCACACCCATTACTCCTCGTCGCCACTTTTTGATCACACTCTTTAACTTTTTAATTAAATATGCGAAAATAATAGTAAGTTGGAAATAAAGGAGAGCCTATGACAAACCGAAAAGATTGGGATACCTATTTTTTAGATATCGCCTATATGGCTGCTACTCGTTCTCAGTGCCTTCGCCGTCATGTTGGCGCAGTGCTGGTACAAGGAAAGAAGCTGCTGGGAACCGCATATAACGGTGCTCCTATGGGTGTTGCGGATTGCACGGAAGCGGGATGTATGCTGGTTGAGGAATTTGAAATGAAGCAAGTGGACGGCAAGGAAGAAATGGTTCGTAAGCAGCGCTGTGTAAGAACTATTCATGCGGAGCAAAATTTGCTGTTGTTTACAGATCGCAGTGATCGTGAAGGGTCTGTCGTATATGTTACAGATCAGCCTTGTTGGACTTGCGCGAATATGCTGGCCAACAGCGGTGTAATAGAAATTGTTTATCATCGTCCATATTTGAAGGATAGTGATAAAGTAAAGGACTTAATGGCTCAGCGGGGCATTGCATTTCGTCATATGGAATTCTACTCACCTCCTCCAAGCATAGTGGATGAGATTACGAATTAATTCAATAGGCTCTATGAGGAAGCACCTCTTTTCGTTAACACGAAGAGAGGTTTTTTCTATGGATAAGAAATTTAATCAAGGGGCCAACGGATGAAGGGGGATTACTTTGAAAAATCGCATTGTTTGGTGGGTATGGATCTGGGTTTGCGGATACATTATTGCGATGCAATTCCCTCAATTTTCGATTCCATGGTATGTGTATTGGATTGTTTTTGTACTTCTCGGTTTGCTTTTGATTTTTAGCCTTTCGGGAAGGAAAATAGGAATCTTACTTATACTTATATGCTTATCCTTTTGCTATTATCAAGGGTTCGAACATCGAAACATAACACAAATTCACCTGGGAGAACAGAGTAATGAGCAGCAGATGGAAGCTTTGAATGGAGTAACCGTAAAGGTAAAAGGACATATCACTTCGCCGGTTACTGTGGATGGCGATCACGTCGGTTTTATAGCTGCCTTGCAAAAGGTAAATATTTTAGAAAATAGCCCGGACAAAAATCAAAACAATGGATTGCAAGTAGCTGAAGATGTACAGATATCTATTCGGTTACTCTCACAAGAGGAACAATTCCGCACGATGGGCTGGCAAAGAGGAGATGATATTGAGCTAAGCGGGACGCTGCAGATTCCGTCAGAAGCAAGGAATTTTGGAGGCTTTGATTATCGAGAATATTTGCGGCAGCAGCATATTCATTGGGTCTTGACCTTAAAAGGAACAGACTCCGTCATCCAACAAGCTTCATTCCATTGGAATTGGACGCAGCTTCTGCGTTATAATGATCAATTTCGTCATTTTTTAGCGGCAAAGCTGGATCAGCTGTTTCCTGAATCACAAGCGGGTTATATGAAAAGCCTGCTGATAGGTTTACGAGTTGATTTGGATCCACAGCAGTTTCAGCAATTTTCAAATCTTGGATTGACACATATTTTAGCCATTTCTGGTATGCAAGTAGCCGTGTTCAGCGGCATATTGCTCTGGATTTTGCGTAAATTACGTTTAACTAAGGAAACGAGTATATGGCTAGTGATTGCTTTATTACCTGGGTATGTATTATTTACAGGCTCCTCACCTTCGGTTGTTCGTGCTGGTTTAATGGCTATGATTGCATTATTTGCTGTTCGGCAAAATTGGCTTAAAGAAGGGATAAATTTACTTTGCTTGGTTGGCTGGCTTTTGTTGATCTGGAATCCATATTTACTGTTAAACGTTAGCTTTCAGCTGTCCTTTTCCGTAACATACGGGCTCATTATAGGCGTGCCATGGGTCAGTAAATGCTTGCCGCAAAAATCTAAAACATTTAATTCAACGTTGGCGGTTACGCTTGTAGCACAGTTGGTTTCATTTCCGTTGACTATTTTCTATTTTAACAAATTTTCGTTGTTATCTTGGTTGGCGAATATCATTTTAGTGCCTTTCATTAGTTTTGTTGTTACCCCATTGGGCTCGATCGCTTTATTGTTTAGCTTGATTTCTCTTCATGCAGGACAATGGATTGCTTGGTTCGCTGTTTCTTGCAATACATTCACCTTTTGGCTGACAAATGTTATGGATGGCTGGAGCTTGTTCCATCTGATTTGGCCTACGCCCTCACTTTGGTGGATAGCCGTTTATTATGGTTTAGCTGCTCTTATTATTCGCTCACTCGTTCGTTGGAAAGCAGCAAAAGAAGCCCAGCGCGAAGGTGTTTATATTCGCATCATTCGTGGTTTACGATTTCATCGCATGTTTTTTATCTGTAGTTTACTATGTTTTGTCTTACTGCTTTCCTATGGCTATAATCCTGAGCTGTGGAATAAGGAAGGCAGGGTAGAGTTTATTGATGTTGGACAAGGAGATGCGATTTTAATTCGTACGCCCAACAATCATTTTATTTTGGTAGATGGGGGTGGAACATTACTTTTTCGCAAAAAGGGAGAGGAATGGAAGGATAGAAAAAATCCATATGATATAGGGAGCAAGCTTCTTGTACCTTTACTGAAAAAACGCGGAGTCCACCAACTTGATTATGTAATCGCTACGCATGAAGATACAGACCATATTGGCGGTTTGCAAGCAGTTTTGGAGCAAATTCCTGTGCGAAAATTTATTTTCAATGGTACTTTAAAGCCGAATTCTAAAACGGAGCAGCTTTTTCAAAGTGCATTAAAGCTTCACATCCCATTAATTTCCGCTACAGAACCGCTTTCCCTTTCCATCGATTCACGAACAGCATTGCGGTTTTTACATCCAGCAAGCTCCGAAGACTTAAAGCTTAATGAGCAGCCTTTATATTTGGAAAGTAATCAAAATAAACGGTCTCTTGTGTTTTTGCTGGAAATCGATCATACCCGATTTTTATTTACCGGAGATATGGAGAAAGCTTCGGAAGATGAAGTGCTGAGGCGATTAGACAGGATTAATCCGCCATCCATTGACGTGCTTAAAGTTGCCCATCATGGCAGTAAAACTTCAACAACAGAACAATGGCTCGATTACTGGAGGCCAAAGCTTGCTGTGATTTCCGTTGGAGAGCACAATACCTATGGACACCCTACGGAAGAAGTCTTAACAAGATTAAGCCAGCATCAAATTGACATTTTTCGAACAGACCAGCAAGGTGAAGTTCAAATGATAATGACTGAAAAAGGCTTGCAAACCCGCGTTAAACTGTCGGGGGAATAAATAGCTTAAAGGTAAATACTTGCTTTACGAAATCGGTTTCGAGTGATATCGTTTAAGTAGCATAATTGAAAATTATTAATTCATGTGAGGTGAGTTGTTTATTTGGTTCTCAGATAAAACATATGCTGATAAAAGGAGATGAATCATACAATATTAAAACATGAATTGAGTTGAAAAGAGATTATATGAAATAGCCAAAAAAGAAATCAAGTCTTATATGAGCTTATCGAATTCATGATATAGACTAATAAAGGAGGAATTTATGATTAATGTGGTATTGGCAGATGATCATAAAATCATGAGTGCGGGCATCAAGCTTATCCTTGAAGGCGACAAAGAAATTAAAGTCGTTGGATATGCGGCAAACATAGATGAAGCATTAAATTTATGTGAGGAATTAAGCCCAGATGTGATATTGATGGATATTTCAATGTCCATTGATGATGGCGCATTAGGTGCTAAGCTTATTAAAGATAAATTTAGTTCAATCAAAGTCATTATTTTAACGGGCTGTACAGATGCGGAAAATATAATACAAGCAATGAAATGCGGAGCTAATGGATATATGTTAAAGGATATCAATCCTGAAGAATTGATTATGACGGTAAAAACGGTTGCGTTGGGATTAAATGTTATGCATAAGGATGCTTTTTACAGTGTATCCGAGCATGTCCATATGAACGAAAGAGGTCCGGTTTTAAATAAAAGTAATTCGAATGTAAATATAATAACGGAGAGGGAGATAAGTATTATTCGCCATATCATCGAAGGAAAAGAAAACAGAGAAATAGCGAAAACACTTTATATGTCGGAAGGAACGATTAAAAACATCATTTCAGGTATTTTTAAAAAGTTAGATCTTAGAGATCGTATTCAATTAGTCGTTTTTGCAATTAAAAATGATCTGGTTTAACTAATAATCCAATAAAGCATATAATAAAATAGTAGAAAAGCCCGATGAGGACAGATCTCATCGGTTTTTTTTATGTTTGTAAGCTCAGACTCTATAATTCCTTTATATTTTTTGATATTATTTATTAGTTGATTAAGATGAACAGCATTTTGAAAGTGTGCAACATTTACGGGAAACTATCCGTCTATATAGTTGCAAGAGGGGGGAAGGCAGTGGTAGCGCCCGAATTAGTCAAAGCAGCTCAAGCAGGCGAGCGCGATGCTTTAATAACTCTTTTGCGAGAAATTGAATCTCATGTTTATCGTACAGCTTTCTATATATTGGGTAATGAGCAAGACGCGATGGACGCCTCGCAGGAAGCACTTATACGTATTTATACTAAAATTGGTTCTTATGAAGAAAAAGCGCAATTTAAAACATGGGTACAGCGAATAGTTACTAACTTATGTATCGATAAATTTCGTAAAACAAAGCCGACGATTTCCTCCGATGAGCATGAAATGAGCTTTACTGCGGAAATAAATGTGGAAGATGAGGTTATTTCTACATATATTGCCCAAGATATTAACGAGGCGATTGAAAAATTGCCGGAGCACCATCGTACAGTCGTTGTCTTACGATATATTGAAGATTTTTCCTATAACGAAATAGCGGAATCATTGGATTTGCCGATAAATACGGTGAAATCTTACTTATTTCGTGCGCGCAAACAGTTGCAGATTTTACTTCAGGATTATCAGAAGGGTGGTGTACAGGGATGAATTGCGAACAGATCACAGAATTGATGCAGCGCTATATGGATGGAGATTTGGCAGAAATGGAGCAAGAGTTGTTATTTGCTCATATTAAGCATTGTCCTGACTGTGCCACTACTTTCAGTGAACTGCAGCTGCTTTCCGCTGAATTAAGTAATCTGCCGAAAATTTCACCACCCTTTAGTATTGTAGATTCGATTATGCCAAGGTTGGTCGAATGGGATAATCAGATTATTGCTGCTTACGCAGAACCGGAAATACTGCAGAATCGTCAACATAAACGCTTATTTTCATGGCCTATTGCTGGCGGCTTTGTAGCGGCTGCGATCATTTTGAGCTTTTTTATCGTTGATTTAACTCCGACATCCAAGAATGATGCGAGCAAAATGTTAAATGTTAACAATGCTGTCACAAGTTCTGCTGCGGATACCACAAAACAAACGGATCCTGAAGCAGTACCTAAAAGTGCCTATACTATACCGGATGAACAAAAGGATAAAGAAATTCCACAGCTAATGATGAAGAATGATGCCCCAATCGAACAAGCGCCTACAGCAGAAAAAAAATTGGAGAGCGTAGGTAATGAAAAGAAAAAGGTAGCAGCTTCAGCTTCATCAGTGGCCCCGTCGCCTAGTGCAACATCTTCTACCAGTATGGATGCCAATCATATTCAGGTATATTTCGACAAACCTATTTCAGAACCAACTCCACAACCTTCCGATTCGAGAGTTCACCATTCAATGGCAATTGAAAAACAAGATCCCAACGCTATGAAGAAAAGTTTAGCCGATAACCAGCTGGCAACGGAAGATGGCAATTTAATCGCGTTTATCATTCAACAAACGGTCAATATTAAAAATCAAAATGGCGATATGGTCTATACTTCCTTACTGCAATGGAAAACCACAGATACGATTCATTTTCTACATTGGTTGGATAATACGCGGCTGTTTTATCAGGTTCAGCTGGAAGACGGGCAGATAAAGCAATATATGATTGATCTGGTAACGAAGAAAGAACAGCAGCAATAAATTTGTTAAGACGATCATAGAGGTGTGCGGAATGGATTATAAAAATGCGCTTAATGGGATAGACCAAGGAAAATCATTGCCTATATACGTATGCTACGGAACAGAAAAATATTTGCAGAATGAGTTTATTCATCGTGTCATTGATAAGCTTATAACACCGGAACAAAAGCCTTTTGCTGTTAGTCGTTTTGATTTGGCTGAAACTAGCTTGGATATGGTGCTTGATGATGCACAGACTCTGCCGTTTCTGGTGGAGAAGAAAGTGGTCATCGCCAAAAATGCGCTGTTTTTTACTGGAGCTAAAGAGAGTACAAAGGTGGAGCATCGTGTAGATCGCTTGTTGGATTATATGAAATCCCCGGTAGATTTTGCAGTCATTATTTTTATTGTGGATGCAGAGAAGCTAGACGAACGGAAGAAGCTTGTAAAAGTCTTAAAGGAAAGTAATGGTGCGGTTCCATTTTTACCGTTATCCGCGGAAGAACTAACACGCTGGGTCATCCGCAGTGCGGAAAAACGAGGTGTTACTTTTGCTGATGGTGCTTTGGAGCAGTTCATTTTGTATACGGGCGCACAGCTTCAACTGCTTTCTGCAGAATTAGAGAAATTGGCGCTTTATGTTGGCAATAAAGGAATCATTACCATTGAGTTGATTGGTCAGCTTGTTGTTCGCAGCACGGAGCAAAATGTTTTTATTTTAATGGATGAAATTGTTCGTCTTCGCCTTGATCAAGCGCTAACTATTCTCCATGAACTATTGAAACAGCGAGAAGAGCCGATCAAAATTCTACTATTGATGGCGCGGCAATTTCGGATTATTTTACAAGTCAAGGAATTGGAACGCCAAGGATACTCACAGCAACAAATTGCCGGACAGATCGGTGTGCATCCTTATGCAGTGAAATTAGCTGTTGAGCAAGGCAGGAACTACACCTTATCAAAGCTCAGCGATATTATCTCGCGCTTAGCAGAATTGGATTATCGGATGAAAAGCGGCAAGGTGGATAAAACATTGGGATTGGAATTACTGATTCTGGAAATCCCCAGCTAATCATCGGAACACTAAAAAAGCCCGTTAGCTTAGTGATAAGCTGAACGGGCTTTATGCATTAGTTGAAAATTAAGCTTTCGCTGCAAGCAGGTTTAGCCTTTTCGCTAAACGGGATTTTTTACGGTTGGCCGTGTTTTTATGAATTAAACCCTTTGTCGCTGCCTTGTCAATTTTCTTTGTGGCAAAAACTAAGGCTGTTTTAGCGGAATCCACGTTACTGCCCTCAGCTGCATTTTCAAAAGCTTTTACCGCTGTGCGAAGCGCTGATTTTTGCGAAGCATTGCGAAGACGGCGTTTTTCATTTACGTTAACTCTTTTAATCGCAGATTTAATATTTGGCATTACGTTCACCTCTTTTCGTAAGAAAACTTGCATCGTAAGCATCGGCTGAGCTTGCTTCTGCAAGCCAACTTCGTCAAGCACATGCTGTTTTTTGACAACTTCAAATAGTTTATCATGCTCGATATGAAAATGCAATACATTTCACGCCGAAGGCAGAGGTTCAAATTAAATGTGTGTGTCTAGGATAAAATGTCCAAGCCGAGAGGGGAATGTTTGCATAAACTTGTGGTTTTTTCCGCACAATAGATCTAAGAAAAGCGAATGAGAAAGGAGATTGCGGTATGGAAACGGAACGGATGTCCGTTCGCACAGATTTGGCGGTCGAAGCCAACGAATGGGCTGCGAAAGAGCTCGGCGATACAATACCGGGTATACATACGGAAACTACAGAGGAAGAGGGCATAAAAATTACGAAAATCGATGTGCAGACTTTGGAAGGAGCACGATCGATCGGCAAGCTTCCTGGTCATTATCTGACCATAGAGGCATTAGGTTTGCGCAATAAAGACACAGACTTACAAGATCGTGTTGCGACTTGTTTTGCTAAGGAGTTCGTTGGATTTTTGCAGAATTTAGATATTTCATCCGACCAAAAGGTACTCATTATTGGACTTGGTAATTTGAATGTTACACCTGATGCCTTAGGACCATTGGTTGTGGACAATGTTTTGGTAACACGACATTACTTTGAATTGATGCCAGATCAAGTCAGTGCGGGATATCGGCAAGTAAGCGCGATTGCGCCAGGCGTGTTGGGAACGACGGGCATTGAAAGCAGTGAAATCGTTCAGGGCATCGTAGAAAAATCGAGACCAGATCTGGTCATTGCGATTGATGCGCTTGCTTCAAAATCTTTGGAGCGTGTCAATACAACCATTCAAATTGCTGATACAGGTATTCATCCTGGCTCGGGAATTGGGAATAAACGCAAAGGTTTGACCAAAGAAATCCTCGGCATTCCCGTCATTGCGATTGGCGTACCTACTGTAGTATATGCTTCTACCATTGTGAACAGCAGCATTGATCTGATGATCAAGCATTTTCATCAACAAACGAATAATGCGAACCAAATTCTCGGCTTGCTTGACGAATTGCAGGAGGAGGAGCGGCTGCAGCTTGTTAAAGAAGTTTTGAATCCGATGGGGCATGATTTATTAGTCACTCCAAAGGAAATTGATCAATTTATCGAGGATATCGCCAATATTATTGCCAGTGGTTTGAATGCGGCGCTCCATGAAGCGGTCGATTCTGATAATGTAGCGGCTTATACGCATTGAATATTTACAAAAAGATTGGTAAATTAAGCTAAGAGTGTTTCATTCTTTTCATGGGGAGCTTTTCAATGAAGGAACAAACCATACTATTCGATTTAGATGATACGTTAGTCCACTGTAATAAATATTTCGACTTGGTCATTGAACAGTTTTTGGATCAAATGCAGACGTGGTTTGGCTCCTACAGACTTCATATTAGTCATATTAAACAAAAGCAAATAGATATTGATATGATGAATGTGAGTATACATGGTTTTTCCGCCGCTCATTTCCCGCAGAGTTTTGTAGAGACCTATATGTATTTTTCTACACAATATGGTAGAATGCCAAGCAGAAAAGAGACGCAATGGCTCGAAGCTTTGGGTCTATCGGTTTTTGAACAAGAGGTGGAACCCTATCCCGATATGATAGAGACCTTAACTGAACTCCAGGGATTAGGTCATCATTTGGTGCTGTATACAGGCGGGGTCGACGAGGTGCAGTGGAAGAAGATTAAAGCCATGCAATTGCAAACGTTTTTCGATGAACGGATTTTTATTCGGCAGCACAAGAATGTAACGGCACTTGAAGCGATCATCAAGAGCGAAAGCTTTGAACGGGAACGAACCTGGATGATTGGTAATTCGTTGCGCACGGATGTGGCGCCTGCATTGGAATTAGGGATTCATAGCATTTATGTTCCAGCTATCACCGAATGGGAATATAATATGATCGAGATTCTGATCAAACCACAGGGAGCCTTTCTCAAGCTGGGTTCGTTGAAAGAAGTACCTCAAGCGATACACAATTATATTCATCAAATATAAGCTGCGATGATCTTTGGATCATCGGGCTTTTTCTTTTTGTAGTTCTATCTAATCCTCTTGTTTCATAGATTTCTTAGTAGAGATAGAGTATAGGAGGAACACAGGATGAAGGGAACCGCAGTTACTTTGGATATAAGTAAAATACGGAAGTTTTTACAGCAGGTTGGCGTGCTAAGTCAAACTTTTGCAATGCTAGTCACCTGCACCATGCTTTTTTTTATTATCTTGAATTTAGCTACTTATGCGCATGCAAAAATGAACCATTCTCCCACTTCTTCCATAAGAGGCCTGGCGGCTTCCGTTTCTAATAGTTTTTTCCAGGATATGATCGCTTTCGAAATCCCTCACTTTACTAGAGAAGCTGAAACCTCGATTTTTTCTCAGCAAAATATGGTCGGTTTTTTATTCCGGATCATGACCGATATCAATCCACTTGATCCGAAAACATTACTGGCCAGTGAAATTCCCGGCTTGGACAATGACAATGCCGTTTTGTTACATAAAGGAAAAACGACAAGTTTAGCAAATACTCCTGAGGATTATATGCCTGCCAAATCGACCAATACGCCTAAAAACAGTACAAGCCAAACTATATTGATCACCCCTGCACCTGCACCTGCCATTACATCCTCTCCAAAACCGGCAGCCGAGACAACCCTAGCCAAACCATCAACCAATGGGAAAAAGGTCGTTTTAATTTATCACTCCCATAATCGCGAATCCTGGATTCCTGAGTTAGGCATCAAAGATCCCGATAAAGCTTATGACGATAAGACGAATATTACTTTGGTAGGTAAAAAGCTGGCCAAGGATTTGAATGACCTTGGAGTCGGGGCGGTAGATTATAGTCCGGATTATACTTCTACTGAAAAAGGCTTTAAATTTATTTATTCCTACAAATATTCTGCAAAAACTGTGAAAGAAGCGTTTGCTGCCAATCCAGATCTTCAATTTGAATTTGATATTCACCGTGATTCCCAAGCCCGCGCGAAAACAACAACGACAATCAACGGAAAGGATTACGCGCAGCTATTGTTTATTATTGGGCAAAAGAATCCGAATTGGGAGGTAAACGAGCAGTTTGCGACTCAAATTCACGAACGAATGGAAGCGAAGATGTCAGGAATTTCGCGCGGGATTTGGGGGAAATCTGCTCATGACGGAAACGCGGAATACAATCAGTCCCTTTCACCGCACAGCATCTTAATTGAAGTTGGCGGACCTTATAACACAATAGAAGAATGCAATCGAACCATAGATTTATTGGCTGGTATCATCGCTGACTTATATTGGGATGCGGAAAAGGTAAATGCTCCGGGAACAACCGTAGCGAAAAAATGAGGAGTGATTCCATTGAAAAATATTACGCTCAAAATGCTGATCATTAGTTTTATGATTGGGTTCGGTATTTTCTTCGGGTTTGATATCGCGACAAGGGGGAATGCACACAATGAAGTTTCCGCAGTAAACGTTTCGACAAATACAGCACAAAATGAATCGCCGGTGAATCTAGTAAGTGAGCCCAGCGCAACCATAAAACCGATGACGGCCGCAACAGCACGCCAGCAAGCGATAATCGCCCAAGCTGCGATGATTGCCAAGGAGCAGGCAAAATTAAAGCAGCAACAGGCTGAGCCTGATCTTGTGTTGAGGGATTCATTTCTTAACCGTCTAAGCAATAAAATAGGGGATGTGCTGCGACGTCTGGGATCTGGTATTCTTCACGCCATTGTGGGTCTTTTTAAATTGATTTTAGGATAGTCTGCAGGTTCTGCTTCTCCATTGCCGCCCACCCCCACAAATGTTATAATGAAATTTATTGTTAACGCGTCTATTTTCAGGGGGTTGGGCATGACAGACATTAAGGCCAGACAACAGAGAATTCGTAATTTTTCGATTA
>JAQBPR010000033.1 GCA_028287395.1 Bacilli bacterium
GTTCGTCCGAATGGCCAGCGTATTCACAAACATGCCGACGATGCCTTCCAAATCCGCATGATTTCTTCCCGCCACTGGCGTCCCGACGAGAATGTCCTCTTCCCCCGTATAGTTGGCAAGCAGCACATAGTAAGCAGCCAGCATGACCATGTACAGTGTCGTACCATTTTTCTCGGCTAGCCGGTTCAGTTTCTCGGTCAACACTTTGTGAAGCACAATGGATACCCTGTCACCTTCAAAGTTTTGCACAGGTGGCCTCGGGTAATCGGTTAAAAGTTGCAGAACGGGTAATTCTCCGCTCAGCCTCTCCAGCCAATACTTCTCCTCGATTGGGTACCCTGAAGACATCTGCCTGGATTGCCATGCAGCATAATCTTTATATTGCAACCGCAACCCCGGCAGGCGTTCCCCTTCATACAACCGAACCAAGTCGTCCAGGATAATGCCGATGGAGACTCCGTCTGAAATGAGATGGTGCATGTCAAACAACAACACATGCTTGTCTTCTGCCAAGGGCACAAGCCCTAACCTGATTAACGGTGCCTGGCTGAGATTGAATGGACGGACAAATGACGCAATCGTCGATTCGAGGGACTCTTGCCCGCGTTCCGTCAGTACGATTTGGAACGCAACCTGGTCGTCCACTTTTTGCATCGGTACACCGTCAACAGTCACGAAAGACGTCCGCAATGCTTCGTGCCTGTGGATGAGCTGGCGAAATGACTGTTCCAAACGCGGGATGTCAATCAGACCCTCAATCATGACCGCTGCCGGCATGTTGTACCCGATTCCAGCATCTTCGAACTGGCTCACGATATACACCCGCTGCTGAGCAAAGGACAGCGGGTAAACATCGCTTGCCTCCGCAGGTTCGATAGATTCAAACAGGCTGCGATCCGCCTCTGCGATATACCGGGCAATCGCCGAAACGGTCGGGGTCTCGAACAATGCCTGAAGCGGAACTTCCACACCGCACGTTTTGTGCAGAAGGGAAAGAAACGCAATCGCTTTGAGTGAGTGCCCGCCTAACTCAAAGAAATTATCGTAGACGCCAACACGCTCCATTCCGAGTACGTCTTCCCAGATTTGCGCGACTTGCGCTTCCAGTTCATTTGCGGGAGGCGCATAATCCCTGCCGCTAACCGCTGCGACTTCGTGCCGAAGCAGCGCCTTGCGATCCACTTTGCCACTGGAAGTCAGCGGCATCTGCTCGAGTTGAACGAAGTAGGAAGGCAGCATATAACTCGGTAGTTTCGTGGACAGGTACTCTCTGAATTCAGCAACGGTAATCGGATTGCCCGTGTTTTTGCACAGAACATAAGCACAAAGTTCCGATCCCGTTTGCTCATTCAGGCGTGCCAAAACCACTGCTTTCTCCACGCGGACGTGCTTCTGCAAGACGGCTTCAATTTCACCGAGCTCAATCCGGTATCCGCGAATTTTAACCTGGTCGTCTTTCCGTCCCAGAAACTCTACGTTGCCGTCCGGCAGCATACGTGCCAAGTCGCCAGTCTTGTACATTCTCTCGCCTGGCACATACGGATCTGCTGTAAATTTCTCCTGCGTCACTTCGGGCAAATTCAGATATCCGCGCCCAACACCGTCACCGGCAATGTACAGTTCACCCTGCACGCCTGCCGGCTGCATTCGGCCGTACGCATCCAGAATGTAGAGGCGATGATTACCCAGCGGTCTGCCGATGGGAACATAGGTACTTCCGCTGTGTGCAGCGGATGGTATCGGTGAGATATCGAATGCGGATGCATCGACACAGCATTCGGTCGGGCCGTATACGTTTGTAATTGTCGGTGCCAATCCGCTTTCAAGGAACAACTCGAGCAATCCCCGCACCGTCGCATGAGGGAGCGCTTCTCCTCCGATGAGCATATGCCGGAGAGCTACACCTTGAAGGTTCCCCGCAGCGAGAAGCATCTGTAGATGGGCTGGGGTCCCGTCCGTCACGTCAATGCGGTTCGACCGGTAATATTCAGCTAAAACTCGTCCGTCGGAAACGTACGATTTGGGGACAATGAACAACGTATGTCCCAGTAACAACGAAGCAAAAATCTGCTGTACGGACGCATCAAAATGGAAGGGGGCCACGATGGCCACATTCAAGGGTGTTTCGTACGCGGCGTACACTTGGTTACGCAGACCTTCAATCAAATGTTGGACTTGAAAATGCTCAATCATGACGCCTTTTGGATAACCTGTCGTGCCTGAGGTATAGATGATGTAGGCCAAATCCTGGGGACCCACGTCCTGAGACAAATTACCGCTTTCCCCTTCGTTCAGATGCCCTTCGTCGAGCACTAATGTTGTCGCTACTTGCAGATTGTAACGCCGTACCAAGCGCTGCTCCGTAATGAGCACTTTCGCCCCCGAATCCTCAATCATGAAACGAATTCTCTCCTCCGGAAGGTCCGGGTCAATGGGAACATAGGCGCCCCCAGCTTTCAACACCCCCATGATGGCAGTTGCTATCCCTTCCGAACGGTTCATCCATATGGCTACCGGAGAATTCCGGCCGATTCCCTTTTCCCGCAAAATCCGGGCCAGCCGATTTGACCGTTCATTTAACTCCTTGTAAGTAATGCGAGTCCCCTCATATACCACAGCTGCCTGTTCCGGAAATTTTGCTGCCTGTTGTTCAAATAAGTGATGCAGCGTCATGTTCGGAGGAAATGAGATTCTCGGCTGGTGGCAGTGCATCAGCAACCGGTGTTTTTCTTCTTCCGAACAAATCTCGAGTTCGCTGATCTTTTTTGTTGGATGGGCCAATGCGTCTTCAAGCAGCGCGATGATGCTCTGATAAAAATTCTCCATTTCATCGCTGGAAAACAATTCGGTACGGTAATCCATGTCCATCTGCAAAGTGCCGGTATCCCATCGTGCTTTCACATGAATGGAGATGTCATTGATTTCATTCCCACTAAACAAGGGCTCCGTCAGGTAAGAGATGTTCTCTTTTTGAAACCACTGCATGACCTGAAATTCCAGCGAAATTCCAAACAGTCTGTTTGTATTGCTTTGCCTCTTTCGCAAATCGTTTACGAGCACAGTGTAGGGATATTTCTGATGCCGGATGATTGTCATCTGGTCTTTCATCTTCTGATGGACAAACGTTAGGAAATCTAAATTGTCGTCCACATGTGTTCGAATAGGAACGGTAGAGACAAACATACCTAGCATTAGTTTTTCCTTCTTACTCGTGCGGTTGCCCATGAACGTGCCCACCACTACATCACCTTGCCCAGTAGCCCGGGAGATATAAATGTCCACAAGCGAGAGAAACAAGGAAAGCACACCTACATTATTTTCCCTACAAAAAGATTCGATATTCTGCTGGGTGGATTTAGAAATGTCTTTGGAAAGACGCACAGCCTCCGTACGAATCCGCTGGGATTCGTTTCGTTTCAGCGACGTGGACTCTGGGATGGACTCAAATTTAGCATTCCAGTATGCCTTGTCTTTTTGAAAACGTTCCGATCGCTCATAATCTAATTCGCTCTGTATGTGCTCCGCATAGGAAATCGGGTCCATTCCCCCTTCGTGGTTTCCTTTCGCGAGTTCCAAGTACATGTCGACAATTTGATTTCCAAGCAACACTATGGATATTCCGTCAGCAATAACATGGTGAACCTTTACGAAGACCCAGCTTTCCTTATCGCTGATCTGAAACAGAGCCACATGAAACAAGTCGCTGTCATAAAGCGTCATCGGTTTACTTGCTTCCACTTGCCCCCACGCCAAAATCTCTTGAACATCTCCGAACTTGCCACAATCAAACCATTCGATGTCAAATTCCTGGTATGCAGAGACATATTGTGTTGGTTCTTCCCCGTCGCCAATTGCCAATCTAAGCCGCATTGGCTCGTTTAGGCGAACGACTTGACGAATGGCATCAATCACTAAGTTGCAATCAATTTCCGTCTCCGATTTCAGTTTTCCAAAACCACTCAAATTGGAAATACTTGTCCCGGGGTAAAATTTTTCGGTGTACCAGATCCGTTTTTGAGCATGCGTCAATGGATAATAGGTATCCCGCATTGATATACCTCCTTTATCACTTCCCGCAGGGGGGCCAAAAACACTTCTCCGGGTATCACCAAATACGCCTGCCAAATAAAAAAATCTATCCCGAATAGAAGGATAGACTTCACCCATCACCCGGTAACCTGTCAACCATCGCGTCATCCGACGCCTTAGGCCATGGCTTTGCGTCCCCATGTTTCCATGGGTTTGCCTTTATCAAGTTCACTTTTAGTTATCACTATATTTGATTTTGTTCATCGTGCATGGAACTGGTTAAAATCAACTGGATGGTGTTTGCGACTTCTCCGGTCTCCGAGAGAAGAAACATGTGCCCTCCCTGGAACTGGTGAAACCGGACCCGATGGGCCCATTTCGTCCAACCGAAAGCCTCTTTTGAGCACTTTTCATCTTGGTCTCCGTTAAAAATATGAACGGGTGACTGAAGCAGAGTACGATCCGTATGCTCGAATGTTTCCAATGCCTTAAAATCGGCTCGAAACGCCGGCAAGAAAAACGAAAGAAACTCCTTTTCTTGCAGGAACCCTCTTATGCTGGAGGTGAGGTTGGAGGTTATGTTCGCTACCTGGCTACCTGTGGGTTTGGGGGTGTCGGCCTCGAAGCGCTCAACGTGGAGGAGGGTGAGGGGGGTTATG
>JAQBPR010000035.1 GCA_028287395.1 Bacilli bacterium
ATCTTTACATTAATTCAATGTTACATGATCTGAAGTGCCTTGTAAACTGAAAGATGCACAAATTGCACAAATTATGATACGGCTCAGCAGTAATATAAGAAGCGGAAAATCAGAAAAAAAATGAAATGGTTAGCAGATAGGAGTAATCGCAAGAAAATTGAAGATAATGTTTTACTGAGAGCTCAGAATGTTTGTGCAAACGTTTTTACAAATTCCAAAAATATTGTATAGTAAAAGTGTGATATAAAGCGTTTTCAAGCGTAATAATTTAGAAAAAACCGGTATATTAGGATGTTTTTCTGAATATTGTACAAACGTTTGTACAGACGTAAAGTTGATTTGAAAATTGAGAGGGGAAAAAAGAAATGAAATTTAAAAAAGGTTTAGTTGTATTCTCCATCCTATCTTTAGTGTCGATTTACCTAGCGGGTTGCGGTTCAACTACAAGTGCGACTGATCCAACGACATCCGCTGCAGCAGCAGCGACAACTGCAGCGACAACTGCAGCGACAGCAGCGGCAACCCAAGCTCCCGATAGCAACGAACCCAAGCCTGAAGCAGGCGCAAAGCTGAAAATTTGGGAAAGTAAAGATGAAAGAGCATTTTCGGACGAAATGGCTAAACAATTTACAGCCAAATACAATGTACCTGTAGAAATTGAAGAAGTGGCTCCAACAGACACGGTGACAAGATTGTCGACCGATGGTCCTTCCGGTTTGGGAGCGGACGTTATCTTGTTCCCGAATGATCATCTTGGACGAGCCGTTACTGGGAATTTAGTGCTTCCGAATGACATATTCGGTGACGAAGTAAAGAAAGCCAACGTAGATTCCAGTATTCAAGGCTCTTCCTATAACAACACATTATACGGATATCCTCGTGCAGCAGAAACCTATGCGTTGTTTTACAACAAAAGCTTGGTAAAAGAAGCTCCAAAGTCATTCGATGAAGTGAATGCAATTAGTAAAACGCTTTATAATAAAAGCCAAAACAAATTCGGTTTAATGTGGGAAGCAGGGAATTTTTACTTTAATTTCCCGTTCTTCGCATCCAATGGCGGCTACTTATTCGGTAAGAATGAAACGGATAAAAACGATATCGGCGTAAACAACGATGGCGCCATCTCCAGTATGAAGGTATATCTTAGTTTGAAAGAGATTCTTCCTGTAAAGACAGCAGATATTACACCTGACATTAAAAGAGCTCAATTTGGAACAGGTGACGTTGCTATGGATATCAATGGCCCGTGGGAGCTTGCCGGATATAAAAAAGCTTTGGGCGATAAGCTTGGAGTGGCTCCAATTCCATCGATCAATGGAAAGCCTGCCGTATCCTTCTCAGGTATTAAAGCATGGTATGTAAGTTCATTCTCGAAATATCCGAATGCCGCAAAATTGTTTGCGCACTTTGCATCTACAAAAGAAGCGCAATTAACTTTGAACAAATTAGTCGGTTCCGTTCCAACAAATAAAGATGCACAAAACGACCCGCAAATAAAAAATGACATTTATGTCAACGCATTTGTACAGCAATTCAATAATTCCATTCCTATGCCTTCTATTCCTGAAATGAATAATGTATGGTCTCCATTAGGCGCTGCCTTAACAGAGATCTGGGATAATGGCAAAGATATCAAGACCACGCTTGATAATGCTGTGAAACAAATCAATGATTTAAATAACGGAACAAAAAAGTAAAATAATCAGGAGGATTCGTTCACCCGCTGCATTATCGGCGGGTGATTCCTCCATTTTAACGGAGAGGAGATTGGAACTATCATGCTTCAGCATCGAAAAGTGGCGGCAATTTTATCCATCCTGCTCTTAGGTTTAGGTCAATTTTACAACAGACAATTTATTAAAGGGATGTTGTTTTTATTTTTGGAAATTAGCGGAATTTATTATTTTGTGAATAATTTACACAATGCCATGTGGGGTTTGATTACATTAGGAGAAACGCCAAGCCGTATGGAAAAGGTGAATGGAATTGCCAAGTTGGTTCAAGGCGATCATTCCATTTTTTTAATGATCAAGGGTCTGATTACTATATTGATTTTAGTTGTATTTATTCTGGTCTATGTATTGAACATTCGGGATGCTTATTTGATTGGAAAACAACGAGAATTGGGAATAAGGCCTAACCATTTTCGAAAATCCCTTAAATATATTCTTGATAAAAAATTTGCTCAATTGTTTCTTATTGTTCCTACAGCAGGTATTATTTTCCTCACCATTATGCCGATTATTTTTGGAATGATGCTTGCCTTCACGAATTATGCTTCGCCAGATCATATACCTCCGGCTAAGCTGGTTGATTGGGTTGGATTCAATACCTTTAAGGAATTAATCACCTTGAAAACATGGAGTCATACGTTTTATGGTGTGTTAACATGGACGATTATTTGGGCGGTTTTATCGACGATTACGACATTTTTTGGCGGTTTTTTGGTCGCGATGATCGTACAGCAAAAAGAAATTCGCTTTAAAGGGTTTTGGAGAACCATTCTTATTATTCCTTATGCGATCCCGCAGCTTATTTCATTACTCGTGATGAGAAATTTATTTAATGGTCAATTCGGACCGATCAATCAGTATTTGTCGTATTTCGGTATTGATCGAATCCCATGGCTATCAGATCCAGTCTGGGCTAAAGTAACGGTCATTGTCGTCAATATGTGGGTAGGTATTCCGGTATCCATGTTGTTGATCATGGGGATTTTAACCTCTATCCCTCGTGATTTGTATGAAGCAGCTGAGGTCGATGGAGCGTCAATAATGCAAAAATTCAAGATTATTACCATGCCTATGGTGTTATTTGCTTCAGCGCCTATCTTAATCACGCAATTCACAGGCAACATTAATAATTTCAACGCTATTTTCCTGTTAACGAGCGGTAATCCAGTTAAAGGTGATTATCAATACGCGGGTGCTACCGATTTGTTGGTTACTTGGCTGTATCGGTTAACGCTTACCCAAGAAAGATTTAATATCGCTTCAGTGTTAGGCATTATCATCTTTGTTATCATTGGAACGCTTGCGATTTTAACCTTCCGCAGAACCCGTTCCTTTAAAGAGGAGGATATGATTCAATGATAGGGCGTAAATTGGGGACTTCTATTCGGCTGACACTCAGTTATATTTTTTTGGCGATTGCCGCAATTTGTAGCTTATATCCAGCGCTTTGGGTCATATTTGCTTCAGTTAGACCAGGTAAATCCCTTTACAGCAAATCGTTTTTTCCGAGCAAAATTACCTTTGAGCACTATAAGGAACTATTTACCTCCAAAAGCTTTGATTTTGGACATTGGTATTGGAATACGTTGCAAATCGCAACGGTATCGATGATTTTAGGGACCACTTTGGTATTGCTGTGCGGTTATGCATTGTCCAGATTTCGCTTCAGAGGACGCAAGACATACTTATCCGTCATTTTGGTTCTGGGAATATTTCCGGGGTTTATGAGTATGATTGCTTTATTTATCCTTTTGAAGCAGCTTAATTTGTTAGATACGCCGTTTGCTTTGATTTTTGTGTATGCGTTTGGCGCTCCTCTGATAGGTACGTTTATTGTCAAAGGATTCTTCGATACGATCCCAAGAAGTTTAGATGAAGCGGCAAGAATCGATGGAGCAAGCAATATGAAAGTATTTACAAGGATTATATTCCCGCTTTCCAAACCGATGCTGACCTATGTTGCCTTAACACAGTTCGTCGGTCCGTGGATCGATTATATCTTTGCCAGCTTTATCTTGCGTTCGCGGGATAAATGGACGGTTGCAGTTGGATTGTACAGTCAGGTTTCCAGCAACCAAGACCAAAACTTTACTTTATTTGCCGCTGCCTCTGTGCTTATCGCGGTTCCTATCACTTTGCTGTTTATGTATCTTCAACGCTTTTTAGTGAACGGAATTACCTCGGGAGCAAGCAAAGGATGAAACAAACGTCTCGTGTGATTTCAATACTGCTGGTTTCTGCGCTATTAGTTGGAATGATCGCAGGCTGCAAGGGCCAGGGAAATAGTCCATCCATAAAAGCGACTGCTCCAGCTGAACTGCAATCCAGTGTCCAAAACGTCGCTATCGACGAGCAGCCTTCGTCTGTTTACTACGAAATATTTGTCAGATCCTTTCAAGATTCCAACGGAGACGGTGTCGGCGATTTAAAAGGCATTGCAGAAAAGCTGGATTACTTAAAACAGCTTGGAATTGAGGGTATTTGGTTGACGCCGATCAATCCTTCGCCAAGCTATCATGGGTATGATGTAACGGATTACTACAATCTGAATCCCGACTTTGGCACGATGGATGACTTTCGTAATTTAATGACAGAAGCACATAAGCGGGGAATCAAAATCATTATGGATTTGGTTATCAACCATTCCAGCTCGCAGAATTCATGGTTTATCGAGTCGGCCAAAGGGAAGAACAACCCTTATCGCAGCTGGTATACATGGGCGGAAGACAGCGGTAAAAGCACGAATCAAATAAGTGCAACAGGCGGAGCAGCCTGGCATGAAAAAAATGGGAACCATTTTGAAGCTACCTTCTGGGAGGGTATGCCGGATTTCAATTTTGACAACCTTGATGTACGTAAAGAAATGATCAAGATCGGGAATTTCTGGTTAAAGCAAGGCATAGACGGATTTCGTCTGGATGCGGCTAAGCATATTTACGAAGACTTCCAATCGTCCAAAGGAGATCCGGAAGTGGCCAAGAAGAACCAAGCTTGGTGGCAGGAATTCCGCAAAGGGTTGAATGAAACGAATCCTAACGCTTATTTGGTAAGTGAAGTTTGGGACAGCTCAGTTGTGGCAGCTCCCTATTTGAATCAAGCGTTTAATTCTACTTTTAATTTTGATTTGTCTGATCAGATTAAAAGTGCGGTTTTTGCCGAGAAGGCTTCCGATTTTGCCAGTAAATTAAAGGGTGTGTATGGCTTATTTAAACAAGAATCGCAGGGAACGTTTATAGATGCCCCCTTCATAGACAATCACGATAAGGATCGGATCATGAGCGTAGCAAAAGGAAGTGTGGAGCATGCAAAAATGGCTGCATCCTTACTCTTAACTTTACCAGGTAATCCTTTTATCTATTATGGGGATGAAATTGGAATGAAAGGCGCGGGGGTTGACGAGGCCAAACGTGAACCGATGCTTTGGTATGCAGCCGGTAAAGGGGCAGGTCAAACAACTTGGGAAAAACTCGTTTCAAATAGAGACAACGCGCCTTCAGTTGAAGCACAATTGCAAGATCCCAACTCCTTATACAGTCATTATAAATTGTTGATCGATGTACGAAAACGGGAAGCGGCTTTAAGAGATGGAGATATAGAGGAATATTCCGTTAACAATCCATATGTCGCCTCCTTTATTCGTAGGACCGCAAAAGAACAAGTGCTTGTTTTTCACAATTTATCTGGGGGAGAGCAAGCTTTGGATTTAAGTGAAAACCAAATGAGCATGGATATGAAAGTCATATTTTCCAGTAAAGAAGGATTTAAATACGAGGCTGGAAAGCTAACCATCCCTCCTTATAGCACTATTTTATTAAAATAAGACAGCGATAGAAAATATAGATAGGAGTAGATGACTTTGTTGCTTGAAGCCGTTTATCATCGACCGAAACAAAATTGGGCGTATGCCTACGATAAGGAAACCATTCATCTTCGTTTACGTACGAAACGAGACGATGTTCAACATGCTTCGATTCTTTATGGCGACAAATATGTTCCTTGGGATGCTATGAGTGAAGCTAGCATGGAGCTGATGTGCCACGATGAATTATTCGATTATTGGCAGGTTGCTGTGAAGCCGCAGTATAGGCGGTTATGCTATGGATTTGTGCTTCAATCGGGCGATGAGACTATTTGGAAAACAGAGCGTGGTTTTCGTAATGAAGCGCCGCATGAGCATATAGGCCTGTTTGATTTTCCGTTTCTCAATCCAATTGATGTTTTTCAGCCTCCGGCATGGGTGAAGAATGCGGTATTTTATCAAATTTTTCCTGAGAGATTCGCTAATGGCGATGCTTCAATTAACCCTGAGGTTGTTGAAAATTGGGGCGGAAAACCGACGCCTGCGAACTTCTTTGGCGGTGACCTCCAAGGGGTAATGGACCATTTAGATTATCTAGCTGACTTGGGGATTACAGCGATTTATTTTAATCCGCTATTTGTGGGAACGACTAATCATAAATATGACACGCAGGATTATTTGCGTGTAGACCCTCAGTTTGGCACAAATGAAACTTTAAAAGCGTTGGTGCAAGCTTGTCATGCCAAAGGCATGCGTGTCATGCTTGATGCGGTGTTCAATCACTGCGGCCGCACATTCGCGCCATTTGTCGATGCTTTGGAAAAAGGGGCTAATTCCCGTTATGCCAGTTGGTTTCATGTTCGAGAGTGGCCGCTTGCGATTAAGAACGGCCTGCCGACGTATGAAACATTCGCGTTCGAACCCTTAATGCCCAAATTAAATACGGAGCATTCTGAAGTGAAAGAATACTTGCTTCGTGTCGCTAAATATTGGATTGAGGAAGTAGGCATTGATGGCTGGCGGCTTGATGTGGCAAACGAAGTGGATCATCAATTTTGGCGTGAATTTCGCAGCGTTGTAAAACAAGCGAATCCCGATGTGTATATCCTGGGTGAGCTGTTCCACGATGCGATGATGTGGCTGCAAGGGGATCAATTCGACGCTGTAATGAATTATCCGTTTACGAATGCGATGATCGATTTTTTTGCGAAAGACAACGCAAATGCGGCTCAATTTGCAAATGCCATTAATTTTCAGTTAGCTCGTTATCCGCTTCAAGTCAATGAGGTTTCGTTCAATCTTTTGGATAGTCATGATACACAGCGGTTTTTAACGCTCTGCGATAACGATAAAGCAAAAATGAAACTGGCTTTCGCCTTTCAGTTAACATTCTTGGGTACTCCGTGTATTTATTATGGCGATGAGATTGGGATGACAGGCGGATACGACCCGGACTGCCGCAAATGTATGGTTTGGGAGGAAGCGGAGCAGGATAGGGAGCTTCACGGCTTTTTCCGTCAAATGATTGCGCTTCGCCATCGTTATCAGACTTTGCGGTCAGGTAGTTTTCGTTTCCTGTATGCAGAAGATCAAGCAGCCTGGCTCGCTTATGAAAGATTTGATGAGCATGAGCATTTCGTGATCGTCATGAATGCGGCAAAGAAACGGGCTAACCTTTCGATTGATTTGCCGTCTGGTGTGTGGTGCGATGAGCGTACAAAAGAACGCTTTACGGTGAATGGCAATCAGACGAACTTGAAACTCTCGGGTTTTGGCTTCAACATTTTACGTAAAGAGTCTTGAAATATAACGAATATGCATGAAGCAAGAATCATCTTTTAGAGCAGAAAAAACTAAAAGTGATCCTATTATTATAATGCAGAAGGTAGTCCACCGAGCGATCGACTCAAAGGTGGGCTGCTTTCGTTTATTCACTTAAGCTTGCTCATCTTTATCCATACTGCCGGGTTGTGGCAATAAAGAAATAAATCTTGCAATAATGATTAATGTCATAAACAACCCGAATATAGATTGTATTAAAAAAACCTTATCGCCACTGGATTTTATCGCGAAATTGATCGTGCCAAAGGTCGTCATTGTAACAAAACTCGTGTTAATACTTTGAAAAAGGGTCAAAGGATGCAGTTTATCCAAGGTGAAAATTTGGGGATTTAAAAAATAATAAATCGCAAACCAGAAGATGATCTCAACAAAATTATGCAATAATAAAATATTCGTTCTGCGGTAGCTTTTTAAACCAGGCCGCTTTTTTATCACGGGTGGGATTTTAATCGAAGCTCGAGTACTCTTTAACGGAAAAAATATCAAATTGACTTGATATACGAAGATTTCAAAAACTCTTAAAAAACCATAGGTGAGGATGATCACGTCGAGAACATGTGAGACATTAGCCTGTACTAAGCACAAGCCTAAAAAAGATAATATGAAGTGGGTGAAAACCCAAACATCTACAAATGCATGTTTTCCCTTTAATTTTTTAGCGAATAGGGTCATCACGATTTGAAATAATGAAATCCATTTTAAAGCTTTAAAAATCGATTCCCACAATTTCACTAACGACATAAACTTGCTCCTTTCATTTTCTCAAGTATATCGTATAAGTCTGTAAATTTGGAATGATATGGGCAAAATTTTGTTTAGTTTGGTCGTTTAAAGTTATACTATAATAAATAAAGCTCATACAGACGTTTAATGATAGGTGGCATAAGATGACCAGACGTAAATTTCTCAAGCGACTCATTGTGATGATTATCACCCTGCTAGGCGCATTCTCGTTAAAGATTTGGCTGCCGCAAAGAGGAATGCAGCAATCGGGTCCAGTCAGTGGCCCGTTAGAGGCTGAGTCCATTCCATTTCAACCGCAGGTAGCCCCAGAATCGGATAAGCCTGTCACATCAGACAAGCTGGCCAAATTGGACAAGTCGATACCCGATGGGGTATTGCAATTTTCAATGTTTTTACTTAGTGACATACACATTTCGGTCTATGAAAATACTTCGACAAATAAGCTGAACAAAGCGCTTAGCGATATTTCAAAATTTGATTCCAAAGTCGATACCATCGTATTTGGAGGTGACTTAACTGATTATGGACGCGATGTGGAGTACAATCGTTTAAAGTCTGTTTTAAACGGGTACAAACTGCCGCCTCTCTACGGGAATATGGGCAATCACGATTATTACGACATTTGGATTGATAGAAATGGCGGTTTTAATACTAAAAAAATGCCTAACGGCAAAAAAGACGTGACGTCGCGTGACCGTTTTCAAAAATTTATCGGTTATAAGGATCAGCCGTATCAAGATATTTGGATAAATGATGTCCATTTGATTATGCTTTCGCAAGAAGCGTATCTGGAGGAAAGGCCTGAGGTCGGAGAAGGCGCGTGGTATTCCGATGCGCAATTGGAATGGCTTAGCCACAAAATGCTGGAGCATCAAACGGGTAAGCCGGCGCTGATCTTCATTCATCAACCCCTTCCTATATTGGGAAGTGACGGAGGCTCGCACCAGCTTATTCGCGCGACTGATTTTCGCAATATTTTGAAGCCCTATAAGAATGTTTTCGTTTTTTCCGGTCATACGCATCGTAATTTTAAAGAGAATGGTCATTACTCCAAAGAATCCTTTCATTGGATTTCGAATGCATCGGTTGGCCGCACGTTGCCTGTACATGCAGAGTATGATGCTTTGAAGCCCAATAATGATGCTCAAGGCTGCTGCATTCAGATATATACCAACAAAGTTGTTGTACGTGGGCGCGAATTCAGTAATCAAAGCTGGATCAAGAACGCAAACTGGACTTTCCCACTGGAATAAGCTTCGTCATGAAATCTATTGTGATGGACCTTTTAGTATATCTTGAAGTGCCCTATCAATTTTATTAAATTTAAACTTATATCCTTCTCTCTCTATTCTCTCTGGAATAACCCAACGACTTTTCAAAATCAATTCGGTCTCTGTTCTAATTAAAATCGCCCCGATTTGGAGCAGCCATTTGGGAGAAGGCAATCCAACTTTTATATGCATAGCTGTTCGAAAATGATTCATTAATTCACGATTTGTGACTGGATGAGGAGAAGAACAATTGAATACTCCATTCAACTCTTCTTTCTCTTTAAGAAAGAGAATAATTTCAAATAGATCTTCTACATGAATCCAACTAAATTTTTGGTTTCCAGACCCTTGAACACCTCCAAGTCCAAATCTGACTAAGTTTTTGAAAGGAGTAATGACACCTCCGTTCTCACCTAATACGATAGCCATTCTTAAGGCGACTTGCCTGGTTTTGGGTAATTGAAAAGAAAAGAATGCGTGCTCCCATGCTTGGGCTACATCAACTGAGAAACCTGACCCCATTTCACCACTCTCTTCAGACATTGGTCGATCTTCAGCATGTCTATAAATGGTAGCCGTACTAGAATTGATCCATAATGGAGGTGGGTTTTTGCATGCTAGCAGTGCATTTCCAAGTAACTTGGTTGTCTCTGTCCTTGACTTTAGAATATCTTCCTTATTCTTAGTATTGTATCGACAGTCTACTGACTTCCCCGCAAGATTGATTAAAATCTCGGAATTTTCCAAGGCTTCCACGATTCCTGCATTATCATTCCAAGAAATATGACCGGATTGTCTTGAAATGATTTTCACTTCATACCCTAAATTATAAAATTTTTCCGCAAAATATTTTCCGATAAAACCAGTCCCGCCAGCTAAGATAACTTTTTTTATCATGCAATCAGCTCATTTCTTTTGAATTTTACGCAATAAATGTTTATATACTCACTTTATCATACAATCGTCTTGGCTTTATTGAATATTACTGTCCTTTAATTATCGAGGTGGACGAATATATTCATATGATTAAATATGGAATATATAAACAAAACATTTAAGTGTATACTAGTAATAAATAATATTTATCATTTATGGAGGGGAAATCACTGGAATGAATCATCCATATGGAATCATAAGATCCTCAATTAATAGACGTGGCAGAAAAAACAAATTTGTATTATTTCTTGCGATTTTTTTGGGAGTTATCGGCGTATCTTTAACGCTATGCTTTCATGCATTGATGGATATAAAGCCCGCAAATATTGAATACCCCATCATGTTAATATCCATGCAATTAGACATAATAGCCTTCATTATTCTGCTTACCCAGTACAGAGCTTTCAAATTAAAAGGACTGCTTATATCCGGCTGCGCCATCCTCATTCTGGGATGGTTGTTTTTCTGCGGCGCATTGAATTTCGCGCAGGATCGGATTTTATTCGCTCAGCCCAAATTATCTGTTTTAGATCAATATGTGATTAAGAATGTTTCTGATCATATCGACAATCTTTCAGTGAAAGCAGCGGATCAGGTTAGTTTGAATGGCTGGATCATTCATAATTCGACGGTGAGCAAAGCCCCGTTAATCATCTTTTTTGGCGGCAACAATGAAGCGCAACCACCTTATTGGCTAAGCAATCTTAAAGGATGGACCGTTGTATGGATGAATTATCGCGGCTATGGTTTAAGCGAAGGTGTGCCAAGCGAGCAAAATTTGAAGAATGATGCATTGACCATTTATGATACGCTTGCAAAAAGGGCGGACATCAATAAAGGAAATATAGTGATGATGGGAAGAAGCTTGGGTACTGGAATAGCGGCTTATGTAGCGAGCAAACGTCCTGTTAAAGGCGTTGTGCTTATTTCGCCCTACGACAGCATTAAACGTGTAACGGAAGATCAATTTCCTTTGATTCCGGGTCTATTCATTAAAAATGAATTTAATGCTGCCATGTTTGCAAAAACGATTAAGGTTCCTCTTTTAACTTTTTACAGCAATAGCGATCTCTTGATTTATCCGCAGCGTTCGAAAGCTTTAATCCAAGCATGGGCGGGGGAAAGTAAAGTGCAGGTGGTTGAAGGCGCGTCGCATAATAACCTGATTAATTATCCGATCGTTCAAGATGAAACCAATTTATTTTTGCATAAAATCAGCGGTTAAGGTTAGACGAAAATATTGGAATGGAACATCGGTATGCGAATATTTGCCGATCGAAGTCTATAAACAGCCCTTAACCTTTGATATTTATCAATATCCGGGGTATTTCAGCCAAATGTTCCAATTGAAACTGAAGTAATTCAAGCGAAAGCCCCAACTAGATTTGAATGGAGATGAGAAAATGAAGAATCCTATAATAAATCATGGGAGTCCCAATCATAAACAAATAGCTTTTACGTTCGATGATGGGCCAATACATCTTGATATTGAAGCATGGTTGCATGTGTTGGAGCTCAATGGCGCAATCGGTACCTTCTTTTTTACGGGAGAGTGGATCGATCGTTTTCCACAGAAGGCAAGGGCCATTATTGCTCGCGGACATGAGCTAGCCCCACATACCTATCACCATAGGCGGATGTCAGAGGTTTCTCGCGAAGTCTTTTTTGAAGAAATAAAACTTACGGAGCTTGCCTTTCAGGAAGCAACGGGTTTAGCGTGTCCAGCCTTTTTACGCTTCCCTTACGGGGGCTATACCGAAGAAAATTTAAATTGGCTTGCGGAATGGGGTTATATCGATATTGAAGGAGAGTCTACAGGGGATTGGGAGGGTATTTCTGCCGCAGAAACTATTGTTAATACGGAGCCGCATTTATATGAAGGTTCGATTCTGGTTTTTCATTGCAATGATATCGCCAAAGAAACGCCGAACGCATTAAAACCACTGATTGCTGCAGCGTTTGAAAAGGGCCTAAAGCCTGTCACTGTATCTGCTTTGTTAAAATCGATAGGCAGCATTCAAAAATATAGATCATGGAAAATTTGCATTGATGTTCCCTTGAATTATACGTTAAGTGAGGATGATTGGGTGCCAATTCTGAGCAGCACAGAACAAGAGAAGCTTGCCTCGGAAAGCTTTGAATGGGGAATATCGCAAAAAGCCAGTGGCTTTGCTGCAAAGGAAGAATGGTTTAACTATATAACGGAGACTTTGGAAGCAAACGGCATTCGCGAGAACAAATCCTTGTTTGGTGCTCGATATTTTAAAGACCAATTCTGGGCTTATGCACGTGCTGGAGTCAAGGGGGAAGAGCTTGTATTGCTGGATTTCGCAACGAGGGAAGCACATGGAGATGCATTAGTGAATGTATTGCAATGGGCGATGCAGAAAGCAATTCGGCTTGGCTGCAGACGAGTTGTCGCAAAACGTGATATGCGAAGATTGCAACGCATGTGTCAACAGTTAGGCTGGGCATCTCATATTGTTATCGAAGAACAACCCAATTGAAGAAAACCGTCCAGATTTGGACGGTTTTTCAGTCGGTTTAGTTACTCTTCTTTTAATTATGCCAGGAAGCTAAAATTATAGTTGCCACGAGGATCGTTATGATATTATAGCCTGCTGTAATCCAGAAAAGTTTTTGGCTTCTTCGTTCAAACAAAAAGTTTACACCAATGCTGATTATGACGATAAGGGCTGCAAAAATCCCGATCCAAATTCCATCGCTTAAATCCTTGGAATGTGTCAATTGTAATAATATTGCGACAATGAAATTGATTACAAAAGAGAGAATCAAAGCTCCGATGAGTGCTCCAGCCGCTTTACCCTGGATATTTTCTTTTCTTAATCCGACCAGCTTCATCCAAATGTTCTTAAAGAGAATCGGGGAGTACCATACAAAACCAATTGCCAACGTCGCCACCATTGAAACAATTACTGCCCAATAATTAATATCCGCCCATGTCCAAGTGATATCCATACAAATCCCACCTCCATATATTTAAACGCGTACATTCACGATAAATATATACAAATAGAATGGCATTATGCCAAAATTGTTTTAATATTTTTAATTATTTGGGGATCAAATGGATTATTAGGTTGTTCATCTATTCTTACGCCTTTGCCGAAATGGACTTCTTTTACACCCGTTTGTCCTACAAATAAATGTAGTACGAATCAATTCAATACGGTCTACGCCGTTTGCTTCTGCGATCCGAGCTTCCTCAATAGTAGTGCAAATAACCTCTAAAAGTGTCAAGAGATACCTGCACAATATTCGATAATATCGCTTCTTCTGACGATACCAATAAACTTATCCATATCATCGACAACGGGAACAAAGTTTTGGATTTTGGCGAGACGGATCAGATCTCCCATATTTGCGTCTATACGTACTGTTTTCATGTCCATTCGTAAGGATACTTCAGCTAGGGAGTGGCGATGCGCATTCTCAAACGATAAGTCCTCATTGTTTTTAAAAAACCATAATAAATCCCCTTCAGTGACTGTTCCGATATAGTTACCGGCTTCGTTTAAAATAGGGACCGCTGTATAGCGATGATATTCCATTTTTTCTAAGGTTTGACGTAGTGTAAATTGCATGGTTAAACAAACGACTTCGAGCTTCGGCAATAAAAAAAATGCTATATTCATTTCAGGATACTCCTTTAATAACGCAATCTATATACATCGTAACACTTCGCTTGAATCGACGATTCCAATGTTAATCGCTTCCCACAAATAAAAGGCGGCAATGCTGCGATAGGGTGCCCATTGATGAGCGACTTGCTCCAAGTATTTGCCATTCTTCGTTTCTTCCAATTGGTATAACCATTTCGTTGCTCTCTGCAAGCCGGCATCCTTCAAAGCTATAATATCTAATCTTCCCAACGAGAATAGCAGAAACATTTCCGCTGTCCATGGGCCAATTCCTTTGACTAGAACTAACATTTGCATCACTTCCTGATCGCTCATCAGAGGGACCTTTGAAAACTCCAAAAATCCGGAGATCATTTTTTCTGATAAATCCTTGATATAGGAGATTTTAGCGTAAGACAAACCGATATTTCTCAGCAGTTCCGTATCCATAATAGAAATGGCTTCCGGAGTGAAGGCGGGAAGTAATTCGATTAAGCGATTGCGAATCGTTTTTGCCGCTTTTACCGAGAGCTGCTGTCCAATAATAGAGCTTACCAGGGTTTCAAAATAATTCGTATTTAATGAAATCGTCAGGCTTCCGATTCGGTGTATGAGTATGGCAAGTCTCGCGTCCGCTTCACAAAGCGCTTGGAGATGAGGGTCTTCTAAATGGAATTGAAGATCAATGATCAAAGGGCAGCTCCTTCATGTCGCTTTGAATAAACAGTTTTTCAAATTCATCTGACGGAATAGGCTTGCTAATATAAAAGCCTTGAATTTGGTCGCAATCATATTCGTGCAACATCTCTAATTGTTCGATGGTTTCGACACCTTCTGCTACAACTTGAAAGTTTAAATTGCGAGCTAAGGCAATAATGGTTTTAACAATAGCCGCATCTCTAACATTCACAGAGATATTAGTAATAAAGGAGCGATCAATCTTCAATTTATCGATAGAGAAATCCTTAATATAGCTTAATGATGAATACCCCGTTCCAAAGTCATCCATTGAAATAGAGATGCCGATCTTTCGTAACGTTTCCAATATAAATTTGGTATATTCCACATCGTTCAAAGCCGTGCTTTCGGTAATCTCCAAGTGCAAGCTGGATGGATTTAAACCTGTTTCTTGCAGGACTTGTTTTACCTGCAGGACAAAGTCAGGGTGTTGGAACTGATGACTGGAGACATTAACGGCAATCATGTATTGAACTCCGTAGAACCGCTGCCAATCCATGGTTTGTTTGCATGCAGTTTGAAGTACCCAATAGCCAATTTCATCGATCAGTCCGCATTCCTCAGCAATCGGAATAAATACAGCAGGTGAAATAAACCCAAGCTCCGGATGCAGCCAACGCGCTAAAGCTTCACTTCCCAGCAGCTGGCTTGTACCCAAATCGATGATGGGTTGGTAAAATACTTGAAGCTGGTTTCGGTCAAGCACTTTACGTAAATCAATTTCTAATCGATGCCTTTCAAGCACATGTTCATTCATCTCGTTTTTATAAAATGCATAACGATTTTTCCCTGATTGCTTGGCTTGGTACATGGCTAGGTCTGCGGTACGCAGCAATTCGTCCGATTTTTCTCCATCAGTTGGATATAAACTGATTCCAATACTCGTCGTAATATAATATTCTTTTCCTTCTAACAAAAGCGGGTGCTTAAAATGCTGGACAATTTTATCGGCAAATTGCTCAACATCCTCTTTACTGTGCACATTCAACATGATAATAGTAAATTCGTCACCGCCAAAGCGAGCTACAATCCCCTGATCCTGCACAATCAGCTTAAGCTCTGTGGCAAACTGCTTTAATAATTGATCACCGAAATAATGACCTAATGTATCATTAAACATCTTGAAATGATCCAAATCAAGAAACAATACGGCAAAAATTTGCGATTGATGACGAGTATGCGTTAGTTGATCCTTTAATTCATGGTTAAACTGTAAACGATTCGGAAGCTGAGTCAAAACATCATGGTAAGCCAAATAATTTACTTGCTCCTCCGCTTTGATGCGTTCCGAAATATTTTTAGCAATTCCATAAACACCGACAATTTCATTATGGACAATAATCGGGATATTTGTAATCAAAAAAGGAATTTTAGATTTATTTTTGTGTGAAAAAGTGACTTCAAAGGTTTGAGGTTTTCCCTGAAAGGCTTGTTTAATGTACCGTTTAGAAGTGTTTATATCCGCTGAGTCAATTAAATCAAAAAACGAGTGAATCTCATTTCCTGAATAACCAAGCATGTTATAAAAAGTTTGATTAAGTGAAATTAATCCGCCTTCCGTATCTAATGAAAAGACAATGTCCGGATTATATTGTACTAGTGATTTATAACGCTGCTCGGAAGCCTCAAGCGATGCGTTTAGCTGATTTAATTCTTGCGTGGATACTTCAGCTAGATGGGATATGGCTCTCAAAGTATCTCGATTTCCAAAGGTATTCGCTGCAAACAACCCAACGCGCTGAAGATCAGCAGCACTTTTTTTTATGCTGGATGCATTTTCAGATAAGATCAATAAGGTCATCGAATGATTAAAAATTTCATTGACTTCTTGGTGGTGATAAAATTCGCCATTTGTAAAAAAACCGATGGTCGATGCAATGCTTTGTAATGGTTTAATTTCTTGATCAATGGAGTTAAACATAAAGCGGCGACGGGCGGCACAATTAAAAACAAGTATCGCCTCGGCAGGCATTTCAACTATATTCTCGATTAGTTGTTTAGTGGCATCAACAATTAATTCAGGATCACCAAAGCCGAATCGTACCTTTTCACCCACATGGAAGTTACCTGAAAAAGTAATCGAGCCATCTTCATGAACAACCTCTGGCGCTCGGCAGAATTCCATATCAGAACGGGTTAAAATAAGCGGAAACTGATCTCCTTTTTCGAAAAATTGATTTGTCATTTTATCGCCCAAATATTTTTTATACAAATGAAGCGGGGCAAGATGATCTATGGTATAAACACGGCCCCCTTCAACACTTGTGATCGTGAAAAATTTGCCGATTTGCTGCCAACTTAAACTATATTTATTACCAGCCATAAGCTTACTGCCTGAAAGTGATACACCAACAACACCTTTTTGAATGAAGTTCTGTTCCGTAAACAGTACAGAACTTAATCCACTTTCATCCAAGGACAATCCTCCGGCAACAATAACAAGGGGTGCGATGGATTGTACCCCTTTCAAGAACTCAATGGGCTTTGTGAATTGCGAATCAATAAAGAAAATGAAGGCTTTAGTATCAGGCTCTAGTAATTGCTTTGCAATAGATTCCCCTTGAATAAAGCTATCACGAAATTGATCATAGTCTATACTAGCAGATCGTACGTGCGTTTCTTCAAACACTATAAATGATAAAACGGTACCATGAGGAAGGATATGACCATCCATAATCTGACCATTGGATGTACAGCCGATAATCACAGCTTTGGGAATGGATTGCACGATTTCATTTATTAATTGCTTCATGAAATGTTCTTGGAATAAAGAAGTGTAAATTTGTACAAAGACGTGATCACCGTGAATATTGCTTTGACTTATCCATTCAGCCAAATCGATGTCTTCTTTATAATGTAAATTATGGATACGCAAGCAACTCACCTCATCATATTCAATAAATTAGTCTGGGTATCCTAAATTATATCATAAAAATTGCCTGAAAGCGGTCTAAAAAATTTGTTGTGAAATAAAGAGCTTTTAGTCTAGTCATGTTCGCGTAAGCTGTGTTATAATCTAAAATGATACATATCGTATCATTTCCTTGGCAATACTACTAATTTAGAAGTGGGAGCGGGTTCTTATGCAGATTGTTCAACCAATTAAAGATTATGCAAAGATAGAACAGATTCAAGGTATTCTCAAAAAACAATCGCTGCGGGATTGGATCCTATTCACGATTGGAATAAATTCTGGGATTCATTTAAGTGATATTTTATTGCTTCGTGTTAAAGATGTGAAAGATAAAACTTTGATTCGAGTCAAGGAAGAACGCACAGGGAAAGAGAAATCATTCTATATGAATATACAGCTTAAGAATGGCATTTATGATTATATCAAAGATAAGGATGACGAGGATTTTTTATTCCCATCCCAACGCACAGGACATCCAATTAAACGCATACGTGTATATAGAATTTTAAATGAAGCAGGTAAATTAGTTGGTCTGAATGATATTGGTACGCATACGCTGCGAAAGACATTCGGTTATCATTATTATCAAAAAACGAAAAATGTGAATGCTTTACGAGAGCTGTTCAATCATTCAGCTCCTTCGATAACGTTACGATATATTGGCATTGAAGAACATACACCAATGAAAAGGAATTCAGTTTAGGTTATTTCCTCTTAACATTATGTATTTAATGATACATAATGTATCGTTAAGTGTTAAGAGCCTGTTTAAAAAGTGATGATAGGGAGTGATGGGTGTGTCTGGAAAGTTTGCGTGCCGACTTTGAAAATGAGTTTCCACCCTTATCTAATAAAGAAACTCGTTTTCAACTGAGGCTGGAAGGCATACTTATCACGGGACTAAAGTCCAGCTTTTTAAACAGATTCTTTAAATATTCCGCATTAAATTATAATTTTTTCGATTGGAGGAAACGATGGAACTATTTGATTATTTGCAAACGATTCGTAAAAGAATTTGGTTGATTGTATTGCTTATCGTATTTTCATGTACAGCTTCGGGAATTTTATTCGCG
>JAQBPR010000055.1 GCA_028287395.1 Bacilli bacterium
CGCAAATTTCCTTGCAGCACCGTATTGGATTTATGCATAATACAAATGCTTTCGCACAGCTCCTCCACATGATCCATCCGATGGCTGGAAAAGAGAATCGTCTTCCCCTGCTTGCGCAGATCCGTCACCGTCGCTTTCAATAATTCCACATTCACAGGATCTAATCCGCTAAAGGCCTCATCTAAAATGAGTATCTCCGGATCGTGGATAACCGCAGCGATAAACTGAATCTTTTGCTGATTTCCTTTGGATAGCTCTTCTACCTTCTTATCGTAGTATTCGGGCACTTCAAAAACCTCCAACCACCGCTTCAAGCTTGCATCCGCCTGTTTCTTCTTCATACCACGCAGCTCAGCAAGATAAATGATTTGGTCGCACACCTTTACTTTTGGATATAGTCCGCGCTCTTCGGGAAGATAACCCATCAAGCGATGCAATTCGTTAGAATAAGGCTTCCCTTTCCATAAAATACGGCCCATATCCGGAAGAATCAATCCCAGCACCATCCGCATAGTTGTTGTCTTACCAGCCCCATTACCCCCAAGTAAACCATAAATTTCTCCTTGACCTACTTGAAGCTCAATTCCATTTACAGCTGTTTTGTCCGCATAATTTTTCGTTACCTTTTCTAATTGCAAGGCGATCATCTTATTTCCCCCTCAATTTTCCTTGAGACTCTATCAGCGTCCTGATATACGATTTTTGATCGTAATAACACGGCGTTTAATGCCTTGAGCTAGGTAAAGTACTGTTTATTTCTAAATACACAGTATATACAATTATTTTTCCCATTTCAATATATTTCCAAGATAAAAATAGTAAAAAAATACCCGTTCACTCTACAATTGTAGAATGAACGAGTATTTTGAATGAACTTACCAACCAAAAATGGCATCAATAACAGGCTTCGTCGTACCGCCCGGATACATAATATATAAGAGTATATAAACCATGACACCGGAAGGAGCAGTAATCAACCACATCGTAGCTGTATATCGTCCAACTTTTTTATGCTTCGCAAATTTTTGTTTAAACGCCAGCGTTAAAGTTACAATCCCAAATACCGCTGATGTCGTAGAAAATATAATGTGACAGATTAAAAAAATATAATATGCATCACGAATACCTACCGGTGCCGTCTCGGAAAAAGCTGTGTTGCCAATAAATATCGTTCGTGAAACATAGATGATAAAAAACAATAGAGCAAAAATTGCACCCGTTACCATAAATTTTTGATGAGTAGCTCGACGACCCTTTAGAATTTGGTACCAACCAATTGCTACCAAAATCCCGCTTGTTGCGATAAAAATCGTACTCAGCAAAGGTAAAAAAGTTGCCATCTGTTATCCCCCATAATTGAACTAATTAATGCGTTTGCAGTGGAGCCGAGCGGATTAGATCGATTTCAAGCTCAAGCTTTGCCTGATCCTCATCTTCCCTCTTTCGTTCCGTACGAAACCATTTAAAAAAAGTATAGCCCAAAGCCCATCCATAGACTAGCTCTTGAATAACTTTCATCAGCGTGCCGCCTAAGCGTTGATCTTCCAACGGGGACAATACGAAATGAATCAACTGCGATCCCTCTGCATAGGTAGGATAAAGTAAAGAGTTAGAGAATATAATGAGCGCACAAGCAGGCGTTAATAAAATGCCATTTGCAAAAATATACGCCATCTTCTGCAATTCTGAGAGCCGATCCCATTCAGGCAACGGGCAGAACACCAAAAGCCACATTTGAAAAGCGGTGAGAAGCAATACAATATGATAGCCATTATGCAATAAAGGATGGTCAAAGGTGTAATTAAAAATCTGTGGAATATGATAAAACGAGAACAACATATTAAAAACTAATACCGCAATCAATGGATGTAATAAAGGATATACCCATTTACGCACTGCCTTTTTAGTCAATACAGGACGAACAAGCCAATCCGGAATAGACAATAATAAAAGCGGTGGAAAAATCAAATAGACCATCGTTTGCTGAAGCATATGAAAACTGAATATCAACCCATGTCCATAATAGTTAATCGGACTGCCTTGCCCTATATAGAACACAACAAGTGCAGTGACGAAAAGCAGTTTTTTACTAAATCGGACTTCGGACGAACCTTCAAATCTTGGACGCAGCGGACCGATTAGCTGAAAATAAATATACGCAGCAGCAACAAGGATCAAGAGCAGTCCCGGACTCCATTGGGCAAAAAAACTACCCGATGCATCATGCATATGTGTCATTGAATCCATATTCGAACTCATTTATTTTCCCTCCTTAAAAGAAAAAAAGGCGCTTAAATTAATACTTGCGCCTTTCCATTTATGATTACCACCACAACCAGTAAACTGCAGCTATTGCCGCTGAGACTGCTACAAAAGCTCCTGTACTTAGAAAAAGAATAGGGAAAAAGTGACCTCTTTCCTTGGCATGCATCCATACATAAAGCTGAAATATGGCTTGCACTATCGCAAGACTCACAAGAAAGATCAGTAAAAAAGAACGGTCAAGTCCACCATAAATCACAATCGCAAACGATAGCATAGTTAACAAAATCGAGACAATATAAGCCAAATAATGCTTGCTCGGACCCTCAACCTTATGACGTTTCAGCGGTAATGAAGCATGTTGCTCGGAATGATGTTCAGCGCTCATTGACCTAGCCCACCTTTCCCATCAAGTAAACAACGGTGAAGATGAATACCCAGACGACATCGATAAAATGCCAGTAAAGACTTGCCACATAAAACTTAGGCGCGGTAACAACCGTCAGTCCCTTTTTCCATCCTTGCAAGATCAATAAACCAATCCAGCATACACCAAAGGCTACGTGAGCTCCATGAAACCCAACGAGCGTATAAAATGAGGTTCCAAATGCACTCCCCGAAAATTTATGCCCTTCAGCCACATAAGCTTTAAACTCCGTAATTTCAAGACCCAAGAAGCAGAGACCGAGAGCGATCGTAACACCTAGCCATGCAAGCATAGGTTTTAATTGATGCTTATGCATGGAAATCATTGCAAGTACACTCGTTAAACTACTCGTTAAGAGAATAAATGTAGAAATCGCAACCGTATCTAAGTGGAATAGATGATCCGCAGTAGGACCTCCATTTGTTTCATTCCGAAGCGCTACGAAGGTAGCGAATAGTGTTCCGAAAAGAACGGTTTCTCCACCTAAGAATAACCAAAATCCGAGTACTTTATTTCTTCCCTCAAGGGTTGCCTTTTCGGGCTCTGCCGGCAGAGCCCCGCTAGTGGAATGTGCGTTACTCATTATGCCTTTACCCCCTCATTCTCCAACTCTTCAATTTCAACATGCCAGCCCTTATCATCATATACGGATCTCATAAACATACATACAAAGAATGTCACTACACCAATACCGGATACGATGTAATCGCCAAAAATCGTATTCATGAAGTCATTATTAAAGTGTTCACGCGCATACATAAACCCAAATCCGGCAATGAATAATCCGACTGACATGACGAAAGGCAATATAGAGCCAGAAGGCATATGAATAGGACCTAACGGTTCAGCAGGCGTCATCTCTTTATTCCCATCCATCTTTTCTTTCCAGAAAGGATCCAAAGCACGTACTAATGGAGTAAGCTTAAAGTTATATTCCGGCGGAGGCGAAGGAATCGTCCATTCTAAAGTACGGCCATCCCACGGATCTGCTGGAGCATCTGGCTTTTTCATTGCTGTAATAATGATGTTGTATAAGAAAACAATGGTGCCTAGGCCCATGAGGAAAGCGCCAATAGTACTTATTAAATTTCCTGCTTCCAGGCCTTCGCCAGGGTGATAAGTAAAGACTCGACGCGGCATACCCATCAATCCCAAGAAATGCTGCGGGAAGAACGTCAGATGGAAGCCAATGAAGAACGTCCAAAACATGATTTTACCCAATGTTTCGTTCAACGTACGTCCGAAAATTTTGGGCCACCAGTAGAATAAACCGGAGAATACGCCAAGTACAATCCCACCTACAATAACATAATGAAAATGGGCTACTACAAAGTATGAATCTTGATATTGGAAATCTGCTGGCGGCACTGCAAGCATAACGCCTGTTACACCACCCATAACAAATGTAGGAACAAAAGCCACTGCAAACAACATCGCTGTGGTAAAACGAATTTGTCCGCCCCACATCGTAAACAGCCAGTTAAAAATTTTAACCCCTGTCGGCACAGCAATCGCCATCGTCGCAATCGCGAATATAGAGTTAGCAACCGGACCCAAGCCTGTAGTAAACATATGATGCACCCATACCATGAAGCCAAGAAATCCGATTAAGATGGTTGCGAAAACCATGGAGCTGTAACCGAACAATCTTTTACGTGAAAAAGTAGGGATAACTTCCGAGATAATACCGAAAGCCGGCAAAATTAAAATATAAACTTCAGGATGCCCGAAAATCCAAAATAAATGCTGCCATAATACCGTATTCCCACCCTTTCCAACCTCGAAAAAGTTACCATGGAACATACGGTCAAACATCAATTCAACTAAGCCAACTGTAATAGCAGGGAAAGCGAACAGCACTAGTGCTGATGTAATAAAAGCAGTCCAAGTGAACAGCGGCATCCGCATAAAGGTCATTCCCGGAGCACGCATATTGATAATCGTCACGAGGAAGTTAATCCCGCCGATCAGCGTACCTATTCCGGCAATCTGCAGCCCGACTACATAAAAGTCGACTCCATGTCCGCTGTATGCCGAGGAGAGCGGAGCATAAGCCGTCCAACCCGCATCGGGCGCACCGCCTAAGATCCAGCTGGTATTCATCAATACGCCGCCAGCAAAGAACAACCAAAAGCCCAATGCGTTTACAAAAGGAAAAGCAACATCTCGAGCTCCGATTTGGAGTGGGACGACCGCATTCATAAAGCCAAAAATAAGCGGCATCGCTGCAAAAAAGATCATCGTCGTTCCATGCATCGTAAGCAATTGATTATAGGTTCCACCGATAAAAATAGATTGTTCAGGAAACATCAATTGGATACGAATGAGAATTGCCTCAATCCCGCCAGCCAAGAAGAAGATTCCTCCAGCTAAAAAATATAATATAGCAATTTTTTTATGATCCACTGTCGTAAGCCAATCCATCAGCCCATTATAGCGTTTAACCGAATGTGCATGTGACAACGTTGTTACCCCCTATTACTTCAATGTGTCCAAGTATTTAACAATTTCTTTAATTTTGTCTTGGCTGAGCGGAGCATTTGTATCCTTATCCAAAACTTGCGGCATCAGCGCGCCTGGTTTAACATCATTCGGGTTGCTGATCCATTTTATAAGATTTGCATCATTGTGCACCAATACACTAGCTACCTTCGTACGATCCGCAAAACCATTCAAGTTCGGTCCAAAGCCTGGTCCATTGCTTTCAATCGCGTGGCATGAAAGACAATTGTCTTTAAAAATTTGTTCACCCTTGACTGCGTCCGTAGGAACAGCAGCTAACGGAGCTTTCTTCTGCTTGATCCATGCATCAAAATCCGCTTGACTGACTGCTTTCACTTTGAAATCCATCAAGGCATGTGAAGCTCCGCAAAGCTCCGCACACTTCCCTTGGTAAATACCTGGCTGATCTGCTATATACCATAACGGGTTGATATCTTTATCGCCGGGATTAGCATCGATTTTACCGCCAAGCGAAGGGACCCAGAATGAATGATTGACATCTGCTGAGTTGATTTCAAAGGCTATTCTCTTACCAGCTGGAATAACTACATCATTCGCAGTGTTGATGTCGTAATCCTTGTACTGGAACTGCCACCAAAATTGGTGCCCCGTTACTTTAATATGAATTGAATTTTTATCCTGCGAGTAATCCTTGGAATGCTTAAACGTGTATGACACCGTCGGAACAGCAATGATCAATAGTAAAACAATTGGAACCACAGTCCAAATAATTTCTAACACATGGTTACCTTCGACTTGCTTAGGAATACTATCGTCGCCTTTACGCTTACGGAAACGAATCAATACATAAAAATAAATTGCAAATACAATAACTAGGACAAAGATCATAATACCCAAGCTAAACTGCACCATAAATAATTGATCCCTTGCAACAGGACCCCTTGGTGTAAGCGCAGAAAGAGTAGGGTCTCCACAGCCTGTCAGCACTAAAGCCAACATCCCTAAAAGGGGTAAAAGACGCCATACAAATTTAAAACGATTCATCATTTATCAACCCCGCTTGTCTGTTTTAAACAGGTATCACATACAACCATACACTGTCAATTAACGCAATCACTTCATTAACTATAAATTCGTTAAACTTTTTTGTCAATCTTCCTAGAAGAGTTCACAAATTGTTCTAAAACAGCGATTTTGATCGAAAATTCCCTCTTTTGGTTATTTCCTAAAATTGCAATACTTATGCACCTTTTCCTTCAAGAGTGAAAGCATAATTTTCAGCGGAAGACGGATGCTATAGAAAAAGGAGGATATGCGATGATCTTTCGGCTAAATAGGATGTTCATAATTCTCATACTTTCTTGTTTCTGTATAACATCCTGTGATTATTACAGCGGCAAAAAAGGGGGACGCAGTACGAATTACGGCAGTTTAAGCGATCCTAATATACAAGATGGCTCACGGATGTACGGTTCACAGCAAGCGGGTGGAATCTTAAATCATAAGAATACTGCATTGCAATACAGTCGGGATCTAAGCAATAAAGTAGCTGGTTTGCCTGGTGTTCGCGCAGCTGTGGTGATGTTAACGGATTACAATGCCTATGCAGCGATTTTAATTGATAATTCAGTACATGGCACAAGAGGTCCGGATAGTAAAAATGAAACGAATCATGCAGGAAGCTCTATCGGCACATACAATCCAGATACATTTAATGAGGCGGTTAAGAATTGGGAGCTAGCCAGCGGTATGAATAATTACGAAACCGTGGAACACCAAGAAAATATAAATCCCGCTTTCAAACAAAAAATTGCGATTGCGATCCGCTTGGCTAACCGCAACGTAATCGATGTTTACATTTCAGCCAATCGTGATTTTGTAAATCAACTTAATGCCTATGCGATTGAGAGCTGGAGCGGGCAACCGTTGGATCGTCATTTAAATGAATTCAATGCAACTGCGAATCGTTTGTTCGCGATACCGGAATCAAATATGGGGAAATAATTTTCATATGCATATGGAGTGTGATCAAAAAGTGGCGCGAAGTGGAGTAATGGGTGTGTTTGGAAAGTCGAAAGTTTTGCTTTAGCAAAACTGGCTTCGGAAGCATATGCTTGTGCCGACTTTGAAAATGAGTTTCCACCTTCGTCAATTCAAGAAACTCATTTTCAACTGAGGTAAAAGTTTTCGTTAGAAAACTCACTTCGTAAGCATGCGCTTAAAGCACATTCATTACGCAACATAGCTATAATTTTTGAACACACTCCTATATAGCCTCACCCGGGGGCTATTTTTTATTGCTTCATTTATATAGTTGTTTCAATTTATTGAGGTAAATAAGTTTTTTAGCGCATTTTTTCATTTCCATCGGACAATAACGGGCTTTCATGGTAAAATGACCCATAGATCATTAGAATATTTTTCAAGAGATGAAGGAGACGGATTTAAATGGCAAAAGCATTTACAAGTTTAAATATAAGACCGGAGCTAGTTAAAGCACTGCACGATACAGGTGTAATCGAACCGACGCCTATCCAAGAGCGAGCCATTCCGATTTTACTTAACGGGCAGGATATTATTGCGCAAGCACAGACGGGGACTGGGAAAACGCTCGCTTTTGTGCTGCCTATATTGGAAGCTATCGATCTGAATAAATCCGCTGTACAAGCATTGATTGTCACGCCTACCCGCGAATTAGCCATTCAAATCGCCGCAGAGGTGAAAAAACTTGCCCCCGTTGTTGGTGCCCATGTTCTAGCTGCCTATGGTGGCCAAGACGTTGAAAAACAAATTCACAAGCTAAAAGGCGATATCCATATTGTGATTGGTACGCCAGGAAGGCTTCTCGATCATCTTCGCCGGGAAACAGTTAACTTCGGCAAGTTGGATAAGCTTGTATTAGATGAAGCGGATCAGATGCTGCATATGGGTTTTCTCGCTGAAGTAGAAGAGATCATTGCACAAACGCCTTCACGCAGACAAACGATGCTCTTCTCAGCAACGATGCCTGCGCCAATTCGTTCTCTCGCCAAACAATATATGCGTGAGCCTGTTGAAATTCAGATTGAAGCCCAGCGAGTTATTCTCAATGAAATTGAACAGATTGTCATCGAAACGACAGATCGCGGTAAACAAAATGAGCTTGTGAAGCTCATTCAACAATATAATCCGTATTTAGCCATGGTCTTCTGCCGTACGAAACGACGTGCCGGCGAACTAAATAAATTTTTGCAGGAACAGGGCTTTTCTTCAGACGAATTGCACGGGGATTTATCGCAAGCGAAACGCGAACAGGTCATGAAACGTTTTCGTGATGCGCGCATTCAAATTCTGGTCGCTACCGATATGGCAGCGAGAGGTATTGACGTCGAAGGTATTACGCATGTGTTCAATTACGACATCCCTCATGACGTGGAGAGTTATATTCACCGCATTGGTCGCACAGGACGCGCAGGGAAAAACGGCATGGCGATCACTTTCGCCACATCGCACGACCGCGCTTTCCTCGAGCTGATCGAACGCGGCATTCAGCAATCGCTGAGTAAAAGCGGGAATGTCGGCGGAGTGCGAACGAAGCAAGCGGGAGCGAGTGCTGCGCCACGCGGACAGCGCGGACAGAGCGGCGGCGGACGCAGCGGACAGCGCGGCAGCGAACGGAGCGGGCGCAGCGGTGCAGCCAGCGGCGGAACACGCGGCGGGCGCGGAAGCGCGCGGAGCGGTGGGCGCGGGCGTGCAACTGGCGACGCGCAAGGGGAGCGCTTCGCACGAGCAAACAGCGGTGAAGCTGAGGTACATATCGTTCGTACCGAAAGAGATGAACAAAGCCGAGCAAAACGCGAGAGCAATTACGCTGAACGCACCAGCGGCGGAGATCATCGCAACAATCGTAAAGGCAGCGGCATGCAAAGCCGTAATACGCGAAATGAGCAAGGCAGCGGCGGACCCAAACGCGAAGGCAGTCAAAACTTTGGCAACGCGGCAAGCCGAGTTCGCGGTGAGCAAAGCAGCCGTAAAGATAATAGCCCGGCACCAAGCGAAGCAAATGCAGTTGGGCGCAGAGGTGCTGTAGCGGCAGCGAAAAACGATGCAGCCTGGGGACGTACACCTGTGTCTGAACATACTGAACCGTCACGCGCCCGCGAGCAACGCGGCAATAGTTCCGCTTCTGGAAAACGTAACACTAGCTTTGGCAGTAAGCCAGCTAATCGTGAAGGAAAAGCAGGCAGCGGTCCAAAAACACAGAGGGCTTCTACATCGCCTTACACTTCCTCCAATGGACGAAAGGATAGCGGACCGAAACGATATTCCGCTTCGAAATCTCCGCGTCGTGGAAAGTAAAGAAACCTAAACATAGGGATAGCCTGTCGCTTTACCAAAGTTATGAAAAATAGTAAAATATAAATATATGTAAGGAGGGATTCTATGTACGAATTAAAGGACAAGGAAATGATTTTTATATTCACTGGACCAAACGGTGCGGGTCGGAAAACGATTGCTGAAATGGCGGGACTTACTCTAAACATTAAGCAGGTGCTCTCGTATACAACCCGAACAAGAAGGCAAACTGAGGTGGAAGACGAAGATTATTACTTTATTTCGCGGGAATCCTTTGAGAAAGCACAGCAGCAAGAGGAATTTATTGAAGTCATCGAATTTGATGACAATCTCTACGGGATTAAAAGTAAAGATATTGAAACCCAGCTGCAATCAAGCGGATGTATTTATCTCATTTTAAATGGTGAAGGAGCCGACATTCTAAAAGATCTATATAGTGATAAAGTGATTCGGATTTTCATTTACGCCGATAAGGATAAATTGCTGGCACGTCAGCAAGAACGCGGTGATTCTCCAGAATTGATCAGTCGCTATATGTTGAACTATGAAAAAGAAGCCGCCTACCGCGACGAATGTGAGCATGTGTATGATAATGAAGACCTTTCCCATACAATGTACGATATTACGAAAACGCTCGAGAAGTATTTAGATCGCAGCTTACAGGATTTGGACTAATCGCTATGAAGATTATTTCAATCGAACCTACACCAAGCCCAAATACCATGAAACTAAATATGGATATTCGCTTGCCAGATGGAGCTCGCTTCACTTATACACTTGATAATATAGACTCAGCGCCGGATTACAGTAAAAAACTATTAGCGATTCCCGGGGTTACCGGATTATTTCAAGCCGCTGATTTTATTGCCTTGGATCGTCATTCCAAAGGGGATTGGCAGCAAATTCTCGAGAAAGCAAGGGATATACTGGGCTCAGATGACGCTGCTCACGCAAAGCAATCAACATATGGCGATGGCGTAGATGCAGAGCATACTAAACTTGCTGCTCCTGTCGTAGGTTGGGGTGAAGTTCAAGTACGTCTCCAACAATTTCGTCATATTCCCATGCAGGTGCGTGTCAGCATCGGAACAGAAGAGCAAAGGGCTGCTCTGCCGGAAAAATTTATTAAAGCCGCTACACAGGCTGGATTAGCTTCACCCAATCTAATCAAAGAGCGTAAGCTGATTGATTATGGTGTGCGATATGGAGAGCTTCAGGAGGTTTTGGAACAGATAGTTAACGAATTAGATGCAGCCTATGATGACAATCGCTTGTTACAATTAGCAGCGGACGCAATGAATGATGCATATCAAGACGACAATTCTGTAGAGTATTCAAGCTCTTCAACGATAACATTAGATCAGTTATCTGCGGCAATGCTTGACGCGGATTGGCGTGTACGCTACGCTGCTCTGCGAACTATTCGCCCTTCGCTTGACGCGATTCCATTTCTTGCAAAAGCACTGGATGATCCGCACATTTCGATTCGGAGAATGGCCGCTGTTTATTTAGGAGATATCAAGGAACCCCAGGTTCTACCTTATCTTTATAAAGCCTTAACTGATAAATCACCAGCTGTGCGTCGTACTGCAGGAGATACACTCTCGGATCTCGGTGATCCGGCCGCCATAGGTGCAATGTGTAAAGCATTGCAGGATACAAGTAAAATTGTGCGCTGGCGTGCTGCGCGTTTTCTATATGAGGTTGGAGATGAAACCGCAATTCCTGCCTTGCGTGAAGCTCAGAATGATCCTGAATTTGAGGTTAGAATGCAGCTAAAGCTGGCTCTCGAACGAATTGAAGGCGGCGAAGCTGCAGTAGGTTCTGTTTGGCAGCAAATGACTCAACGCGATAAAACAGAAAAACCGCCTGTAGGAAATTAACATTCTCCTACAAGCGGTTTTTTAGCGAATCTAACCTATTAACGCTCTACTTGCTGCAGTGTATTAGCTGTCACCCATACCTCTGTGTACAAGCTTCCTTTGTAAATCCTCTACTTTATTCAAATATTTGACTACGGTTAAAACGAACGTCGCGTGAGACCAAGTTAAAGGAGCGACTGATACGGAACTGCCATCCATTGGATCCAATTGCTCGGATAAAACACCGCTCTCCATGGCGTAGGAAACAACCCATTCCAATGTTTTACGAGGATTTTCTAAATCTTCTAGTGTTTTCGCGATTTCAATTTCCCATTCAGCCACCCATAAGGTACAAATAATCCACGGGTTACCCGGTACTTGTTCGATATCCAACGAACGTTGGAAATAATAATCGTTATGATATCTAGCTATACCTCCGATCGAGGTTTTAACTGATAATCCTGCTTTAATCGAATTCATCGTCTTCACTACGCGATCATCATCTGCCGGCAATACGCCAAATTCAAAAATTCCATATATACTGCTTTCCAGTGTCATATCTTGAACCCATTCACCATCTTTTAAATACAAACCTCGCGCAAACCGACCTGCTTCTTCGTTCCAAAGATGCTTGAGCATCCCTTTTTTAATATTCTCTGCTGCATTTAAATAACGTTTACTGCGCTCATCATCACCGAACAATTTGGCGAAATTGGAAGCAGCGATAATACCACCATAAACAGCCGATGTGGTGAAGGTGAATATACCGTAGCGCTCTTCCCATAGATCATAGCTCGGCTTTGGAAGTTGAAGCTGAGAATCGACATAAGTATATAAAAAACGCGCTGCTTTACGAATCAAGTTGCGATAAAGCGATTGAGGAAGCTCAACATCTTTATTCTTCAAATAATCTTGCCATAAGGTGAATAAAACAAGCGCTGTTTCATCTTCTTGAATCGGAAGCTGTTCCTTGCCCTCATGATAATAAGGATGCCAGCTTGACCCAACGGTTCCGTCCGGATTGTACTTATGTAATAAATACCCTTCTGGAGTCAACGCCTTCGCACAAAAGTGGAAAAATGGTACAATGACACCTTGATAGCCCGCCATAGACATGGCATAAGCAACCAGCGCACCGTCTCTAGGCCACATGTAGCTGTAATGATCACGATTGTATTGTAGAATATCACTGTCATTCGCAGCAATGATTGCCCCGTTCACGTCGACTTGCGTTCTGATAATGAGCAAGCTATGTTTAAACAGCTTGATAATCCCTTCACTCAAATCAGCATAATCTCGATCCAACTTATTGGCCCAGCGCTGCCAGTAAATTTGAACCCGATTTAGCAAGCTCCCCGGGTGGCTGACTAAAACATACGTATCCAGTTTTTTTACCTCATCTAAACTTTTGCCGGCAGTCATCCAATAAAAGCTTTCAAACTTCCCCACTGAAGGCAGGATGATCCGTAAACTGATCGTGCTGTCAACAGAGCCTTGAGATATCTCATTCCCCATTAAAGTGCCGTCTTCCGCATCCTTCCATGTTCCTTCAGCACCGTGAAATCTTTTTACGCCCGTTGTATGCTGAAATAAACCTTCGCTTCCGGCCAGCCCATTAAACATAAAATAATTATCTTTTTTATAGTGAAAAACGGTATTGCTGGCAGGATAATAAACTGCGGTATCGCCTACTTCAGTTTCATTGATATTCAAATCCTGATTGAAAAATAAGCGCACTTCGCGTTCCACCTCGTAATGATTTACGACAATAATTCGTTTCAAATAAATCGGATCTCGTTGATGCACCCCGTCATTCATCAGCAAAGTGATCCCTAAATCATTGTTCACAGCCTCTACCTCTGTCACAAGCGAATCCTCTATGTAAGACAACTTCATCGTCCATTCCGGGTCGCTCAGCCAACTAAACCTTCCGTCCACCCAAATCCCCACTCGGCAGCGATATCCGCCCACATGATTCAATTGACCGACAAAAGGATAGTATATGTCACGAATATAAGCATTTTGATCTAAATTGACTAAAATTTTCCCGTTTCCGACAACCAGATGTCTAGGCATTCATCCACTACCTTATTTAAAATTTTATTTGTTTTAATTTCTCATTTTTCATATTGTACTATACGAAGTACCCGTTTACTAGTAAAATGAAGGGGATATTGCTTGACAATTAACACGATAACGCTTCCAATTTAAATTTTTAACGAAATTGCCTTGATTTGTTTTAAAAAAGTCATATTTATGCGGTATACTATAATTAATTACGAAATGAGGTGTTCGATTTGTTTAGAGAATTATTTACTCCAGGTCACATTCTATTGATTGTTATCGTTGCTCTTTTGTTTTTTGGCCCAGCTAAACTACCGGAACTTGGACGCGGTGTTGGAAAAATGCTTCGCGAATTCAAATCAGGCGCTAAAGAATTATATACAGATGAGGATCCTGCAGCCAGTACTAAAAACCCGCCTCAGAAAGAACTAAATGATACGACGCCGCAGATAGTCGAAGCAAAACAATCGGAACGAGAGCACCGTCTGCCTTAACATAGGATAGGCATTCATTAAGTGGATTTCAGAATAAAAGCAGACACCGAGGTGTCTGCTTTTTTGTTTATTAAGTCTGTTTCACAGATCATATGCTAGAGCGGTCTTCTTCCGTTCTTTGTGCAAATAAGGATATAACAAAATAAGTCCCACGATGTAGACCACAACAGCAAAATACGCGGGCAGCAAATGCCAAAAATCAAAATATCCAATCATAATATGCACGCTGAATGCAGCAAGAAACCCAGGGAGTCCACCTGCAAGCAGCGTCCACCACATCCAGCGATCACCTTGATTAATTCCCCATAAAGCAGTTGCCAGAATGACCACTGCATCTGAAAACAAAGCCCCGCCAAAACCAGCGCGATCATGCGCGATCAGCGGCAGTAAATGAGAATTGATATTTCCAATCCTATCATGCGTAGAATGGAGATAAGTTAAATCCGTAGAAACGAAGATATGCGTAATGCCCACCACAGAAATCGTCACGCCGCCGATAGCTAAGGCAAATCCGAGTACAACAAACAGCAATTGTCCCCATTGTGCGTTAAGCCATTTACGATCATTATAAAGATTCGGCTGCTGCCGTGAAGGTTCATTTACCTTTACCCGCATGGCAAGAACAAACATCGGCAGCAAAATAACAGCAGCTAAAGCATGAAGCGGATCAAAATAACCATACCCAAGATAAAGGAAGAAGCTGCAGAATCCGACAATTCCTGAAGCAAGCAAGGCTGTTTGCGCCCAGTGAAGGCCTTTACGTAAGCCATATTGGGCAAGCTGGAAATACATAATACCCAGGGAAATCATTGTGCCCGCTAACGTAATTCGATCATGGGACATAAATGGAAGCAAGTGACTGTTCATTTGGGAAAGCATCGTTTTTTTCATTTGAAGAAACGATTCGTCATAGGGAAGCACAATACTTGTCGCCGCAATAAACCAAGCGATGATGCCGCCAATCATCATGCCGATCCCCAGTAAACACATCCAACCCCAGCTTTTCCAAAAGGATGGTAATTGCGCAGGATCTGTCTCGCGTACTCGCTCATATATAATCGCTTCATTGATGCGTTTGGGTAACCCAGGACCGGAATAAACAAGACCGCTATGCAGCTGAACATAATCTGTTCCGACTTCCAGCAAATCCAACGCGTCTTGAGGCTGATGAATCCCGCCTGTGGCAATAATTGCCCAATCCTTGGGAGTATGCTCTCGGATATAGCGAGCTTTTTCAATACTATGGGCTTTACCCTCCCGTCCGACTATGTAACCTTGTTCACTACGAATAGAATCGCCAATGACGATACCCGCCCAGCCTGTCAAATCCAAATTTGCCAGAAGCAACACAAGGCTCTCCATTGGATAATCCAAAGGAACATAGAGGAACATTGGCTTTACTATAGATTGGGAGCGCGCATGCTGCAAAAGATTTTGTAAAAACGCCGTTGTTCTATCCATTGACCATCGATCGTCTATCATATCTATGTAAAAACCCGAAGCAAAAGGCGAAAGCTTGAGCAGCAATGATTGATGCTCGCTCAATGCCTCTTCAGCAGATTTACCTGGCATATGCCTTGTGCGAAATAATAAAGGTTTCCGATGTCCTTGTTTCTTCTTTACTCTGCGAATGATCGTTTCAACACCATCGTTTACAATTGAACATGGATATAGAATGGCTTCATTAGTTAAGTCGCGTTGGATGGGAAGATCAGTTGTAACCTCCTCTAAAGTAACCGGTCCAATTTCAATAAACCCAAAACCAAATTGCGCTAATGCTGCTTGTGCTCTGCCATGAATATCTAAATTGCCGCTTAGCCCGACAGGATATTGTAAAAGCATCTCCCAACGGTTTGTTTCCAGGATTGGATAAGACTCCATATGTCCAAGTGTGCGAATAACCAAGGAGCCCCAAGGCATTTTACTTAATGTCCCCATCGCTTGAAGGGTTATATCGCGCGCCACCTTAGAGGGTAGGCTAAACAATGCAGGACGAAAAAGCGTACGATAAGACCAATCAGGCATGAACCCACACTCCACCTCAAGATACCTATATAGCAGACAGCCCGGAAACGGACTGTCTGCATCTTTGATTCCAGCTTGCTAGACCCAAGCATCCTGATCATAGCCTCTTGCTTCCCAATACCCGATATGCTCCTGTTGAATCAATTCAATGCCTTGCAGCCATTTCACCGATTTATAAGTAAACATTTTAGGCACAACGAGTCTTACAGGACCGCCCAAATCTTGCGGAATTGGCTTGCCGTCATGTAAAACGGCCACCATAATATCATCGGCCATACTTTGCTCCATTGTTAGGCTATCTGTGTATACTCCGTCGCCGGAATAAAACTTCACAAATTTAGCTTTATCCTGTACACCTGCCATTTTTAATAACGCTGATAAAGGAATACCTTCCCATGTGTTTTTATATACAGACCATCCTGTCACACAGTGAAAATCACTTACCTGTACTTTTCTTTTCACCTGAAGGAATTGCTCCCAGTTCAGATTGATCGGGTTATCGACAAGCCCTTTGATCGTAAAAGTCCAGTTATCTGAAGAGAACGAAGGGATTTCCGTTACGGTATAAATCCGGAAGTTCCCTTGGCTTCCGCCACCAATTACGGACACTGAATCAGCCAATGGTTCTGGAGCCGGAAGCATGTGATTGCCGTCCGCCTTAGTTAGAGAATCAATGGAAGAGCCTGATTGAAGCAGATTCGTATTTAACCAGCGAAGAAATAGCGGACCGACTATGGCAATAGCCCCAATCCCCACAGTCCAACGAATAAATTCCCTGCGTGTATAAAAGGGTTTACCGGTAATAGCCGGTCTTATAATCTCCATTTTAGGCGATCCTGCAATCTGAACTGCACCTTCAATTTTGACCGAACGTCTACTAGGGGTTTTAAGCCACTGCATTCGCGTAATGGAATGATATATAGCATAAGGAATGCCCACCCAGGTGAAAATATCATGGACTGCCAGAGCTGCGGTATTCCATCTCGGACTAAAGTGCCTTAATTGCCATAAAATAATGCCTGACAAAATCCAACCCGCCAACAAAAATAACACGATAGCTAAGTTAATCCTTTGATTAGGTTTGTTGCGAATTTGTTTGAGATGCCTCCTGATATTAGGCAAATACAAAACTAAAAGAACGGTTGAAAGGACACCTGCCCAGATATGAATCTGTTTTAACCAAACGCGACCTACACCGAGATCACCTCGGATCGTTCCAATACTAAGAACAATACCTGAAATGGCTAATAATAAGATGATTATTGCATTCCATCTGTGCAATCGAACAAGCAGCTTCCCAATCGGCGGTTTTAACCATTTTTGCCATTGACTCATCCTCTCATCTCCTTTCCGTTCAATCTATAGCATGCGCGTTCGGAAGCGTAAACCAGAAACGACTGCCTTGACCCTTTATACTTTCAACACCGACTCGTCCTCCGTGCAGCTCGATCATCGATTTGGCAATAGCTAAACCCAAGCCTGCACCGCCGCTATTCCGATTACGCGATTTATCCGTACGATAAAACCGTTCGAATAATTGCGTTTGCTCGAATTCCCCGATCCCTTCGCCTTGATCTGAAATCGATACTTCGACGAATTGGTTTTGATTTGGAACAATTGCAATTTCAATTTTACTTTCTTCCGGAGCATAACGAATCGCATTTTCTAATAAATTCACAAAAACGCGTTTGATTTTGAATGGCATGATTCGAACGATTGGTGAATAATCCGGCATGTTCACTGATACTTGCAGCTTTTTTTTGTCAAATTGAAGCGCGAAGCTTTGCAGCTTTTCCACTATAAGATCTTCTAGCGGATAATTCTCTGGTTGAAAAAGTTCAACTCCCGCATCCAGTCGGGATAATTCAAACAAATCATTAATCAAATGTCCTAAACGGATCGATTCAGATTGAATCGTTGCCAGATACGCGCGAAAGGTTTCTTGGTCTTCAATAACCCCATCCTGTAATGCTTCAACATAGGATTGAATCGAAGCAAGAGGCGTTCGCAGGTCATGGGAAACGTTGGCTATCAATTCTCTGCGGGAAGCTTCCGACTCTCTTAAGCGATTAAAGCTTTCTTCTAAATTAACGCTCATTTCGTTGAATTGGTTTGCCATTTTCTTAAATTCATTTGGACCCACAACGGGGACTTGCACCTGATAGTTGCCTAATGCGATTTTTTTAGATTCCTCGACGATTTGTTTCATCGATTTTTCCAAAGGTCTGATCATTAAGAAATGGAGCAAAAAGGACAACAAACCAACAGCAACTGTAATGGTAGATATCCATACGAACTGTTTTATATCCAAAAGCATTTTGTTATAGCTAATCAACAGAAAAATCAGTAGAAAAAAAATACTTACCGCATTCGCAATTAATAAATAGGTACGCAGCTTCATGACAGTGACCTCTCTGCGAATTTATACCCAATCCCCCATACAGTTTTAATAAATCTCGGCTCCGAAGGGTTGGGTTCAATCTTCTCGCGTAAGCGGCGAATGTGAACCGTTACGGTTGTCGTATCGCCTTCGAAATCAATATCCCATATCTTACCCAGCAATTGATTCCGCGAAAATACTTGGTTCGGATGACAAGCCAGTAAATAAAGCACATCAAACTCCTTAGCCGTAAGCTCAATATCCTTATCGTTAAAGCATACTCTGCGCTGCGCTGCATTTATCGTCAACTCTTGGAATACGAGTGTTTGTGTCAATGAAGGTTTTACTGCTGCTGGGTTTATTTGGCTTCTACGCAAAATATTTTTAACTCTTAGCACCAATTCACGAGGACTAAAAGGCTTGGTCATATAATCATCGGCACCCATGGTCAAACCAAGCAGCCGATCCGGTTCATCCCCTCTGGCCGTCAGCATAATAATGGGGATATCCTGTTGAGATCTAATTTCATCACAAACCTGTAATCCGCTTAATCCGGGCATCATCAGATCCAAAATGACAAAGTTCGGATGATGGGCTTGCCACATTTGCAGCGCTTGATTACCGTCATTAGCGACGAGGACGACGTATCCTTCCCGCTCCAAATATCTTCTGCAGACATCGGTTATGTTCGTTTCATCATCTGCAACTAGAATCGTTTGGCTCACATCATCATCCCCTTTCTCACCCTAATTTTAATACTAAACTTCTGCTTATGAAAAAGAAAGGGGAACTGCGTAAATTAGTTTTTCTTATCCATCATCTTACTGTCCGTTGATTTATCCATCATTTTCGAATCGCTTTTATTCCCGCAAGCGGCTAATGCAAATACCAAACAAATCATCACGATCACTGTCATAAACTTTTTCATCTCAACATCTCCTTCGCATTTGTGTTCATTTATAAATGTACCGTACATAAATTAATTATCGCTAACGAACAAATAAACAATGTCTTATCAAACTCTTACAAAAGTATTACATGAGATGTACGAATAAAATAAAAGGTCATGTTTCCATAAGAAAAAGCCCAAACAGTTTATTTGAACTGTTTGAGCGTTATTTTATACGATCTTTATAGATGGCAATTAGAATTTTTCTAAAACAATCTTCCCAATGGTCTGACCCGTTTCAAGCTTCGCATGCGCTAATCGCAGGTTTGCCGCATTAATCGGCTCCAATTGTTCTGTTAGCGTCGTTTGTAATATACCCGCATCGCTTAATTCGGCGATCCGGTTTAAGAGCTTATACTGTTCCACCATATCCGCTGTTTGATACATCGCTCGTGTAAACATAAGCTCCCAGACGAATGTCACGCTTTTATTTTTCAGCAGAGTCATATTCAGGTTCTCCTCTGTTTCCACAATGGAACATATTTTCCCCTGCGGTGCAATCGCTTCAGCCATGTTACGCCAATGCTTTTCCGTACTATTTAAGCAGAAAATATAATGCACGCTTTCCAAACCGATTTGTTTTAATTGCGGCACAAAATCTTCATAATGGTTAATAAGATGATGAGCGCCATGCGCTTTAGCCCATTGTATGGTTTCTGGTCGAGATGCCGTACCAACTACCGTCAAACCTACCCAATTAGCAAGCTGTGTAGCAATCGAACCGACACCGCCTGCGGCACCAATAATCAAAATGCTTTTTTGCTTATTGTCTTCTGGGTTCTGGGAAATCCCCAGTCTGTCGAAAAGTGCTTCCCAAGCCGTAATCCCTGTCAAAGGAAGGGCTGCTGCCTCAGCAAAGCTAAGATTTTTCGGTTTATTACCAACGATCCGTTCATCGACTAAATGATACTCGCTGTTACCACCCGGACGCGTAATGCTTCCTGCATAATACACTTCATCTCCAATTTGAAACAAAGTGCATGCTGAACCGACTTGCTCCACAACACCTGCGACATCCCATCCAAGGATACGAGGAGCCGTTTCCACTCTTTCTTTGGGCGACCGAACTTTAACATCTACTGGATTAACGGATATCGCTTTCACCCTAACTAATACATCTCTACCTTGCGGAATGGGCTTCACTATTTCAACATCTATCAAGCTTTCCAAATGATCAATGGGCAGATATCGATGTAAACCTACTGCTTTCATGTTTTGTTGCAATAACATATAGAATCTTCCTTTCCTAAATTAGTTCGTCGTAATGATTTCCTTCACTCTACCCACTTGACCATTGGTTAAACGCACTTTAATTCCATGAGGATGCTTTGCCGAATTAGTCAAAATATCCTTTACAATCCCTTGAGTTAGCTTGCCCGTTGTCTGATCTTGCTTTAATACAATATTTACTTCTATGCCTGTTCGGATGTCTGCTCTATTCTGTCCATTCATGATTCACAGCTCTTTCCTTTTGGATTTATTCATTACAATACCACATTTCATGAAGTAAAATGAAATTAGAGGAGTGTGAAGTATGATGAATTTACAAAGCGAATCAAATTATATGATCATTTCGATAGTGCTGCTCCTATTTCCTATCTTAACTGCCATACAACGTTACTGGTTGGCCTCAGGTATTTTTCTTTTAGGATTTATCCTATTCTTGTATTCCGTTTTCTCCAGCAAACCCGGTTGGGATGATCTTGCTGACATAGCCACCTTAATCGTTATTGTATTGCCAATTTATATAGTCGGCGGATTCATTTGGATTTGGTCAAGCTATAAGCGACGTATGAAAAAAAGACAAAATTCAGCTAATTCATCTCTCGATGATTAAGCCGCTTTGAATTTTCCTTATTCATTTTCAAAGCTACCCCCTTAAAACGAAAACATCTTACGAAGTTTATGCAGTGAGACTAATTAGGTATTTTGCTGACGAAAATTAGGAGGAAATACACTTGTATTCTAAAAACTACCTGCTCAATACAAATCTAGATTTTGACAATGCCATTCGTTTTCGACTGATTGTTTCCATAATAGAACATGGTAAGTTACTGGGCAACAACTGTATCAAGTCGCATTGTAATGAAATGGTAACTATGGTTAACGGTCAGCAATACAATAAATTTTGCGAGTTTAGGGTCGTTGCTTACGCTTCTTTTTACGAACCGAATCAAAGTGCTCATATTCTTTAAGCTTTAGCAGACCATTTCGTATTCACATAAGAAATAATCAATCCAAGAAAAATACTTTAACTGCTACCAGATCATGAACGATGGAACCGAATCCTTTGTAGATGGTTTGACGACTGTAAGCTCCACATAAAAAAAGCAGCAACGCATAAAAACCATATACCATCGACAACGTTAAACCCACACCCAGCCCTGCACCGATTTTCAACTCATTTGTAATCCAACCTGCCATTTTTAAACCGTAAATGATGGAGGAGAGAATAAATAATATCCCAACGACCGTAATCCAATGCTTCTTCATTTCAATCTTTTTTTCACACGCCTCTCTTTATTTTTTAGTACTAGGTCTTAACTTAATTGTATGCATTTTTTGAAGATCGGTAAGAACTATCTTTTTGTAGTACCGTCTCTTTGACATCACAAAAAATATCTCAAAAAAAAACCTCCCCTCGACTGCCTCAGAATAAGGCGCTTTCGAAAGAAGGTATGCTTGTGTTTCATTCAGATTTTCAGCTTCCCAAGCTTGATTAGCTTGACAACAGCTTTTGAAGCCTTGATTTATATTGATATATAAGGGTTTCTCAAGTTTGTATATGGTCGAGTTCAACTTTGAATTCATAGTCTCTATAAGCTGCTATGCGCTGGCAATTTTTCCATTGTGCTTGGATGCATTTAAAGATGAGCGTGCTTTTAATAAATGGTAAAGGTTCCCCATAAGCAACCCTATAAATAAGTACATCAATCCTCCGAATAACCCATAAACAACAGCTCCTACAACCGCGGTGAGGATGCCGAAAATGATTTGATCCTTAACTTTGGCGGGTGAAGTTGGCGGATCTGTGAGCATAAACAGGGCGAAGAAAAGGGTAGCGTTTATAAAAGGCGATCGGAGTGCGTCAGAGGCGCCTCCTATATTGAGAATACCCATAATGTACAATATAGCTAAATACGTTCCAAGAAATGAAAACACCTGGGGGAATTTATTTACTCGGCTGGTTGCTGAGTACCCGCCAATCAAGACAAATACAAGGGTCCAAGCAGGAAGATCCCCGAATGCACCCCACCAGCTTTGTTCCGATTGAAAGAAAAGGATGGACAGAAGCAATCCAAATGCCGCAGGGTTAAAGATCGGTTTTTTCCTATGGACAAGGATATGTTTGGACAAAATGGAAATGATTGAAGTTGCTGCAACAATTGACCATGAGGAAGTTGTACTTAAGATCAAGGAAATGATTAACCCTGTAATAACCGCACCATCTGGCATGATTCGCTTTCTTTTTGCAATAAGGGACAAAATGATATCCAACGTTAAAGAAACACCGACGGCAACGATGCTGTTTTCAATGCCCTTTATGTTTTGTGACCCAATGGAAGCTATAACAAGATAAGCAACCATCGCCATCACGACAAAGCTCTTTGGTGTTTTGGTCCATTGATTTGCTGCCATTTATATTCCCCCATTTGGTTTTTTATTTTTTACCCGCTATCTGTTTTGTGCTTGGGAAAGCGCATCTTGTATGGCATCTTCAAATGCATGTGTACTATACGTCGCGCCTGATACATTCTTCAATTGTGAACTTTGTTTTTGCAATACTTCTTCAGGCAACCCCACTACGTCACTTTCCGAATAATGCATGGCAAAATTACTGATTTCAACATCCGTTATTTTATCGTTCTTAATGGTTACTGCCACTTCAATCG
>JAQBPR010000072.1 GCA_028287395.1 Bacilli bacterium
AAAGCGCCGTCTTATATGCTGCAACAGCATGTAAGATCGGCGTTTTAAAGTTTTTTCACTTATACTGATCTTATAGCCGTTTATCTTTGGCTTCATTAATTGGATGAAGAATGTAAGAATGATTTGAATCTAAGACTAGCTATTAGTAATCCAATCACTCCGTATGCAACTAATACGGCTAGAGAAAGCCATATATCACTTATATGTGCGCTGCGAACCATTACATCTTGAAAGCCCTTTTGAGCCCAATGTTGAGGTGAAAGTTTTCCGATTGCTTGGGCGAATGCAGGCATCATTTCATAAGGGAACCAGAGACCTCCAACAACTGCGCCTCCCATGGTGATGATTTGTGTAAATGCCGTGCCTTGGTTTTCGCTTTTTACAAGCATCGAAAGTGCTAATCCAATGCCTGTAGCACAAATGGCCAAGCCAATTACGATGGCTGCAATGGCAGACATATCTCCTAGTTGCAGGTTGTATACAACTTTGCCAAAGGTAAGCAATGTGGCGCATTGAATGACTACGACCAAGATGTTCGGAATCCACATACCGATTAAATATTGATAAGGCTTTAATGGTGTGCTGCGCAGTCGAGCTAACATACCGGATTCTTTATCTTTAATGAATGTGCGCACCATAGTAATAAGGATGAAAAAGACGAACATCACCGTATAGCCGGGAACATATTGCGTAATGGCATCTGTCTTGGCTGCATTTTCCATGTTTTGTTTAACCGTTAATGGAGGTAATAGTAATTGAGTAACTTCTGATTGATTTTTGCCTGCGGCCAATAAGCCGCTTTGCAATTTGTTTTCACGAAACCCATTAGACACGTTACTCAACACCGCCAAAATTGGCGCGACTGCTGCGTCAGCCGTAGAATCGCGATAAAATTGCAGCACGGCTTGTTGATTGTTTTTTTGAAGGTCCGAGTACCCTTTGGGAATAACCAATAAGGATGTGTTTTTACCGTCTTTTATTTGTTGAATTTGAACTTCAATAGAAGTTTCGGTGTCCGTCTTCAATTCAATCCCCTGGATCTTTTTTAATACATTAACATAAGCGGTTGATTCAGCAGTATGGTCGGCGTCATAATATTGAATGGTTAATTTGCTGCTCATATTGCCGAAGATAGAAGCAAACATCATGATGAAAAGGATAGGCAATAAAAATAACCAGAAAAAAGTTCCTTTTTCTTTTACCAATACTTGAAGCTCTTTGCGAATTATACTTTTTATCATATTATAGGCTCCTTTATGATTGATCTCTTAGTCTTAATCTCTTAATGTGGTACCAGTTAAGGACAGGAAGACACTTTCCAACGAAGGACGAAGCATTTCCAGACTTTTTACAGTCCATCCTTGATCTATACATTGTTGGCTCGCGGAGTTAATTGTAGTTAATGCATCATCCGTTTCTATAACCCAGCCACGACCGCGTGCGTATGTTTTTTTAGCTGCTCTTAGATCCTGAAGGGGATGGGTCAAACCATCTGCTTCTAAATAGACCGCTTTATGTGCATATTGATCTAACAGATGCTCCAATCTGCCCTGTACCACTACCTTGCCATGATCGATAATCGCAATATCATCACAGAGTGACTCTACTTCTTCCATATAATGTGTAGAATAAACCAAGGTGACCCCTTGAGACTTTAATTCACGAATCATTTCGAAAATATGATTTCTCGATTGTGGATCTATGCCGACGGTGGGTTCGTCCAAAATCACTAGCTTCGGATTATGCATTAAGGAGGCGGCAATATTAATTCTTCGTTTCATCCCTCCAGAGAAGGTGCGCACAGGGTCGTGTGCTCGGTCAGATAAACCAACCAGTTCCAAAACTTTCGCAATTTGTTGTTTTAATACCTTGCCGCTTACCCCATACATTTCGCCAAAAAAAACAAGATTCTGGTATGCGCTAATTTTTTCATAAAGTGTAATTTCCTGAGGAACATACCCTACTTGACGGCGAATCGCATCTATATTTTTTTTGCTATCCAATCCAAGTACCTTAGCACTGCCTTCGTTTGCTTCAATAATGCTGGTGATGATTTTCATAGTGGTAGACTTTCCTGCACCGTTGGGTCCGAGCAATCCAAAGCAGCTTCCCGCTTTAACATCGAATGAAACACCTTGCAGCGCTGCTTTGTTTCCATAGCTTTTTTTAATTTGATGAACCTCTAGAACCTTTGTCATTATTTCTCCTCCTTCAAGCTTTCGTTAAATGAAGTATATCAAATGAAAACTAAGTTTATAGGTAGAAAAGGTCATCTTTTCAGCATGACAAAAGTCATTTTACAATAAGATTCGGCTTCAGCCATAGAATTCTCTTTAAGTCAGACTCATTCTTACGAATTTTATTATAGTTCGGGAGAGTGATCAAGATGACGATCAGAGATGGGGAAAGCTGGGATGCAAAGCAATATGATCAGCGGATTGGATATGTATCGAGTCTAGGTGCTGATTTAGTCGATTTACTAAAAGTACGGCAAGGTGAAAAAATTCTTGATCTAGGCTGCGGTACAGGAGACTTAGCAGAAAAAATGAATGAAGCGGGTGCAAAGGTTTGGGGGATTGATTATTCACCTGATATGATAGAGAAGGCACGCATAAAATATCCGCATCTCGTTTTTAATGTGGCAAATGCAGAAAGGTTTAAGGTGGAGGAACTGATGGATGCTGTATTTTCTAATGCGGCACTGCATTGGATGAAAGATCCGCAAGCTGTTCTGCAATGTGTTTGGGAATCGCTTCGACCAGGGGGACGCTTTGTTGCTGAGTTTGGCGGTAAAGGAAACGTTGCTGCGATTTATAAAGCGATAACTGAAGTAATGGCTCCATTCGGATATCTTGCTTCAGAACGTAATCCATGGTATTTTCCGAGCTTAGGGGAATATGCTTCTTTAATGGAAGCAAAAGGATTTCATGTTGAATATGCCGTCCATTTTTCCCGTCCGACTGCTTTTTATGATGGAGAGCGAGGGCTAAGGCATTGGCTTGATGCTTTTTCGGAATCTTTTTTTGCTGGAATAGTGGAAGCGGAAAAACTGGAAATATATAAAAGAATTGAAAATCATTTAAGACCCACACTTTTCAATGCGGAAACGGAAACATGGTTTGGCGATTATGTAAGAGTTCGCTTTTTGGCAGTCAAGCCATAGGTTTACCAAGAGCCTGAGGGACAGAAGTACGGTCCCTCTTCTTTTTTGAGCCGCTCAATGAATGTCCTTCTTTTTAAATCGGCCGCCTCGGACATCATGGATATTCCCGACCGCAAGAAATGCTTGAGGGTCATGCTCCTCAACAATCGATTTACATTTGGCTTCCTCTAGTCTTGTGATCACAATGAAAATAATTCGTTTACTTGCACCTGTAAAGGCGCCTTCTCCGTTTAAATAAGTTACTCCGCGTCCCAAACGCTGAAGCAAGGCATCGCCAATCTGTTCATTTTTATCACTGATAATCCAAACGGCTTTCGATTCGTCGAATCCTTCCATGGTAGCATCGATCATTTTATAAGCAATAAAGTAGGCAATTAAAGAATACATGGCATGCGTTGAGCCAAAAACAAAGCCAGCGCTGCTGAGGATGAATAAATTGATAAACATAATGATTTCACCTACAGAAAAAGGCGTCTTTTTACTGATGAGAATAGCGATAATTTCTGTTCCATCCAACGAACCGCCAGAACGAAGGACCATACCTACGCCAATCCCTAATGTAATTCCGCCGAAAACAGAAACAAGGAGAGGGTCGTCTGTCAGAGCTGGAACTGGGTGCAATAAAGCAGTGCCTACGGACATAACTAAAACTGCAAAAAGTGTAGATAATGCAAAGGTCTTACCTATTTGTTTATATCCCAAGAATAAGAAGGGAAGATTTAATAATAGCAGAAAGACGCTGATAGGCATTTTTGATAAATGTGCGAGAATGATGGAAATACCGACAATCCCACCATCGATAATATTGTTGGGCACTAAAAAAATCTCGAGTCCAACAGATACCAAAGACGATCCGATAAAAATAAGTAAGATTCGGCGGAGCAATTTACTTTTGGACATTTTCATATGCTGGGCTTGTTGCTGCTGCAACTTTTTAAACATTTCTTCTGGCAAGGTTTTTCCTCCCTTCCGACT
>JAQBPR010000077.1 GCA_028287395.1 Bacilli bacterium
ATACTATAGAAAATTGAAGCAGTATTGAGCTGGGTGGGCTTAAATGGTTATTACCCTTTACTTGTTTTTTTGCTGGTTGCTATTCGGGATATTAATTAGGTTGGCAAAAGAATGGCCTCATAAACACATTGCCTTTGTATTTTTATTCGTCGACTTCGTGAATACGAACATTCCTTATTTATTGGCGGACCCCTTCAAATTCTATAAGTTGTCGGAAACCCCTTCAGGTTACGTATCATTTTCACTGTATCAAAGTTTGATTATCCCTGCACTGATGACGATCATAGTCAATGCTTACTTACAATACCCAGCTGTACCCAAGAGAATAACGGTTATTTTTGTTTCGGTAGGTGTTCTTGTTTGTTTTGAGTTTCTAAGTCGCCTTTTGAACTTAGTCATTTACAGCGGATTATGGCGTTTTGCTGCGTTGATTGGGTACAGGTTGATTTTGTTGTACCTTACAATTATTGCTTTAAATTGCTTCAGAAGGATGTGTAAAAGATGACAAGTTATATGCCCTTTGATGAACGTGCGTTCGATTTGAATGACTGTTTTGTGCTTTCATTTATTGTTGTGGCGTACGGATTTATGTACATACTGCCAAAACGGTTCCCTTTATCTGTTACTTGTTTATTATTGCTTTTCTGTTCCACGACTGCCTGTATGTTGGATAATTCAATTGGCGGTGATATTTTTGATCTCTATGATATTATGGACGGACCCGCCTATACGATTATGGATTTTGTTGTATATTTTATGTATGCTGCATCCGGTTATTTTTTTATTTATTTTTATGATTTATTTCGAATAAGAGGAATAGGGACCATCGGATATATTGCGTTTTTTTCATTGCTTTCTGCTGGGTTTGAATTGCTATGTATACAGGTGAATGTGTTTCATTATAAAGACTCCTACATAATATATTATTCTTTCTGCATCTACTTGGTTTCGCAAACAGGTACCATTTTATTTTATAAGTTCATCATGGATACCGCTAAATTCCAAAAAAGGAGCTCATAAGCAGCGTCGTTCCGATTTGTCGGTCAAGCTGTGATTGATTATCGATCAACACAGCCAACGTTATGATACAAGAAGCATATAATCAGTTTTGATCTGTTAGGAATGTCGGTCACTATTTCAACTTGCTTGTCTTGGTAGATGAGACTCTTAATTAATAGAATATGAGATTTCAACAATTAAATTGCAAATTTACAAAAATCTTATTTATTCTATGTTTTTGTAAAAAAGCATTACAAATTGGTATACGTTATCTAAATATATGGATATAATTATGAGGTTCGATTCCTCTGCCGCATTATTGCCAACTGAACAACAAGGAGAGAATTTTACATGGAAAGTTGGAAACGAAATTTATTTTTGCTTTGGATAGGTTCATTTATAACCTCTGCCAGTTATTCCATGGTGATTCCATTTTTACCTCTATTTCTTCTTCAAATGGGAGTTCATGATCACATCGAGATGTGGTCGGGAATTTTATTTAGCAGTGCATTTCTTGCAGGTGCAATCGCTTCACCTTTTTGGGGGGCAGTGGCTGACAGGTATGGACGAAAACCAATGATCGTACGTGCAGGATTTGTTCTTTTTGTTATTTATATTCTTACCTCATTCGTCACAAATCCCTATGAGCTGCTAATATTACGTATTCTTCAAGGGTTATTATCCGGTTTTATTCCTGGGGCCATTGCTTTAGTGGGAACGAATACACCTGAGGAGAAAATCGGTTATTCCATGTCGATGATGGCGACAGCAACGGCCTCAGGGAGTATAATGGGGCCTTTGATAGGCGGAATTATTGCACATTTATGGGGTAACCGGATTGCCTTCGCAAGCGCTGGTATTTTAGTTCTATTTGCTACTTTGCTGGTAGTATTCTGGGTAACGGAAGAAAAATTTGTTCCTAGTAAGGTGCGGAGCTCTATTCTTGGAACATTAAAATTAGCAGGACAAAACCGGCTGTTATTTAGAATATTGTTGTTAACTCTGCTTACGCAATTTTCGATAATGACCATTGAACCGGTATTGCCTTTGTATATTGTTCAATTGAGCGGCAATGTAAAGGATGCATCTCTATTGGCGGGTATCGTATTTTCACTTGTAGGCATTGCAGGTATCCTATTTGCGCCTCAATGGGGAAAATTAGCCGATAAAATTGGTTTTCGTAAAATTTTGGTCATCGGTTTGCTTGTAGGCGGCCTTGGAAATATAGCGCAAATTCCATTTCATAGTATATGGGGATTTTCTATTGTTCGTTTTATTTACGGTGCATTTTTCTGTGCTGTATTTCCCGCTTTAAACGGACTTGTTGTTCGAACTACATCCATCGAATTTCGTGGTCGTGCTTTTAGCCTTAATCAAACAGCTAATCAAATAGGAGGCATGTTAGGTCCCTTAGTTGGTGGAGAGATTAGCGGGATATTTTCGATTCACACCGTTTTTTGGGCTACGGGATTATTGTTGTTACTCACAATGGGGCTCGCTTATCGATCAGAAAAAGATTCACAAATAAACACTCATTTAGAACAGACTAATTAATTGTAAAAAGAAGCTCTCCTTCAAACGAAGTGTTCATACGTTTTCTGAAATTTTGCTCGCTGCTTATCCAAATGTAGGAGAGAGTTTTTAAAGAAATGAGGAAGATCCATGCTGCCTTTCATTCCAATGTCACCTATTCTCATCAATGAAATACCCAGCGGCAAGGAGTGGGGGCATCAACTTAAATGGGATGGTTATCGTATCATTGCATGGGTTGACAACGGTAAGGTAGAACTTTATACAAAAAAAATGCTGTCTAAAAATAGTAAGTTTCCCGATCTTGTAGAGGCTTTATCTGAGCTTAAAGGAACGTTCTTGCTCGATGGCGAAGCAGTCATTCTGGATCCGAAAACAAATCGGCCAAGTTTTCAACAGCTGCAGCAGCACGATAAGAAAAGAAATCCCCAATCACTTAAAATTTCTGTCGAGCGTAATCAGATCCAATACATTATCTTTGATTTGCTGCAGGTCGGAGAGGAGGATTTACGCCAGTATCCTTTCATAGAACGCTATGAGCGGCTTCAAAAACTCGCTGGGCAATGGAACCCGCCACTTTTCATTACAGAGCTGTTCGATGATGGAGAAGCACTTTGGCAATGGGTCGAAAAAAATGATTGGGAAGGCGTGGTCAGCAAGCGATTAACCAGTCGATACAGGGAAGGGAAGGAGCATCACGATTGGTACAAGAGAAAAAGGATGTTGAAATTGGAGGTCGACATTGTTGGCATCCTATATAAAGAAGGAAGGCTATCCAGCCTCGTTATGCGTAAAGACGGGCAATATTTGGGGCGAGCTTCTTTAGGATTAAATGAGACCACGAAATCGATATTGCGTGGACTTCCGACAGAGAAAAAAAGTACAGATTACTTCATGCCATTGCCTGAGGGCTTGCGAAATGAAAGAATTTTATGGCTAAATAAATCGTTTGCGGCAGAAGTAACAGGCTTGGAAATAACAGAAGCAGGCTCGCTTCGACATCCGAAAATTGTCTCTTTAGCGATTATGATGCGTTGATGGATATCGGCGGCTTCCAAAAAATCCAAAAACTTATTTAACATAACCTTAAACTAATATATAATGAAACTACAAATTCATTTTGCTAGAAATATTATATTAGGAGGACGGTGAGTTAATGAAATCATTTTTTCAATACCTCAAGAAGCAATTAGTTTTATTAACTCGATTTAGGCAATCGCTTTCAACAAAAAAAGATCCACAAAGAAAGCCATCGCTAGGAAGAACTTTACAGCACAAATCAATTGGAAAGAAGAACCCATTAAATTCTGTCGGGATGAAGCTTTTCTTGATATTTTTTCTCTGTATAGTGATCCTTGTAATTAGTACAGGTCTATTTTCATATTCGAAATCAAAGGGAATTATTCAAGAAAAGATGGCTGTTGCTACCCAACAGACTATTGACCAAACAGGTGATAAGCTAGATCTTATTTTCCGTAATTTTGAGAATGTTACATTAGAATTTATAACAGATACGGAATTTAACAATAATGTGGGAGTTGCATGGGATACGAAAAGTGAAGACTTTGATCGCTTTACTGCAAATCAAAAGGTATTGGATAAGATATCGAAGAGACTTTTTGGGAAAACTGGACTTACCAGTATACATATGATGCCCACGGATCCTAAGCTAGCTGCAATCTCGACCGTTACGGGTTTAGAAGCGTCTGACAAGTATGTCAAAGAGGATTGGTTTGCTAAGATCATAAAGAATGATGGAACCCCTGTATGGCTAGAAACGAAAAAGAAAGGTTATTCGGATTCTAGTAAACCCACGTTTGCGATTGGAAGACTGATTAAATTAGAAACTGGCTTTAATTATGTGCTTATGATGGAGATTGATGTAAAGGTTCTCAATGATGCTTTAGCGCAAATCAAAGTAGGGAATACAGGAGAAATTGTTATGCTGAACAGTGCTAATAAGCTGCTTAGTAATGGCAAAAATGAAGATGTAGAAGATATATTCCATGTTCCGAGTATTATAGATACCAAAACAGCCATTAAGCATACGGATGCGTCGACGGATGTGACCTTCTCTGATCATAAAACAAAAAATGTCGATGGACAGTCACAATTAATCGTCTATAAGACGATGGCTACATCTGGCTGGACGATCGAGGCTGCGGCACCAGTATCCGAATTAGTCCAAGAAACCAAACAAATATTTACAGCTACACTTTGGATTGCATTGATTGCTTCGCTGATTGCTTGTGGGGCAGGATTGTTTATCGCTCGAATGATCGGTAGACCCTTAATTATACTGCGTAATTTGATGAAAGAAGGCGAACAAGGTAATTTGACTGTGCGTACTAATCATCATAGCGGGGATGAAATCGGACAATTGAGCACAAGCTTTAATCAAATGATGGGACAGATTACCCATTTGGTACAACAAACTAATCAATCGGCAAGAGATGTATTGGCAACAGCGGGAGAGCTATTAAGTTCATCGAATTTAACAGCAATTTCTGCCAGAGAGATTGCAATAGCTACGGAGGAAATTGCAAATGGGTCCTCTAGTCTAGCCATGGAAGCGGAACGAGGTAACGGACTGACGCATGATATGGGAATGCAGTTAAAGCAAGTAGTAGAAACGAATGCAGCCATGGGATTGTCTGCCAATCATGTGCAGCAGGCCAGTCAGCAAGGAACGAAATATATGACCGAATTGACAAAGAAAACAACATCAACGGAAGTAATGACGCGTTCAATGGTCGAAAAGGTTGATCGATTGAAGGAAAGCACATCCTCCATTCGTAAAATACTGGATGTCTTAAATAATATGACTAAACAAACGAATATTTTATCATTAAATGCTACGATTGAAGCTGCAAGAGCTGGTGCAGCAGGGAAAGGGTTTATGGTTGTTGCTGATGAAATTCGTAAACTTGCGGAGCAATCGAAGCGTTCTATTGGAATTGTTGGTGATATAACAGTTACGATTCAAAAAGAAATCGATGAAACCGTATCTGTTTTATCGGAAGCATACCCTGTATTCCAGGAACAAATCCAATCCGTAAAAGAAGCGGAATTAATTTTCAATCAAGTCCAATCGCAAATGGGAGACTTTGTAGAACAATTGTCCAATGTCACGGAATCGATCCAGCGCTTGGACGATTCACAAAGTATCCTTACAGAAGCAATGTCTAATGTAAGCGCAGTATCACAACAATCATCTGCAACCTCTGAAGAAGTGGCTTCATTAAGTAATGAGCAGTTGAGTGTTAGTAAAGGGTTGGTTAATCTTTCGGAAAAGCTGGAGCAATTGTCTCATTCGTTGCAAAACTCGTTAGCCAGTTTTCGAGTGTGAATTTTAGATTAAGGATTTTATTGCAATGAAGAATAAGCAGGAGCAGGCGATTATTTAAATTCGCCTGCTCCTTTTGTATTATAAATGCTGCTAATTCATTTGGCGAAATTGTTCTGGAGTGTACCCGACATATTTGCGAAAGGTAGCGACAAAATGGCTTGTATCGCGAAATCCGACAGCCTCGGCTATCTTTTTTACAGAAAAGCTGGGATTTAATAAGAGTAGTTCTTTCGATTTACGAATGCGCAGCATAATTAAATAAGCATAGGGTGAATGCCCAAATACCTGACGAAATTGCGTATTTAAATGACGAGATGTAATTTGCAGGTTGGATGCCATTTCATTTAAGCCAATATTGGGGTCGCCATAATGACGTTCCAGCCAGTCCAAAAGTGGCTGTAGTTTAGATATGCTGGAGGAAAGCGGTAATTTATCATTCGTTTGACCATAAATCTTCAAATTCATAAGAAAAGAATATAAATCAGCAGAAGCATGTGAACCCGAAAAATGGGATTCTGTTTTTATTCTCATAAGCATGCGAGTAATACTCAAATGAAGCAGTGTGTCTGTACTTAAACGGAAAAAGGTCGATTCAAAGAAGCCTAATAATGTGAGGACTTCGTTAATAAGCGGCCCATCAAAGGTCAGATATTGGGTCGACCACCTAGAGCTTATGGACCCATAAGAATGGGCGACATACGGAAAAAGTAAAACACCGGTATTTTGCGGAAGCGTATAGCGAATCCCGCCAATTTTAATCTCACCCTCTCCTTCCGTTGTTTGAATCCAATGAAAAAACGGATAGCCTTGATCGCGTATGATTTTTTCTTGATCTGTTCTGGAACCGACGCTTTCAATGAATAACGGAAGGAATTGTTCTACCTTAGGGGTTAATACATATCTTTGCTCCATAAATGCTCCTATTGTTCCATATTATTATATGAATATCAATTATATTATATATAAAGCGCTTAGAAATTCCAATATAATAAGTTTATTATTATATGACTAATGGAGGAGTGTTTACTTTGATTAATGAAAAGCTGCCGAAAATATGGTACGGCGGGGATTATAACCCCGAACAATGGGATAAAAAAATTTGGGATGAAGATGTGCGTATGTTTCGTTTGGCGGGTATTGATGTAGCGACAGTTAATGTATTTTCCTGGGCATTAAATCAGCCCGATGAGAATACCTACGATTTTTCTTGGTTGGACGAAGTTATCGATAAACTTTATAACAATGGGACTTATGTTTGCTTAGCGACAAGCACTGCAGCCCACCCAGCTTGGATGGCGAAAAGACATCCGGATGTCCTCAGGGTCGATTTTGAAGGAAGAAAGCGTGCATTTGGGATGCGGCATAATTCCTGCCCGAATAGTCCGACCTATCGCAAATATGCTAGTTTAATAGCGAGTAAATTAGCGGAAAGATATAAAGATCACCCTGGTGTTCTTATATGGCATGTATCGAATGAATACGGTGGATATTGTTACTGCGATAATTGTGCACAAGCTTTTCAGGAATGGTTGCGTAAGAGATATGGCAGCTTGGAAAAATTAAATACTGTTTGGAATACACGGTTTTGGGGACATACGTTTTACGATTGGGATGAAATTGTCCCGCCGAATGCGCTGAGTGAGGAATGGGCAGGGGACACTACGTGCTTTCAAGGAATTTCTTTAGATTATCGCCGCTTTCAATCGAATAGTTTGTTGGAATGCTATCGAATGGAATATGACGCGATTAAAGTGCATACTCCGCATTTGCCAATTACCACGAATCTAATGGGAACTTATAAAGAATTGGATTATTTCAAATGGGCTCCCTATCTTGATGTGATTTCCTGGGATAATTATCCGGCCTTGGATACACCCTATAGTTTGACTGCGATGGTCCACGATTTAATGCGTGGTTTGAAGAATGGACAACCATTTATGCTTATGGAACAGACGCCGAGTCAGCAAAATTGGCAGGCTTATAACTCTCTAAAGCGTCCGGGTGTTATGCGTTTGTGGAGCTATCAAGCTATTGCACGGGGCGCAGATACAATCCTATTTTTTCAGCTTCGCCGATCCGTAGGCGCATGTGAAAAATATCATGGAGCTGTCATTGAGCATGTAGGCCACGAGAATACTAGAGTCTTCCGGGAATGTGCGGAGTTAGGGAGAGAGCTGCAGATTTTAGCGGATCAATTACTGGATTCGCGAGTTGAAGCGAAGGTAGCCATTGTATATGATTGGGAGAATCGTTGGGCAACGGAGCTGTCCAGCGGTCCGAGTGTGGGCTTAAATTATGTCGATGAAGTGCACAAATACTATGACGCCTTGTACAAATTAGGCATTCAGACAGATATGATTGGCGTTGAAACAGATCTAGCCAAATATGATATTGTTATCGCTCCTGTTTTATATATGGTTAAACCGGGCTATGCGAAAAAAATCGAAGCATTTGTCAGCCATGGCGGCACTTTTCTTACGACTTTCTTCAGTGGAATTGTCAATGAAAATGATATCGTTACTTTGGGCGGTTATCCTGGTGAGTTACGATCCGTGCTTGGCATTTGGGCAGAGGAAGTGGATGCATTATTCCCTGGTGCAACAAATCAGATCGTGATAAAACAGCATCAAGGGGCTCTGCAAGGAACTTATTCTTGCGAATTGTTATGCGATGTGATTCATTCTGAAGGGGCTGAGATCATTGCAGAATATGGCTCTGATTTTTATAAAGGAATGCCTGTAGTCACCGCCAATCGATTTGGTTCCGGAAAAGCCTGGTATGTAGCAAGCAGTCCGGATGCAAAGTTCTTAAGCGACCTTTTGTTGAACCTATGTATTGAAAAAAATATTCTGCCTCCTTTGGAAGTGCCAACGGGTGTGGAGGTTTCCAGACGAGTTAAAGCAGGAGTATCTTATTTGTTTCTCCTTAATCATAATGATCATGACGTTAAGATAGACATCGGAAATAAACAAGCTGTAGATTTATTAAATAAAGTAAACGTAGCTGGGTCAATGGAACTCTCAGCGAAAGGCGTCACTATCATTCAATTGAAATAAAACGAAAAGCTGCCTTGTCCTGTTTTTTGAGGAAAGGCAGCTTTTTTAATTTATTTATACCAGAGGCATGAAGTTATAGGGTGGATAATAGGTAATATTCTGATCATCGATATCGTTATCGTCGTCATAGGAAGTACCACCCCAAGCAAGAATAACGATTTTACCTTTATCCATTGCTCTTTCTAATTGCTCGGCATGCGGACGGGAGACTCCCATGCTTCTAAGCTTTGCACGGAGTTCATCGCCTTCTGAACGGAATAAATTGGCAATTGCCGTTATTATTCCTTCATCTGCTACCCCGATTTCATTACCATCCGTATGTTTACTGATATGCTCTGTCCTTTTTTTGTTTTGAGTTAACACAAAAATATTTTCTTTTGAGTATCCATCATGTTCGATTTCTCTAATTGTATTTCGAGCCTCTAAGATGTTATTCACGGTATGGACTTTAGTATGTTCACTCATTATGCATTCCTCCTTAAAGTTTCCACAAGAAAGTGGGCTTTGTCTATGATTGTGTCTGTTATTTTCTTACCCTTTTGTTTGAAAAATGAATCATGTGCTGCAGAGTGATATTATTTATAGAATACGGACAAAAGAGAAGCAGATCGTATGGAGAAATACGTCTGCTCATTTAAACGTTTTAATTCAAGCTCTATTCGATGTATCCTTGATTATGCTGGATTAATTCCACTGCTTCTTCATAATGCTCATCGCTGATTTCCCCAGAAAGAACGGTATGATGTTCATCGGATGGTTCGCTATCTGGATTAATTCCATACCCTGTTGCTAAAAAACCTCCAGGTATGCCGACACCGCCACTGCCTAGTGAGTTGTTGGCTCCTCCGATTAGCGGTATTGCCGGAATTACTTTCCCATTAAATGCGCCTTTAGTCTCACCGATTTCGATATGACTTACTTCATACTGCATCAATTTCATTTTTACATTCAAAGCTTGATCCTCATTTTTAAAATAAGCTTGTATCTTTTTTGTCATATTTCTTCGCTCGCTTTCTTATGCGTTCTATTCATTATATACACATAAAGAGTGAAATTTAAACGCGAGCGGAAGGAGGTGTTTCAAAAATCTAAAAGACTTTGAGACGCCCCTTTGTTTTAAAGTGTTCCTATCTTAGCAGTTCATATGCGGCGAATCCGGACTCAATTGCATAAATTCAATTCGATTCCCGTCGGGATCCTTTGCCCAGCATTGGTAGTTATTATCTTTCCCGCGAATAGGTTCAACATCTAACGTCAATCCTTTGGATTTAAGATGATTCGCAATTTCATGTATATCGTACACTTCCAGGCACAAATGATTAAAGCCAATTTGATTTGGTTTGTCATTGTTACCGGCTTTATGCAGTCCGCCGTAGAAAAGTTCAATGAATTGCCCTGGACATACTTTAATGTAAACTATCCAAGGTTTATTTTCATCATCATGAATTTCGAATGCTTTTTCAAATCCCAGAACGTTGCAATAAAATTGAAGCGATTTTTCCATATCCTCAACAGTTAATGCGAGATGTCCAATTCCTTTAATCATTCTAATAACGCCTCCTAAGTGTAATTCCTCATCATTCTCATCATATACAATTCACTTATTTAAGTCGATATAATCTTTGTGGGCGGCCAACGGTGCCATATTGCAGCAATTCTTCTACGATATTTTCTTAAGTCAAATAGATAAGATAATTGCGAACTGTAGAACGGCTTACTCCTGCGGTTAGAGCAATTTCGTCCGAGCTTTGATATTCTGGTTGAAGCGTTAGGTAATGTTTAATCCGTTCTAATGTTCTTAAATCGATTCCTTTCTATGACTGATTAATAGATGCTTTCGGCGTGCGGAGTTTTTTCAAATCATTCAATATGTCCTGATTTAATTCATTGTTAGAAGATAGATGTGTCCGAAATTGAGTATTCAGAGAGTTTGTTAGATGCTCGAGGTCAAACGGTTTAATTAAATAATCGAATACGCCTAATCGGAATCCTTCTTCTATGTGGAAAATCGATTTCATTAAGTTTAGTTGCAGGTTTTGAATCGCCAAACATGGGGAGGATCTTGATTAATGGCGAACCCCTTCAAGGCATCAACAAAGAAGCCGTCTGTTTATTCCAAAAAGAAAACGCATTTCCTTGGAAGACAGTCCTCGATAACGTTTCCTTGGGTATAAGATTAAGAGGGATGCCTAAAGTTCAGGCCTACAGTGAAGCAAGAAGGTGGATCGAACGGGTAGGACTGAAAGGCTTTGAGGGACATTTTCCCCATAAGTTGTCAGGTGGAATGAGAAAACGGGTTGGCCTAGCCCAAA
>JAQBPR010000009.1 GCA_028287395.1 Bacilli bacterium
TTTGGTTTGTCTAATTAAAGTCTCTTTATACTATGATTTCTCTTTCTTTAATTGTTGTATTGCTGGAGGTACGAATGGTTCTTATCCACTGTGATGACACGCGGGGATTGATTATGGGGCGAAGACAACACCTTTTTAAAGAAACGTTTTGCTGCGTGAATATTCCGATGCTCGGACAGCATAAAATCAATCGTGTTCCCTTCTGAATCCACACCTCTGTAAAGGTATTTCCATTGTCCACTCACTTTAATGTACGTCTCATCAACGCGATAAGAATCATTTGTTGATTTCAAAAAAGGGCGAACTCGCTTCTCTAATTCAGGTCCGTACTGGTGAACCCATCTCATTATTGTCGAAGGAGCGATATCTAGTCCGCGTTCGCTCATTATTTCAGCTAAATCACGATAACTTAAAATGTAGCGAAGATACCACCTTACCGTTAACAAGATAATCTCTGCCTCATAATGCTTCCATTTAAATAAATTCAATGTTGTTTCCAAATTCATTATTCTCCGTCCTATGCCCTCATTATAAGTCAATGTTACCATATAAGGGTTTTTGCAACAAAACCAAAATCACACTATGGTGGCAGTAGATCAAAGAGGCTCCAGGATCATGCTGGCCATCACAGTGACATCATGATCCCTTTGTACGGTATGCTTTAGGAGTGCACCCTGATCTTTGTTTAAAAACACGTTCAAAATGAGGCAAACTTCCAAATCCAGCGGCGAAACATACTTCCGTGACGGACAGATGAGCTGCATGCAGCAGTAGTGATCGGGCAAACCGGACTCGCAGTTCTTGCAAATGATTTTGAAAAGTAACACCCATTATTTTTTTAAAACATTCGCTAAAATAATTTGGCGCCAGTTGCGCTTGTTTTGCAACGTTTTCCAGCTTCAAATTCCCCCTAAAATGGTGCTGCATATAAATTAATGCTTTATTCACCGAAGGTTGAAGAAATGTATTGTTAAATCGTTGCAGATTTGCTTCCATTCCACTATTTCCGAAACGAATTAACTGCAGAAATACGCGTTCCAATGCATTGGACAGCATCCGTCGCTGACCAAATAGATGACCCTCCACTTCAGACCACATAAGCTGAAATTCAGCTTCCATCCATTCTCCAGACGTCCCCTCAAGTTGAAGCATATGAGCCCTAGTTTCATTGAAAAGAATCGGAAAGAGCTCATCATCGATCACTTCATCAGAGAAAATGATGTTATACACTTCCAACTCTTGACCGTCGTCAGGCCGGAGTTCATGGAAATCGGTGGGAGTCAATAAAAACAAGCTGCCCCATTGTAAGGGAATCGACGTACCGTTTAACAGATGAACGCCTTTTCCCGAAGCAATGAAAGCTAATTCGTAAAATTCGTGCCAATGTATTCCAGTAGGTTCTGTGAGATGAGAATGAAACATGCGATAGGAAAATTTAGAGAGATCGTATTTGTCATAACTCAGACGACGGAGCCCATTGTTCTCCATACGCATATTCCCTCCTATCCTAATTGTATTTTGAAGACAGTCGTTGTTCAAAGCGTTTTGTCATCCATAAACAGATTTCCCACAGATCAGCAACCGGTTGTTTAGTAAAGGGAAGCGTATGCATATAACCAGGCGGGCCGAACTCAGCCGTAAAGGTGAAATGTGATGCTCCTTGCGCCAAACGCTCCGCATATACCTTATCCCAAAACGTTTCGTGAATTTCCAGTTCTGTTTTGTATTCTGGAGCAGCGGGATGTGGAACTTGCGGCCCTTGCGGGTACCCTATCCTACCGTGAATATGAATCGTCCTTTCGGCGGAGAGAGTAAGATGCACTCCCTGATCCTGAAGCCAAGATTCGCATACACAGAACCAATGACTAATATCAGCGGTAATCCGCAGCTCCGGAAATTCGGCAAGCAGCTTTGCAGTCGTCCAAGGCGTAAAAAAAGCGCGCCCACGGTGAGTCTCGTGGCCTACCGTTATACCTAACTGCTTTTCGATGGATAAAGCCTGTTCAAAAAAACGGCATTGATCATCATAACTCATGCAATCTCTCGCGCTGTGAGAATTAATGAGAAGGGCTCCCATCTCCGCTGCTTGCTGCGCTTGCTCACGGAAAGATGCCAAATGCACTCGCCAATCGACAGATTCTCTCAAGGTAACTACCTGGGCTATATATTTCAAATTATTGGCTTCCAGCAATTTAAGAAATCGCTTCGACTCCCCGGATACATTCATCCCGGCTTCTACGCCTTTATAACCTGCCGACGCGATTCGTTCCAATTGCTCCTCGATCTTTCCCGTCATACCCCAGAGTGCTTTGATTGAAATTAGTTCCAAGCGAGTTATCCCCTTATCTCTATTAGACCCACGACTCACAGCCACGGAACTGCATATGCCGATCCACCGCATATTTTGGTTTCGACAAGTATTCGTTCACTCCCGGAACCGCTTCTCCTCTCAGCAGAAAAGCGCACGGCCATTGTTTTTCCGTAATTATTTTGGTGCTGGATGGAATGTAGCGTATCGTCAACCCGCACCGACGCAGCGGAGAGTGGTTGGCCTTCGATCCATGTATCACGTTTGGATGATGAACGGAAACACTGCCCGATTTCAATATAAGATCAACAGCCTTTGATTCATCAACCAAAGAGGGATCCACTTCAGACTCCAATACACTCTCTAACTGTGTATTTTTCTTGTGCTCTTGAAGCTGCATAGTGTGTGTTTTTGGGATGACTCGAAGGCAGCCGTTTTCAGACAGCGAATCGTCAACAGCCAGCCATAATGAAACCACATCCATTGGTTGAAGCGGCCAATAACTTCCGTCCTGATGCCATAATACGGGGTGTCCATCAAAGGCAGGCTTAGAAATATAGTGAGAAGCAAACAGTGCGATATTCGGACCGATAAATTGCTCCGCAATATCCAATAGTCGATCATCACAAACCAACCTTACCCAGAACGGATCGTCTTTGACTAAATCTTTTCCGAGCCGTTCCGGACGAATACCTGGATTTTTGACCATCAACCAGTCAATATGTTCTTGAGCCTCCTTCATCAGGTCACTGTCCAGAACGTTGTCGAATACCGTGTAACCATCTTGATCATACTTCTTTTTCGCAGACTTTAAGATAAGTTGATCCATGCGAATATTCCTCCTTGGTTTTGTGTTTAATCGCTTCTTCATTGATTATTATAAAAGAAAGGAGATTGATTTACTGTTCACCATTACCGATAAATACTGCATATTTTCAGATCAAATGATTAACGGGACGACCAGCGCCATGAATAGAACTGGTAGAAGTATTTTCTTCCTGATTCATAATCAAAAGAAAAAGGAAGTCTTGCCACATTAGCTAGACTCCCCTCCCATTTTTAGATCTGAAATTCAGCTTGTCCGTTTATCTCCACTAAAGTTTCACGGTTGGCGTACTGAAGTTTTAACTTCAACGGGGCATCACTCGAGACTTTGATTCGATACATCCCATTCATCTCTTCTTTTGCGATCAGGTCCACAGTTTTGCCGGCAAACCAATATCGGTTGCAGCCTATTGTTCCCATTCCGGGTTGAAGCCTCCATGTCAGTTCATTCTGAACGGCATCCCCTTTTAGACCGATGGCATGTTCCAATAAATATAGTGTAGACGCGATACCTGACCAACCGACAAAATCCTTTTTGTCTGCATTACCCGAGTCAATTGAATCAGGTGGATAATTCTCCCATATTGTACCGGTATCTTTATATACTTTCACGACATTATCAAGATGGTTTAGAGCGATTTCCCTGGCTGAATCGTAATACCCGTATTTCTCCAAACCGCGAATAACCATTGTATTTGTAGGCGCCCAGACGGACCCCCTCCAATATCCACCCTGTGGGTCATATCCTAGTTCATCGGCGGCACAAACGGGTACGCGATGTTTTCGGTAGAAGGTGTTTGGATCGTTCAGCCATTCGGCCAGCTTGGCCGCCTGTGTCTCGTCAGCAACACCCGCGAGAAGCGCCCAATAAGCAGCAATGGTTTTTACGGGAGCGCGCTTCCCTTCATTCGTAACATCATAATAAAACCCTGTCTCGGGATCCCACATGAGGTTGTTGATGGAATCTGTAAACGTCTGCGCATCTTGTTCCAATCTAACAACTTGACTGACAAGTCCGTCCACCTCGGCTAAGGCCCCTTCTTCCAACTTTTTACCGATCAAGATGTTCGCGATTTCGACCAAATTTCGGGCTGCGAGTACCATTTCACAACTGATATCAACCCCACTACCCAAATATTTATTACGAGGCGAATTATCCATACTGGCCCAATCGGTTACAAACAATCCGAAATGATTGTACAGGTGGTATCGCAGCGCATCGTAGTAACGCACCAAAGGCTCCCAAACCGACTCAAGACGATCCAGATCCCCCGTATGCTTAAAGCTTTCGAGCTCAGCCCAGGAAAAGATGGGGTGATTCAAGTTGTCCAACCTCAAATAAGGCGGATTTTCCACAGTTCGTCCAAGATTCGGCTTGAACATCGCTTCAAAGTCAAGATCATTAATTTGCGCGAGACCTCTATGTTTGTAGTGATTATGGAAGAAAGAATGCAATGGTTTACGCTCGGCATTCACCCATTTATAAAACTCTTCGCCTGTTTTTGTCACATATTCACGGGCGATTTCCCCGTCATCCAACTGCTTGCAGTAAAAGTTATCAAGAGAACGAATGCCCGGGATATAGGGATGGGCAAGGTTGCAAAACATCGTTATAAAGGCGGTGTCCCACAAAAAAATTTTATCGTTAAATGCCGCATCAATGAAATTGCTGACAAAGCCACTTTCAGGCGCAGGAATATGCGTATTGCCATAGGCAATCTCCCATGTCCTCCAGTAGCATTCGATATAATCCGGTCGGCTGTCGAATATGGGGGACGGGAGATGATTGCGCGCTTCCTCGAACGTCAGGAGCGGTTTATCCGCATAGGTTTTCTTATTGAAAAAGATTCCCCTTTTCCACTTTTTCGGTTGGATCTGAATGTTGATTTGCATGATTGCACTCCCTACTTCCTAAAATCGTAGATTATAGTTTATTTGATGAGGTCAAGCCGATGGATCGCTTCTACGATTTCTTCCGCAATGAAATCATAGGCATAACGACTGGGGTGGATATGATCATTCTGGTCGATAAACCAACTGATAGGGACTCCTAAAGCCACCTTTTCCTTGACGCGCTCAAACACATTAATGTAAGACATCTGTTCTTTTTTTGCAAATTCAACCGCGGCTTGGAGGTACATCTCGCTGTATGAGGCCCATTCTCGCCTTAATTCTGGTATCACATCCCGATACGTCGGTACATGATCCAAAAAATTGACCCTATCCGGCGGAATAGTAATGAGAAACACCAGTTGAGCAGGGGTAGTTGTGCGCAGGACCTCAAACAACTGGCGTAATACGTTATGATAATTGTCGATGCGATGCGTCCCATCCAGTCGATGGTTGTAAGCGAACGATTCGACCACTACCATATCGGGGCTAACGGACGAAAGACATTTCTGAAAACCAGTTCCGAACGGATTTGGGAAGTCGTGTGTGACGCGATAAATCCCGTATTCCGCCCGGGTACCGCTTACACCGTAGTTAAACAATTCAAAAGGCTGTTCGGGAAACTCCCTCTCTAACGAGTCGCTAAGCTCGGACATCTCCGAACCCCAAAAAGCGGTCATCGAATCGCCGAGACAAGCGATCTTATATCTGCGTTTCATATTAGCACCCCCTTCTTAACCTTTCACAGCTCCCGCCATCAAGCCATTTATAAATTCCCTCTGAAGCACTAGAAATACGGCAAGCGCCGGCATTAATGCTATTGCGTTCGCGGCTAAAATTTTGGACCATGGGACAGAAATCGTATCCTGGGCCATCAAGGCCAGCTTCAACGGCAAGGTGAATTTAGATTCGCTTTGCAACATGACGAGCGGCATCGTAAACGAGTTCCAGTTCTGCACGAAATCGATGATGACCAACGCCGTCAAAGCGGGACGGATCAATGGGATAACGATTTGTATAAACGTACGGACATCACTCGACCCGTCCATTTTAGCGGCCTCCAGCATTTCATCCGGGATATCGTCGATATACTGCTTGGTAAAGAATATGGCAAATACGGTTACCGAAAAAGGCACAATTAAACTGAGCAGCGAATCAAACATGCCTAGCTTTGTAATGATGAAAAAGAGAGGCAGCAAAAGAACGGTCGGAGGTACAATCATGGTAGCGACTAAACCGGTAAACATAACATCCCTGCCCAAAAAACGTTTTTTGGAGAACGCATACCCGGCCATACTGGAAAATATTACGGTCAACGCAACTGTAGGTACCGCCACGATTAGCGAGTTCGTAAAAGTGATGCCTATCTTAAGCCGGCTCCAAATATCCGGGTAGTTTTGCCAAACAAGCGTCTTGGGAAAGAAAGTAGGCGGAAATCTCGTGATTTCTGCGTCACTTTTCAGACTTGACACCAATAGCCAATAAATCGGGAGAAGGAACAGGATGCCAATTGTCCAGAGAACAATTGTGGACAATAAATTATTGCTTTTCATTTTACTATCCCCCTAGTCTAATCTTCTTTCAACAAGTTTCCTCTGTATAATGGTTACACCTACGACAAAGATGAACAACAGGTAAGACATGGCAGCTGCAGGGCCTAACTCGTAATAATTAAACGCCCTGTTATAAATCAGGAAGGACACGGTAAGAGTAGAATCCGCAGGTCCGCCTCCTGTCATGATGTAAATTTCCTGAAATACGTTAAGCGAATTGATCAACAGCAAAATCATAACGACTAAAGATATACGACCCAGCAATGGCCAAGTGATATATCTGAATTTTTGAGTTTTGGTGGCGCCCTCCACATCAGCTACTTCATAAAGATCCTTTGGAATATTTTGCAATCCAGATAAATAAATCAGCATATAGTAACCTATATTTCTCCAGCACGACATCAACACGATGACCGGCATTGCCCAGACCGTACTGGCAAGCCAGTTAGGACCGGCCAAGCCGAACTTCAACAGCATGGCATTTACCAATCCCCTGTCCCCGTTGAACAAGAACATGAAGATCAAGCTTCCGCTTACAATCGAAATAATATATGGAATAAAGAAGACGGATCTGACAAAATTTACTCCTTTGAGTCTCTGATTCACAAGCATGGCAAGAAAAACGGCTCCGAACATGCAGATGGGAATAAAGATAACGCCGAAATACGCTGTATTGACGATAGCCTTGTAAAATAAGGGATTTTGAAGCGCCGCCATATAATTGTCAAATCCAACAAAAGCGCCAGGGATTTCGAACAAACCCGCATTTTTTAGCGCAATCGGTTTGATATTCTTGAAGCTGACAACGATGGACCAAATGATGGGATAAACCATAAATAAACCCAAAATGACGATAGAAGGTAATAAAAAAAGATACGCATTGACATCTCCAAGCTTGCTTCTTAAAACCTTCACTGCGGTTCCTCCTTAAGAAACAGAGAGCACCCTAGAAATACGGGGTGCTCCCCTATTGTTTACTTTGAATTCTTAATGATTGCGTTTCCTTTATCTTGAACCATCTTCAAACCTTCCGCAGCCGAAATTTTCCCGGATACGACCTGATTCAATGCGCTCTGGTAAACCTCATCGCTGATTTTCGCCCATTGCGGAATCGGAACTAGCGTAAACGGATAATCCACACCCTTCATAAACACGTTGAATTCAGGGTGATCTTTAAAAAATTGCGTATCCGCCATATCTTTGCGAATCGGCATACGGAACGGATAGTACTTTCCGTCGTCTCCCTTTTCACCCTTCATAACCATTTCTTGCGCTGGCTTGGAGCACAAATAGTTGATGAGCTTTTTGGAAGCGGCAAGCTTATCGCCTTCTACCCCGGTAGGGACGGAAAGAATGTACGTGGTAACTTCAGTCGCCTTCCCGGCAGGGCCGGACGGAACTTCAGCCACCCCCGCCTCGTATTTTCCTGATTTCCAAGCATCGTCAACTCCCCAAGGTCCAGACAATTCCATCGCTACGACCTGATTTGCGAAATCCGTCTGTATTGCTCCCCCGTCTTTATTTAGCGAATCCGGAGGTGAAGTGTCTTTCATCAGCTTAGAATAAAAATCAAGCGCTTTAATGCCTTCTGGGGAATTAATCGCCACTTCATATTGCCCGTTCTTTTGGGTTACTAGCTTGGCTCCGGCCTGGGCGGCGGTCAACCCATACATCCATGCCAAATCAGGACCCTGTTTTCCTGCTAGTCCAATCCCGAACTGATCCGGTTTTCCGTCCCCGTTCGTGTCTACCGTTAACTTTTTGGCATCTTGATAAAGCTCATCCCAAGTTTTCGGCGGTGTTTTAATTCCGGCTTTATCAAACAAGGTTTTATTATAAATTAACTGTATCGTATGACCTAGCCACGGCATTCCGGAAAGCTTCCCGTCATTTACAGCCAGATCCCAAATTTGCGGCATGTAATTCGCTTTCTCAGCTCCGAAGTCCTTCGTCAAATCGATGAATGCCCCTTGAGTCGCCAGCGGTTTGGCATCGCCGTATGCGACCTGAAGCACTTCCGGAGATTTACCGCTTAAGATTTGCGTTAGCAGTTTCTGTCCGTATTGGATGCCTCCGAGGAGATCCACTTTTACATCTGGATTTTCCTTCTCGAATTGGTCGAGTATTTCTCGGATCGCTTTACCTCTGCCGGAATCGCTTGCCCATGCGATCTGCATGCTGATGTTCGTCACCTTGCCACTGCCTTGTGCTGGTGAAGCCGAATTAGTTGATGCGGCCGGACTTGCGGACGACCCGTTGTTTGTACTTGTGCTGCCGCATGCCGTCAAAATTACCATTAGACATGTTATAAATATAAGCCCCGACTTTTTGATCATTTTTTGACCTCCTCAATTAATGTTTCCAATAATAGGTGAAGCGATTCGTGTGAAAAATTTGATTTGCCAATCTGGAAATTATGCTGCACGACCCGATTATACGCGTCGGTATCGGTAAGAAGTTCCGCCATCCGTTCTGCCGCTTCTTTCACATTCCGGATGTTGACGCTCGCTAACCCGTCAGCCTCTAAGCGATGGGTGTTGCCCAATGAAACAAAGTCAAACCCGTAATCCCGGATATCCATCTCATAAACGGGATAATCATAAATTAAGAGCGGTTTTTGAGCGAACACAGCTTCAAGCAGTTGGTTGCCCCAACCTTCAATCACACTAGGAAAGGTTACGAAATCGGCTATGACGTAGGCATCCCAGAACGAGTAATGCTTATGTCCATTGGAATAAGTGCGCGAGCGGTTAATCAAAGGATTAATAAATCGCAAATCGACTCCAAGGCATCCCGCTTTAATACGCAGCTTTTCGGTGTATTCGTAGCTGGATTCCGGCATACCTGCAAGTACATAGACAAGACGGCTGCGTTCCGAAAGCAGTTTTCCATTATAAAGAACGGCATTTCTACACTTAAGCGATTCTAATTTCGATTGCAGTTGTGCCACGGTATCGATTCCGATCTCAATCGTCTTGCGCTCTGTTACCCGGGTAGCTTGTAAAATAATGATGTCCTCTTCATCTACTCCAATATCCCTACGCAGCGATTCATTGTAATCATCCCTGATCCAAGCCCCGCCATTAAAATCAAACACATTGGGGATAATGACGGAACTCAATTGTCGGCGCTGCATTAGTTCATCTTGGTATAGACGGTTCGTGACCACATGGGTTAGATTAGGCAGGTCCGGCGGAAACAGACTTCCCAGCCATTCTTTTACCATGGGACAAGTCGGCTTTGAATATCTTTCTCTTTGCCAATAAAAATTGTGGTGAAGAGCAATACAAGGGATACCGGTCGTCTTTAGAACATTGGTTAAGGCGATACCAACAGGTAAGCTCCAACCTAACGAGAACAAGTTGTGGGGAATGAACAAATCGATTTCTTCGGTTTTAATAAAATCGACAAGCTTTCTCTCCATTGTTTCGGAGAACGCCATGACATCGTTTACAAATTCATTCTCAGAATTGTAATCGATCAGTTTGTCATAGGCGTTGTATACGAATTTCTCGTTCATCGGATGTTTATAATGAAGTTCGGGAATCACATACGCCCGTGTTTGTCCTTCGCTACCCGCCAGAAACAACACCTCATGACCCATCCGCTTCAATACGTCTTTCCACTTTTCCATTTCCAAGGAGACACCGTCAGTTTCACCGACTCTGAAGTGGGCTAACGCAATTTTCAAGTTTTCACCCCCCTGACGTCAAACTGCCCGGCGAGGCGAATCGTTTCGAAAAACCGGATGACCGCTCTTTTCAGCAGAATTTCACCATTTTTCATAGAATCGTCAAGTGTCATGACCCGATCAATAATCGGTATGACCATTCGGATTCCTTCCCTTTGCATGGCGCCCTCGTTCCCCTCGGAAAGTCCCGTAAAGACGACAACCGGAACGTTTAAGGGCTTCGCCAATCTAGAAATGCCGACCGGTACTTTGCCATAAAGCGATTGGGCATCAAATTTTCCTTCGCCTGTTATAACAAGATCGGCATCCTGCAATTCTTCCTCTAATCGACTCAACTTGGCAATCAGCTCGAAACCGCTCATCATCTTTATATCCGGGAAGAAGGAAAGCAGGGCAAATCCAAATCCACCGGCGGCTCCAGCACCCGGGCTGTTCCGCATGTTTCTTCCTGTCGTATGTTTCACGATTTCGGCAAGACGGCTCATTCGTTGTTCAAACTCAACTAATTCATGCGGCGGCAATCCTTTCTGAGGACCGAAGACGTAGACAGCTCCTTCCGGTCCTAGCAAAGGATTTCTCACATCGGATGCAATCACCAACTCGACTTCGCTGAGACGGACATCCAATTGGTCATACTCGATCCGCGCGATCGCATCCAAAAGGACGCTGCCTTCGATAAGCTCATTTCCATTCCGGTCGAAACATTTCAATCCTAATGCCTGTAAACAGCCGATACCTGCATCGATTGTCGCACTGCCTCCAAGTCCGATAACGATTTTCACAGCGCCTCGATCCAGGGCGAAACGAATTAGCTGCCCCGTTCCGAAGGTGGTGAGAACATCCGGCTTGCGTTCGATCTGTTTAAGCAGGGTTAGCCCGGAAGCCGAAGCCGTCTCGATGACCGCTGTCCGATCTCGTTCGCTCCAGCAGTAATTGGCGCGAATGGTCCGTTTACAGGGATCCATTACTTCATGCCAAATCATTTCTCCTCCGGCAATCATCCGATACGTTTCAGCTGTACCTTCCCCTCCATCCGCCATCGGAATTTTGATGGTTTGCGCGGTAGGAAATACGGTGAGTATGCCTGCTTCGATCTGGTCCGCCGCGCTCATCGCGGTCATGGACCCTTTGAAGGAGTCCGGAGAAATGATGATTCTCACTTGTTATCACCCCCTTCAAGCCGTTTAATCCACATCAACTGGTAAGGCTCTAAAGTGAGCTGTAGGGAATCCTCTATCTTAAAGGATTGGCTTGAAATCAAATCTAATGCAGCTTCCCCGTCTTTCCATCCTGCCTTCAACTCCGAGAAGAGCAAGTGTACCGGGTCGTTCGTGATGTTTGCAACTACTAGTACCTCTTCACTTTCCGAAGACTTTCGTACTAAGGTGAACAGCCGATCGTCGCACTTAAGGACATGCTGGGATGCATTGGGATGGAAGCAAGGCTCGCCGGTCCGAATCTTAATTAACTTCTTAAGAGAAAGAAACACTTGCCTCCGGAGAGAACCTTCAGCTTCCAACTCCAATTGCAGCAGATCATATTGTAATTGCTCTCTATTTATAGAGCGGTAACGTCCAGTTGCCTTCACGCCCTCCAAATCGTTCTGAGACCCGAACAAACTATGAACATAGATCGCTGGCATGCCCATAAAGGATAAGAGGATAGAATGGGCGGCGCTAAACCGCTTGACCTTAAGTTGAATCGAATCATCCGGATGGGAAAGAGCATTTAAGTAGTTAACATTTAACTCATAAGGGCTCTTCGTTCCATCCCCATTGTCCTTATAAGAGACAAATCCGCCGTGTTCCTGCACTCTTTCAGCCATGGCATTCACTTCTTCCTTAGTCAAGATCCCTTCGACCGGACGGACGCCAATACCGTCGTGTGACGCAAGAAAATTGAAGAAAGCCGTCTCTTTCGTGGTTGTCTCAAGCGAATCGGCCCATTCCAGAAGTTTGCTGCTGTTGCCTGTATGCAGTGTATGCAAAGTGAGTGGAGGCAGTGGAAATTGATACACCATGTGTGCTTCGTTTGAGCCGTTACCGAAATAACTGATATTATCCCTGTGAGGCACATTCGTCTCCGTTATGATCACTGTGTCTTGTGCGGCAGACTCTAATACATTCCGTATAACTTGTACAAGCGCATGAGTTTCTTCTAAGTGCATGCAAGTCGTCCCAAGCTTTTTCCACATAAACCCGATTGCATCTAGACGAATGTAACGAGCTCCTTTTGCTGTGTACATGAGGAGGATTTCTAATATTTCAAGAAGCACCTTTTCGTTGGCAAAGTTCAAATCGATCTGATCATCGCTGAATGTTGTCCAGATGTTTTTTTCTCCCGAAGGTGTATTGAACTTGGTGAGCAAAGGCAATGCACGCGGACGTGTAACGCTGCTGTAATCAGCGTCTGGGTCGGCTTCGATAAAATAATCAGCATATTCCGCATTTCCCGACAAATATTCCTGAAACCAACGGCTTTGTTGGGAGATATGGTTGATCACTTCGTCAAACATCAAGTCAAAGTGATGCGACAGTTCCGTTATATCATCCCAATTACCCAGTTCTGGGTTGACCTCACGATAATCGATGACCGAAAAGCCATCGTCGGATGAAAAGGGGTAAAAGGGCAGGATATGTACGGCCGATACCATATCCTTGCAATTACGCAGCAGAAACCTCCTGAGTGTTTGAAGCGGCGCATCATTTTCGCTGCGGATCGTATCGCCGTAGGTGATAAGCATGACGTCCTTTTCTGATACCCAGCGTTTTTCTTTCTCCTTCAATAATTCGGAATAGCGAGCAAGCAATCGATTGATTTGCTGAAAGATGACGTTAGCCTTTTCATTTCCGTATATGAAATCAAGTTTAGATAGAAGAGCATTTGATATTTCTGTTGTCATAAGCTGTCAAACCACCTTTACTCTTTGATGTATTTCAATCGTAGCAGGTTTTGAAAGCGCATAACATAGTACGAGTAACAATCATATGCCAATTAAATCTTAAATTATTGTTACTCGTACCTATTTTTCGTTTCATCATTTTCCGGATTAAAATAAAGTGCAAGGTAGAGCAACACCGCCTCCTCAAATACCCTTGGGTCGTATCCAGTTATTTCCTTGATTTTAATTAATCGGTATTGGAGCGTGTTTTTATGGATAAAAAGCCGTTCCGCCGTTTTATTGATGGATTGGTTGCAAGCAAAGAACAGACTTAACATTTCAACAATTTCTTTTGGGTCGGAGAAAGCTTCCAAATTCAAAGTTCTCCGAACAAAATTAGCGCTTCTTTCGTTTGGAACACTATCCAACAGCAGTTCCAAGCGGAGTTCGTCATAAAAAACAATATTCAATTCGTCAGTTGGACTAGCATACGATTCAGCTTTTTCCGATTCCAAATAGGAAATCGGCACCCCCCGGATGGAATCATAATAACCCCCGATACCAACCAAGATGGTGAAATGGTCGGATTTGGGAATTTGCCTATGAATATATTGAATTTTGTGAGTGATAAATTCTTTTCTCTTTTCTTCATTGGAGCCTTGGCACGTGATGAGCAAAGCAAATTTCATGAAACCGACAGGAATGATGAGATCTTGATCGTTAAACTTTACAGCTTCGTGCAAATAACCTTTGTAAAGATTTTGCTCCCTCTGGAGATCAAATGACGTTCTACCTTGTTGGATATCGCTATCGTAATGAATATGGACGGTTATCGCAACACGGGGCAAATTCACGTTCAGACCGATCATCCACCCCTTCGAGGAGAGTACTTTATCTTCTTTCCATCTTCCCTCCAGCCAGTCACGGATAAAAACCTCCCTGGATTGATTGACGATTTCGTTCCGCTCATCGATAAGCTGTTCCTTGATTAAAATCTCCGTCATCTTCCGGATAATTTCCGCCATCTTCAATATTTCTGGCTCAATTGCCGTTATACCGATAACGCCAATGACCCTATTCTCAAAATAAACGGGCAAATTGATGCCAGCCTTCGATCCTGGAAATTGATTTTCTTTAACCAATAACTTTTTTTTCGTTTTAAGTACGATCAGAGCGCCTTCGTGAACTAAACCGATTCGCGACTGGTCGGTGCTCGCAATAATAATTCCCTCATCATTCATGAAATTGATATTTCGGCTAATAATTTTTGAGAGTTCTTTCACGATATATTGTGACTTTTTACCTGAGATCATCGGCTTCATCTCCCTGATGCTCTTGCAGTGTATGATAAATACCCAGGAGCGTATTTCGCAACGTATCGTTGCTAACGACAACAGATGCTTGAATCCCTCTGTGAATAAGTTCACGACTAAAGCTTGGAACGAATAGCTCTCCGCTCTTGGATATCTGTCCTCCGAGCACGATGATATCGGGGCTGAAAGTCTTAAGCACCGCCTCCAGTGCATCCGCCATACACCTGCCGAATGAATTGAACAGCATTTTTGAAGCGTCATCTCCACGCATAGCGGCTTCAGCAAGCTGTTTAACGTCCCGGTCTAGCAGTTCTATTCCCATCTCGCGAGCAAGCAGAAGCAGCCCGCGCTGCGAGATGTAATCATCTGCTATGCTGGAGCGGTATGGTAACTGATAGACCCACCCATTGTCCGGAACATCATCTCGATGCTTAATCAAACGACCAGCCTCTACGAAACCCGAGCCGATTCCGGTTCCAAGGGTAAGACAGACGGCCCTTTGACAGGTTGCAGCTTGTCCATAGTGCGCTTCCCCTATTGAGAACAGGGCGGCGTCGTTCTCGAATCGCGGCAAGACCTCCGACATAAGCCTCTCGGCTAGCCGGCTATTCGATCGCATCCTCTCCAACAGCCGGTCACCGAAACGCATGCCATACAGGGCCTCAAATTTATTCAAGCCTTGAATGTAGCTGATACCCTGCTCGTAATCGAACGGTCCAGGAAAGGCGTAGCCGATGCCGGCAATCCGTTCAAGGCCATCGGGATCTGCTTGCTGCAACAGATCGTTAGCGATTTGAACAAAATGATCCAGAATCTCCGCAGCTGTCCCACTCGCTTTTGAATCATAATGTGAGAGGGTGTGCTCCAAGATCCGCCCTGAGGCATCGATCGCTCCTGCTTTAATCGACGTTCCACCAACATCGAAAGCCAGGTAAATCCCTTTATTCATAATCCTATCCCTCCGTTAGAAGCTGTTGTCCGTTAGCCTTTCACGTACGCCTTAATAATCGCAATGGTCCGATCGGTACTCGGCCCACTCGGTCTTATGACATAGCGCTCAATGGATGCGGGTACGATAAAGGTCTCGGCATAATGCACGACGAACGGATCGAACATACCGTCCGGACTTTCCACGACAGCCTCTTCACCCTCAACCAGATTCAGCATCTGAACACTGCCGTTGCCCCTATGAAGTACAGGCTCGGAGAACCAAAAGCGGCGTGTTTCAATAAATTCGTATTCGTGTAGACCTGTCCGCTCCTCACGCCAGCCGCTGCCCTCAGCCACCTGCTCCACCTGACCTATTAATTCCCGCTCAACCCAAGCCTTTGTGCGATCCCATTCAATGACCTCTGCGCCATGCTTGATGTGAACTGGACGCGGTTTGCCGTCTAGACCGAGTCGATCCCAGTCCCACAGCTTAAAGGTAAAAATATAGGGAGTCGCACTAATCTCGAGCACCATACAACCGCTGCCCGAACAATGTATCGTACCTGCAGGAATCAAGAAGTGATCATGCTTCTCAGCCGGAAATACATTCACATACTGTTTAGCTGGGAACGGGCTGTCTCCCCGCTCAGCACTCCGCAAGTCCTCCAGCATTTGTTCTGGAACTACACCCTCTTTGAGGCCCAAATACACTTCGGCGCCCGGCTTGGCGTCCAGGATATAGTAGCTCTCATCCTGTGTGTAAGGCATACCGAAACGAGTTTGGATATAATCGGTTGTCGGGTGTACCTGAAGGCTTAGAGGCTGCCCGCCGATCGTGTCGAGGAAGTCAAAACGAATGGGGAACTCTGCGCCGAACCGTGCATACACCCGCTCCCCGAGCAGTGCCTTTGGTTGAAGGAATATAAGATTTATCGCCGGCATTTCCATACGTATCGGACCGAAGTCCAAATACAAGCTGTTCTCCTCAGGCACACCATCGAAACCCCACGCATAAGGATGCTCTTTGGGCTGCAGAGATAGCTTCTCCTGAAGCCAACACCCGCCCCAAACGCCAGGGTCAAAATAAGGCACGAGCCGGAACGGCCTCCGCGTAACCTGCTCCATACCATCCAGTACGGCCTCCCATGACACGAGCTTCGGATCATTCTGCATGTTCGTATCAAGATAATAGTCGATTTGGTGAAACAACGACCGCTTCAGACGATCCGCCATGCGCCACTCGTAGAAATAACCCCGCTTGTATTTACGCAGCATATCCTCATCTTCGTTATAAGCGAGCCAATTACCGAACTCCTTCGAGCGGTAGCGAAGCTGGATCTCCCAACGAGTCAAATCCGCGTACACGAGCAAGTCACCGGTATATGCCAGCGAGGCACCGAAGCCGATGAGGATGACAATACCCTCCTGCACCGCTTCCACTTGTTCTCTAAGCATTGCCAATTTCTGTAGATCATATAATTCCTCAATGTGAAGTGGGGACATGTAACCGAATACACGATCATCCGTAAGAAAACGTTCTACCTTGCGATTCATCTCTGCTGTGTCTAGCGCGGCAGCTTCCACGTCAATAACAGTAAAAGGCTGAAGATAAGCTTTGAGCCCCACTGTAATTTCCTGTTGCCGAACGGCTGGATAACATTCAATGACGACAACGGTTTTACGATTGTTTTTCACTTTTTTCTGCAAGACCTCTGCGATATCCGCATATCCACGATATGCGTCCTGCTCCCGCCCCAAAATCTCTATGGATGGCTCTTTGTTATACATAGCAATCTCACCATTCTCTCACATTATTTATCATATTAGAACATAATATATCATATTTGAACATACACAGCTACAAAAAAATCTCTCTGCGATATGATAACCGCAAAGAGATTTTTTTAACATCTACACTACATGCAGCTCCACGCCAGCTTCCTCGCAAGCATGACGAACATGCTCCGGAACCCCTCTGTCCGTCACAAGTACCGACACTTCATCTAACTGGGCAACAGTGGCAAACGACCGGTTGCCCATTTTGGAGGAATCGAGGAGCATCACAGTTTTAGCCGCCGAACGGATCATCGCCTTCTTTACCTGGGTATCCATCAGATTCGGATCTGTAAATCCCGCATCTACTGTGAAACATAGTGCAGACAGGAATGCAGTATGAGCATGATACTGAGTAAAGAAGGACTCTGCTACCGGACCTACGAATGTGCTTGAGGGACCCCGCAGCACGCCACCGCAGCATAATATTGTATTCCGTTCTGCCGCCATCCTAAGCTGCTGAAGCGCATCCAATCCGTTTGTCATCAGTGTCAGTTGAGACTGTTTGAGATAAGCTGCCATCCTCAAGACTGTCGTTCCACCCTCCATGATAAGGACGTCCCCATTAGAGACGAACCGCTCGGCGGCATATGACGCCAGCTTCTCTTTCACATCTGGGTTCATCGCCTGTTTGTCCGGTAGCGCAGGCTCTCCTAAAAGCTTGTTGACATAAATGGCCCCGCCATGGGATCGTGCGACATGCCCTTGATGCTCCAAGAGTTCAAGATCACGTCGAATGGTCATATCCGAAACGCCGAATTGATCACTGAGTTCTTTGATTGTACTTCCACCGTGACGAGCCAAATAATTATGTAAAATCTGCCTTCTCTGGATTGGCAACACAATCGAACACCTCATCATTTAAAATGTGGTTAATTATCACATAACATAACACATCTTAGAGGTTTCGTAAAATGAAGAATTGTTCATACAATAGTCCAATGATGTTCTAAATCAGTTCAGCTAGATGTAACCAAACAGAAGTTTCAAGTGAAGGCTTCTAAGCTTCTTCATGTAGCCCAAGAGCTTGAAAGCAGTTTTGTATTTCATCCTACTCTCATTCTAGAAGCAACATGACATTATCAACGCCCTTTAGTGCAATTTTTTGAGGAACATCATTATCTTTTTCTTGTTATAAATCCACTTATTTCAAGTGGACTTAGAAAATCTAATTTACGTAAGGTTAAAACGGATGTTACGGATGCTTTTTTCTTAGGAGAAATGTATTACAAAGAGGCATTTGAGTCTTTCAAGAAAAAAGGTGTATAACGGCATAATTTACGCTATCTTACCCGGCAAACAGAAGCATTAATCAACATATGTGTACAGGCTAAATTACAATTTCACATTTACCCGTTTGTATAATTCATTATCGGGAATAATTAAATTCAAGGGAGCGACACATAACTCCCGGGGACGCGGCACATAATTTGCAGGGACGGTACGATAATTATGTTATCGTCCCGATAAGTAACGAAATGCCCGAACGTAATATATATTATGTAAACAAATAACAAAGTGAGGTGTACCCATAAGTCCATCATCAAAGGTCCGATAAGAATCATTATCCGGACATTTGTATGTGAAACGTCCTGATAATGAAAGTTGCCGTACCGTAAGTATCGTTGTCGTCCTATAATTGTTATGGACGATCCCTAATTATCGGTTGCGTCCCGATAATTCAAATTTACGGCGGTCATTTTAAAAAATGAAATTGCAATCAGCCATTGACGAGTTTTTGCATTACATTGAAATTGAAAAAAACTGTTCGCCGCACACATACCGCAGCTATGCCTATGATTTGTTGATTTTTCATCAATTTGTAGGCCAGCTGTACCATTCCGATGAATTGGCTGTGGTCTGTACGTCGCTTGTCAGGCGATTTATTCAAGAACAAGTGATCAACCAAAAAAACAAACCGCGTACGCTGCAGCGCCGGATTTCCTGCCTGAAATCGTTTAGTAAATTTTGCCAAAAGGAACGGTGGATGGAAACGGATTTTATGGGCGGCATTTCACCACCCAAATCTGATAAAAAGTTACCTGTTTATTTAAAGCTGGCTGAAGTGAAGCAATTGTTTCACTCCTTAGAAATGGTTGAACCCTCTCCTCGTTCCTTACGAAATGAGCTGATGTTTAAATTGCTCGTCGTCACGGGAATGCGTCGCCAAGAAATTGTTGATTTGGTTTGGGATCAGTTTGATTTTGCAAACCAAACGCTTCGTGTTCACGGCAAAGGCAACAAGGAACGGTTGGTTCCCTTGCATCCCTCCGTTCTTCCACTATTTGAGCATTATCGCAGTACATTGGCTTTACACCGGCTGCATGGCAGTGAACCTGCATTTACCAATCGTTATAATCAGGCGCTGAATCCACGTGGATTGCACCGCATCTTTAAATATGAATTGGAGCGAGCTGGATTACCGCAGCGTCGATTTAGTTTGCATCATTTGCGCCACACTTTTGCAACGTTGTTGCTGCAAAACTCGGTACAAAAAACCGATTTAAAAACACTGCAAGACCTATTAGGTCATGAAAGTTTAGCAACGACAGGCATCTATACGCATGTAGACTTTCATGAAAAGCAAAAAGTAGTTGATGCGCTGAGCTTTTAAAATAGATAAGCTATCCGGTTGTGGTGCAAGAATTTCATTCGTGATATTCTTGAATGAACGGACAACTTGAGATGGGGCAAATTAATATGGAAAAGAGTTCAAATATATTCAAGTGGAAACATTTCGAGTCGGAAATAATATTACTAACCGTAAGATGGTATCTTCAATATCGGTTCAGTTATCGAGATTTAGTAGAAATAATGTCTGAACGAGGAATATCCTTTTCTCACACAACGATTATGAGATGGGTCCATGAATATTCTCCTGAAATATCAAAGAGGGTCCGTCCTCATCTAAAGCCAGTGAATGATTCATGGCGTTGCGATGAGACTTATATCAAAGTTAAAGGTCATTGGACCTATCTCTATCGCGCGGTGGATTCAACGGGTAAAACAATAGACTTTATGCTTAGTGAAAAAAGAGATGCGAGAGCCGCAGAACTTTTTTTTCAGAAAGCTTTAGCTTTGGATCACGTGCAAACACCAAGAGTGATTACCGTTGATAAAAACCCTTCCTATCCCGCGGCTATCGGAACTCTAAAGAAAAACAAAGAACTACCTCAAGAGATTTTGATGAGGCAGGTTAAATATTTGAATAATATGATCGAACAGGATCATCGATTTATAAAGAAAAGGATAAATCCAATGCTTGGTTTTAAATCAATTGAAACTGCAAAGAAAACGATTCAAGGCATTGAAACGATGCATATGATCAAAAAGGGGCAGGTCAAATTGAAAAATTTGTCTGCCCCTAATAACGTTCAACTCTTCAATCAATTATTCGGCGTGATAGCTTAAAAAATAATTTCACGATACATGTTATTAGTGTTTATTTATTTCTTGCACCAGAACCGATTTGCATATCTACATCAACAAAAGGCTTCTCTTCGTTAAAAACGATTACACTGCAGCACGTTTCTCTTAGTAGAGATCGTTCAGGATCTGCAAGTCTATGATAGAATAAATACCAATTTTCCTGATAGAACGTCATTGAAGCATGACCGGTGCCTACGGCATATTCCGAGGCCTTGGTTACCCGATTGTCTTCCGGAGTGATATACGGCCCATATATATGCTCGCTTGTTGCAAAACAAATTTGGTATCGTGGATCCCGTGTATCATAATTACTCCAGGTTAATAGATACTTTCCATTGATTTTTTGCATATGCGGACCTTCATTATAAATCGAAATATCAAACTGTTCCGGGTCTTTGCCTCGATTTCTATATAATTGCTCTGACAGCAGCACGGGTTCTGTTTTGAAAGTAACCATATCAGATTCTAATGGAACCATCCAGCACTTCCCTTGCCCCCACAGAAGATAGGGTTGGTTGTCATCGTCTACAAATAAATCCGCATCAATGCTCTGACAAGCATACTCATCTTTCCGAATCAGTGGACGTCCTAACAAATCTTGGAATGGTCCAAGCGGTGAATCCGAAACAGCTACGCCAATTTGAGCCTCTGCAGAAAAAT